>NZ_JARUBO010000005.1:323750-647500 GCF_029626235.1 Micromonospora sp. WMMD1120 | reverse complement strand
TTCACATTTTAACTTCGCGTGCCCTTGATGGTGCGTGCAGGTGTGTGGATGGGTAGGGGAGCGTCGTGCCGGGGGTGAAGCAGCGGGGTGACCCAGTTGTGGACGCGGCACGAGTGAGAATGCAGGCATGAGTAGCGAAAGAAGGGTGAGAAACCCTTCCGCCGGATGACCAAGGGTTCCAGGGCCAGGCTAATCCGCCCTGGGTGAGTCGGGACCTAAGGCGAGGCCGAGAGGCGTAGTCGATGGACAACGGGTTGATATTCCCGTACCCGCGAAAGAGCGTCCCTGATGAACCTCGTTGTGCTAACCACCCAAACTGACGGATACCTTCGGGTTGATGTTGGGGAGCGTGGGAACCTGGCGGGTAGTAGTCAAGCGATGGGGTGACGCAGGAAGGTAGCTGAGCCCGGCCGGTGGTTGTGCCGGGGTAAGCGTGTAGGCCGTGTTGTAGGCAAATCCGCAACACATGAAGGCTGAGACGTGATGCCGAGCCGATTCAGGTGAAGTCAGTGATCCTATGCTGCCGAGAAAAGCCTCTAGCGAGTTCTGAGCGGCCCGTACCCCAAACCGACACAGGTGGTCAGGTAGAGAATACCGAGGCGATCGGGCGAACTGTGGTTAAGGAACTCGGCAAATTGCCCCCGTAACTTAGGGAGAAGGGGGGCCGGAGACGTGAAGCCCCGCGCGGGTGGAGCGTTGTATGGCCGCAGAGAGCAGGGGGAAGCGACTGTTTACTAAAAACACAGGTCCATGCGAAGAAGTAATTCGATGTATATGGACTGACGCCTGCCCGGTGCTGGAACGTTAAGGGGACCTGTTAGCTCCTTTGGGGGCGAAGCGGAGAACTTAAGCGCCAGTAAACGGCGGTGGTAACTATAACCATCCTAAGGTAGCGAAATTCCTTGTCGGGTAAGTTCCGACCTGCACGAATGGCGTAACGACTTCCCCACTGTCTCAACCACAGGCCCGGCGAAATTGCAGTACGAGTAAAGATGCTCGTTACGCGCGGCAGGACGGAAAGACCCCGGGACCTTTACTATAGCTTGACATTGGTACTTGAGTTAGCTTGTGTAGGATAGGTGGGAGCCGGTGAAGCTCATACGCCAGTATGGGTGGAGGCAATCTTGAAATACCACTCTGGTTGATTTGGGTATCTAACTTCGGACCGTTATCCGGTTCAGGGACAGTGTCTGGTGGGTAGTTTAACTGGGGCGGTTGCCTCCTAAAGGGTAACGGAGGCGCCCAAAGGTTCCCTCAGCCTGGTTGGCAATCAGGTGTTGAGTGCAAGTACACAAGGGAGCTTGACTGTGAGACTGACAGGTCGAGCAGGGACGAAAGTCGGGACTAGTGATCCGGCACTTGCGAGTGGAAGCGGTGTCGCTCAACGGATAAAAGGTACCCCGGGGATAACAGGCTGATCTTCCCCAAGAGTCCATATCGACGGGATGGTTTGGCACCTCGATGTCGGCTCGTCGCATCCTGGGGCTGTAGCAGGTCCCAAGGGTTGGGCTGTTCGCCCATTAAAGCGGTACGCGAGCTGGGTTTAGAACGTCGTGAGACAGTTCGGTCCCTATCCGCCGTGCGCGTAGGATACTTGAGAAGGGCTGTCCCTAGTACGAGAGGACCGGGACGGACGAACCTCTGGTGTGCCAGTTGTTCTGCCAAGGGCACGGCTGGTTAGCTACGTTCGGAAGGGATAACCGCTGAAAGCATCTAAGCGGGAAGCCTGCTTCAAGATGAGGTATCCCACCCACTTTTGGTGGGGTAAGGCCCCCAGCTAGACGACTGGGTTGATAGGCCGGAAATGTAAGCCCGGTAACGGGTTCAGTTGACCGGTACTAATAGGCCGAGGACTTGACTACTAAGCTGCTACGCGTCCACTGTGCAACTCTGAACGAGCGAACACCCGTGTGATCATGCCGTGGGTTGTTTGATATGTTCATAGTGTTACGGCGGTCATGGCGGAGGGGAAACGCCCGGTTACATTCCGAACCCGGAAGCTAAGCCCTCCAGCGCCGATGGTACTGCACTTGTGAGGGTGTGGGAGAGTAGGACGCCGCCGGACAATCTTCCGAATAAGCCCACCCCGTAAACGGGGTGGGCTTATTCGCGTTTCCCGACCCCCCTGCGGGGCTGCCTTGTAGGCCGCACCGCGGCTACTGAAGGGCTGCCTTGACGGCTGGCGGGGGTTGAGGGGCGGTGATCGACCCCCGGGTTTCGTGCTATCGGGGGTATCCGGTCGGTGGGTAGCCCCGATATGCCGGCAGCCCGGTAACCGGGGGCCGATTCAACGCAGGCGTACCCGCAGGTTGGCCCTACCCAAGCCCCGGAATGCCCCGACTTCACAAAACCCGAGTCGATCACCAGGGGGTGTGCCCGGACGTCGGCCCTACCCGGCCATCGGGATGCCCCAAGTTCACGAAACCCGAGTCGATCACCGGGGCCTGGCCGGAAGTCAGCCCTACCCGAGCACCGGGACGCCCCGAGTTCACGAAACCCGCGTGGCCAACCTCGGGCTGCGCGGATGTCGGCCCTACCCGAGCGCCGGGATGCCCCGAGTTCATGAAGTCCGAGTCGATCAACGGGGGCGTGGCCGAATGTCGGCCCTACCCGAGCACCGGGATGACCCGAGTTCACGAAACCCGAGTCGATCAGCGGGGCCGTGCCCGGACGTCGGCCCTACCCGGGTGCCGAGATGCCCCGAGTTCATGAAGTCCGAGTCGATCAACGGGCGTGGCCGAATGTCGGCCTTACCCGGGTGCCGGGTTGCCCCGATATCGCGGGGACCTGGGTCGGCTGCCGGGGTCGTGGGGACCGGGACACGTGTCAGAGCAGGGAGAGCAGGGTCAGCCTCGGGTCTGCATGCCGTCGCGAAGGTTGCGGAGCAGGCCGCCGGCGTCGTCGAGGGACCGGCCCGGGAACATCGCCATGACCACGCTGCCGTGGTCGGCCCAGCCGCACACCGCGAAGTCACCGCCCTCGCCGCTGGTGTTGCCGCACTTCAGCACGCCGCCGAGGTCGCCCGCGGGCAGCTCGCGGAGGCCGTTCACCGCACCGGTCTCGTCCGACATGAGACGGAAGAGGCTGTCCAGGTCGCGCTCCGGCTGCCAGAGCAGTGTGGTGCCGCCGAAGATGAGCACCGAGCGTTTGTCGTCGGCCGGGTCGCGGTAGACGGTGCCGAAGCTCCGGTCCAACTCGATGTTCGCCGCCAGGCCGCTGCGCAGGTAGTCGGCAGTGCTCTTCGCCCGCTCGCTGTCGTCCCTGGTCAGCCCCGCGACCTGCTCGGGCGAGGTCAGCTCGGTGTCCTTCTGCTGGGCGACCCGCCAGCCGCCGACGCCCAGCACCGCGGCGCCGGCCAGGCCGACCACCAGCGCGACCGTCCAACCGATCTTGCGTCGCCGGGACCAGCCGGCCGACTGCTCGTCGGAATCGCCCCCGGAGTCCCGGGTGCTCAGCTGGATCGGCTCTTCGGTCAGCTCGACCGGCTCGCGACCGCCGTGCGGCGACCGCTCGGTGAGATGTGCGTCGGACATAGCCGACACCGTACGCGAACGAGAGGTGGCGCACGTCAGGTCCGCGGAAGCCCTTCGTAGACTTGTCGGGTGACCGAGAGACTGGATACCCGACGCCCCGACGCCCCGACCCTGGCCGGCCAGTATCAGCCCGGCGAGGTAGAGCAGCGACGGTACGAGCAGTGGGTAGCCGCTGGGCACTTCCGGGCCTCCGCCGACAGCGAGAAGGCCCCCTTCACCATCGTCATCCCGCCGCCGAACGTCACCGGCTCGCTGCACATGGGCCACGCGTTCGAGCACACCCTCATGGACGCGTTGACCCGGCGTAAGCGGATGCAGGGCTTCGAGGCGCTGTGGCTGCCGGGCATGGACCACGCCGGCATCGCCACCCAGAACCTGGTCGAGCGCCAGCTCGCCGCCGAGGGGTTGTCCCGGCACGACCTCGGTCGGGAGAAGTTCGTCGAGCGGGTCTGGCAGTGGAAGTCCGAGTCCGGCGGCGCCATCCTCGGCCAGATGCGCCGGCTCGGCGACTCCGTCGACTGGGACCGTGAGCGCTTCACCATGGACGAGGGGTTGACCCGCGCCGTCCAGACGATCTTCAAGAAGCTCTTCGACGACGGCCTGATCTACCGCGCCAACCGGATCATCAACTGGTGCCCGCGTTGCCTGACGGCCCTTTCCGACATCGAGGTCGAGCACACCGACGACGACGGTGAGCTGGTTTCCATCCGCTACAGCGACGAGGTCGTGGTGGCCACCACGCGGGCCGAGACGATGCTCGGCGACACGGCGGTGGCGGTCCACCCGGACGACGAGCGTTACCAGCACCTGATCGGCACCGAGGTCGAGCTGCCGCTCACCGGCCGGCGGATCCCGATCGTCGCTGACGCGCACGTCGACCCGTCCTTCGGCACCGGCATGGTCAAGGTGACGCCCGCCCACGACCCGAACGACTTCGAGATCGGTCAGCGGCACGACCTGCCCGCGCTGACCGTGATGGACGAGCGCGGCGTGATCACCGTGCCCGGCCCGTTCGAAGGGCTGGACCGCTTCGAGGCTCGGCCCGCGATCGTGGCCGCGCTGCGTGAGCAGGGCCGGATCGTCGCCGAAAAGCGCCCGTACGTGCACGCGGTCGGGCACTGCTCGCGCTGCAAGACGACTGTGGAGCCGCGGCTGTCGTTGCAGTGGTTCGTCAACACCGCCCCGCTGGCGCAGGCCGCCGGTGACGCGGTGCGTGACGGTCGGGTCCGCATCGAGCCGGCCGAGTTGGCCAAGCGCTACTTCGCCTGGGTCGACAACATGCACGACTGGTGCATCTCCCGCCAGCTCTGGTGGGGGCACCGCATCCCGGTCTGGTACGGCCCGGCGGGCGAGATCGTCTGCGTCGGCCCGGACGAGACGCCGCCCACCGGTGCGGGCTGGCACCAGGACGAGGACGTCCTGGACACCTGGTTCTCCAGCGGCCTGTGGCCGTTCTCCACCCTCGGCTGGCCGGAGCAGACCCCGGACCTGGCGAAGTTCTACCCGACCAGCGTCCTGGTCACGGGCTACGACATCCTGTTCTTCTGGGTGGCCCGGATGATGATGTTCGGCCTCTACGCGATGGACGGCCGGCCGCCGTTCGACGTGGTGGCGCTGCACGGCATGGTGCGCGACCAGTTCGGCAAGAAGATGTCGAAGTCGTTCGGCAACGTGGTCGACCCGCTGGACTGGATCGACCGCTACGGCGCCGACGCCACCCGGTTCACCCTGGCGCGCGGCGCCAACCCGGGCCAGGACGTCCCGGTCAGCGAGGAGTGGTGCCAGGGCTCGCGCAACTTCTGCAACAAGCTCTGGAACGCCACCCGGTTCGCCCTGATGAACGGCGCGCACACCACCGGTGAGCTGCCCCCGGTCGAGCGGCTCTCCACCGTCGACAGGTGGATCCTGTCCCGGCTGGCGCACGTCACCGCCGAGGTCGACGAGCAGTTCGAGGCGTACGAGTTCGCCAAGGTCTGCGACCTGCTGTACCACTTCGCCTGGGACGACGTCTGCGACTGGTACGTCGAGCTGAGCAAGCCGGTGCTGATCGAGGGTGGGGAACGGGCGGAGACCAGCCGACGGGTGCTCGGGCACGTGCTCGAGCAGTTGCTGCGGCTGCTGCACCCGGTCATCCCGTTCGTCACCGAGGAGCTGTGGCTGGCCCTGACCGGCGGCGAGACGGTGCAGACGGCCTCGTGGCCGGTGGCCGACCGGTCGTTCGTCGACGACGCCGCCGAGGCGGAGCTGGTCGCGCTTCAGCGGGTGGTCACCGAGATCCGTCGGTTCCGTTCGGACCAGGGCCTGCGCCCGACGCAGCGGGTGGCCGCGCGCCTGGACGGGCTGGCCGGCGCGGGCATCGCCGCCCACGAGCCGCTGATCCGTTCGCTGGTCCGGCTGGACCCGGCGGGTGACGACTTCCAGGCCAGCGCCACGCTGGCCATGCCCGGCGCGGTGGGTGTCGCGTTGGACACCCGGGGGTCGATCGACGTGGCCGCCGAGCGGGCCCGGCTGACCAAGGACCGCGCGGCGGCCGAGAAGGAGGCCGCGCAGGCGCGGGCGAAGCTCGACAACCCGGCCTTCATCGGCAAGGCCCCCGAGCCGGTGGTCGCGAAGATCCGCGACCGGCTCGCCACCGCCGAGGCCGACCTGGTCCGGATCGACGCCGCTCTGGAGACACTGTCCTCGTGACCGACCGTACCGATTTCGCCGCCGTCGAGGCCGAACTGGCCGCTCGTGGGTTCACCCGCATGGTCTTCGAGCTGGACCGGATCGAGTCGCTGCTCGATCTGCTCGGCAGCCCGCAGCGCGCGTACCCCTCGATCCACCTGACCGGCACCAACGGCAAGACCTCGACGGCGCGGATGATCGACTCGCTGTTGCGGGCGTTCGGGCTGCACACCGGCCGGTACACCAGCCCGCACCTGGAGACCGTGCGGGAACGGATCAGCCTGGACGGGGAACCGGTGAGCGAGGAGCGGTTCGCCGCGGTGTACCAGGAGGTGAAGCCGCTCGCCGAGCTGGTCGACGCGCGATCGGACGAGCCACTGACGTACTTCGACATGACCACCGCGCTGGCGTTCGCCACGTTCGCCGACGCGCCTGTCGACATCGCCGTGGTCGAGGTCGGCCTCGGTGGGGCCGAGGACGCCACGAACGTGATCCAGGCCGGGGTCTGCGTGATCACCCCGATCGGACTGGACCACACCGAGTGGCTCGGTGACACCCTCCAGGACATCGCGTTGGCCAAGGCGGGCATCATCCACAGCGGCGCCACGGTGATCGCGGCGGCGCAGGAGGAGGAGGCCGCGCGTCCGATCCTCGAGCGCTGCGCCGAGGTCGGCGCCACCATCGCCCGCGAGGGCGCCGAGTTCGGCGTGCTGCGCCGGGCGGTCGCGGTCGGCGGTCAGGTGCTCAGCCTCCAGGGACTGGGCGGTGTCTACGACGACGTGTTCGTTCCGCTGCACGGCGCCCACCAGGCGCAGAACGCCGCTGTGGCGCTCGCCGCCGTCGAGGCGTTCCTGGGTGCGGGGGCCCGCCGGCAACTCGACATCGAGGCGGTCCGGGAGGGCTTCGCGTCGGCCAGTTCGCCGGGTCGTCTGGAGCGGGTCCGTACCGCGCCGACCGTCCTGCTGGACGGCGCGCACAACCCGCACGGCATGGCCGCCACCGTTACCGCCCTCCAGGAGGAGTTCGCGTTCAGCAAGTTGGTGGCGGTGCTCGGCGTCCTCGCCGACAAGGACGCGACGAGCCTGCTGGAGTTGCTGGAGCCGGTGGTCGACCAGATCGTGGTCACCCGCAACAGCTCGCCCCGGGCGATGGCGACGGCGGACCTCGCCGCGCTCGCCGTCGAGATCTTCGGCGAGGACCGGGTGGAGTCGGCCGAGGAGATGCCGGACGCGATCGAGCTGGCGGTGGCGCTGGCCGAGGAGGACGTCCCCGGTGAGCTGAGCGGGGTGGGGGTGCTGGTCACGGGTTCGGTGGTGACGGTCGCCGACGCCCGCCGGCTGCTGAAGCGATGACCGGCCCGGAGCAGGACCCGCACCCGGCCGGGCAACCGGCGGAGGAGGAACCCACCGCCGGGCAGCCGCGCCGCTCCGGGCTGCGCGACCCGGAGCGGGCCGTACGCGGCCTGGGCGCCGGCACCCTCGGCCTGGAGGCGTTGGTGCTGCTGCTGGCGATCCAGCCGATCCGGGTTGTCGGCGGTGACCTCGGCGGCGCGGCGATCGGCGCCGTGGTGGCGCTGGCCGTGGCCGCGGTCGTCCTCGCCGGCCTGATGCGCCGTCAATGGGCGTGGCACGCCGGCACCGTACTCCAGGGCCTGCTGCTGCTGGGCGGCCTCCTGCACTGGTCGTTGCTGGGGTTGGGCATCATCTTCGCCCTGGTCTGGGCGTACGCGTTGCACGTCCGCCGGGTCATCCTGGGCTGACGTCCGGCCCCGTTCCGGCGGGCGGCTCAGGCTTCGGCGCGTTCGCGCCACTGGGTGAGGGCCACGCCGTGGCCGTCCGGGTCGCGGAACGCCGCCGCCCACACCTCCAGCTTGGTGCCCCGGTTGACCACCCGGGGGGCGTACGTGAACCGCACCCCGGAGCCGCGAAGCCGCTCGTACGCGGCCTCGATGTCGCTCACCTCGAGGTTGACGTGCACCAACCGGCGGCTGATGGGCGCCGCCCCGGTCACCTCGCGCAGGACGAGTCGGGTCGCCCCGAAGGCGAGTACGGCGTTGTGGGCGCCCTGGTCGACCTCGGTGAAGCCGAGCACGTCCCGGTAGAAGTCGAGCGACCTCGACAGGTCGGTCACCAGCAGGGTCAGGCCCACCCCGCTGATCGGCCCGGTCGGGTCCGTGGCCGCGCGGCCCTCGAATCCGAAGATCGCCTCGTCCAGCTCCTCGTCGGTCACCGTCTCCCGGGCCGGCCCGGTGGTGGAGGGGTCGTCCAGCGGAAGGTCGAGGGGGTCCGCCGGGTCCTCGGCGACCGGGCCGGTGCGCTGCGCCGGTGGTGTTTCGGCCCGCGACCCGGCGGGCGCGTCGACGGGGGGCGTGGTGGGCGTCGCGGTGGCGCGCAGCGGGTCCTCCGCCGGCCTGTCGTACCGATCGGCGGAGGTCTCGTCGAAGCGCTCCTCGGCGGCCGGACGCGGCGCCGGGGTGGCCCGCCGGGGCAGCCCGGCGCCCTGCTGCTGTTCGACGACGACGCCCTCCAACACGACCGGACCACCCGGGCTCTGGTGCAGCACCACCGGTTCGCGCTCCTCCGGCGGCACACCCGGGTCGTCGCGCAGCGGGTCGGCGCGTGCGGGGTCGGGGCTGAGCGGGTCCCGGAACGGGTCACCGACCGGGTCCCGGAAGTCGTCGTCGGGGGCGCGGTCGGCCCACGGTGGCGCGTCCTGCTGAATCAGCAGCTCGTCCATGGCGTCGGCGTCGGCGAACTCGGGTGGCAGGTCGGCGACGGCGGCGGCGGTCTCGGCGTGCGTCGGCACCTCGTCCCAGAGGACCTTGACGTGCCGCTGGTCGTCCAACGCGACCCGGATCGGCAGGGTCTGGCCCAGCGACGGCCACTTGGAGACCGGCACCCGGGGCTCGATGATCTTCTTGGACCGCGGCGGCAGGCCGGGCGCGTCGATCACCAGTTGCAGCTCGCAGCGGCCGAAAGCGTACTGGGTGGGCGGTTCGGAGGCGCTGTGCACGTGCCCGACGCCGACGACCCACGTGCGACCGCCGCCGCGTACGGTCGCCAGCGCGATGGCCAGCACCAGCAGGGCGACTCCGAGGGCGACGATGGCCCAACTGGTCATGCCCAGACCGAACAGGACGACGAACGTGGCGACGGTGCCCAGCACCGTGCCGATCAGCTTGCGTACCGGCGCGATGGGCCGGTTCCCGCCATTCGCCACAGTGGACCTCCCGGGGGTCAGGGCCAGGCTAGGCCGGATCGGCCACCGGGGGAAAGACCGGCCGCCGCGCCGGCGCCGGGACCGGGTCGCTAGGCTGACGGTACCGATCCCGAGCGTCCAGCGCGTACAGGAGGAACCCAGCGTGTCCAACAGCCCGGACGAGCGCAGCCTCGTTCTGATCAAGCCCGACGCGGTTCGCCGCGGCCTGGTCGGCGAGGTCCTCTCCCGCTTCGAGCGCAAGGGGCTGCGGATCGACGCGATGGCGCACCGGACGATGGACGCCGCGCTCGCCGACGCGCACTACGCCGAGCACGTCGACAAGGCGTTCTACCCGCCGCTGAAGGACTTCATGACCGGCGGTCCGCTGGTCGCCCTGGTGCTCTCCGGCGACCAGGCCATCGACGTGGTCCGTGGGTTGGTCGGCGCGACCGACGGCCGCCGGGCCGCCGCCGGCACCATCCGGGGTGACCTGTCGCTGTCGAACCGGGAGAACCTGGTGCACGCCTCCGACTCGACGGACAGCGCCAAGCGCGAGATCGCGCTCTGGTTCCCCGAGCTGGGCTGACCGACCCGGGCCGGCGCGCGGGTTTCAGTCGAGCGGCGGCAGCTTCGCCGGGTTGCCGACCACGTAGATCCCGGTGATCCGTCCGTCCGCCGCGGCGATGGTCAGCGTGTACGGGCTGCCGTTGGCCCGGGTGATCACCACGCCGGGTTCCCCGTTCAGCTCGATCGGATCAATCGTCACCCGGTGGCGGGGGCCGTAGACGCCGGCGTAGAACCGGGCGATCCGATCCGGGCCGGTGACCGGGTTGATCGCGGCCCGGACCCGACCGCCACCGTCGTTCCACGCGACGGCGTCGGCGGCGACCAGGCCGGTGAGCGTCGCCAGGTCACCGTCGCGGGCGGCGGCGAGGAACGCCTTCAGCAGCCGTTCCCGCTCCGGCCGGGTCGCGGTGAACCGGCGCTGCTCCCGCCGTACCCGCTCGGTGGCCCGGTGGTGTAGTTGCCGGCAGTCGTCGGCGGAGCGACCCAGGATGTCGGCGATCTCCGCGTACGGCAGGTCGAAGGCGGTGTGCAGGACGTACACCGCGCGCTCCGGTGGGGTCAGCCGCTCCAGGACGTGCAGCAGCGCGGTGGAGAGCGAGTCGCGCAGCTCCACGCGGTCCAGCGGTCCGAACGGCGAGGGCTCGGTCGGCACCGGCTCGGGGAGCCACGTGCCGACGTACGTCTCGCGGGCCGCCTGCCGGGCGCGTAACCGGTCCAGGGCCAGGCGGGTGACGATCCGGGACAGGTAGCGGCGCGGCTCGCCGACCGCCGCGCGGTCCACGCCGAGCCAGCGCAGGTACGCCTCCTGGAGCACGTCCTCCGCGTCGTGTCGGCTGCCGAGCAGGCGGTACGCGAGCCCGAGCAGCATCGGCCGGTGCGCCTGGAGCGCACCGGCCGCCTCTGCCGCCCCGGTGGTCACGCCTGCGCCGGAGGCTCCAGCCGCATCGTCACGCCGATCCGATTCCACACGTTGATTGTGGCGATAGCGATGACGAGGTCGGCCAGCTCCCGCTCCGACCAGACCTTTGCGGCCGCGTCCCACACCTCGTCCGGGACCCCGTGCTCACCCAGCCGGGTGACCGCGTCGGTGAGGGCCAGCGCGGCCCGCTCGCGCTCGTCGAAGAACGGCGCCTCCTGCCAGGCGGAGACGGCGAACAGCCGCCGGCTCTGCTCGCCGTCGGCGAGGGCCTCCCGACTGTGCATGTCCACGCAGTACGCGCACCCGTTGATCATCGACGCCCGGAGCTTCACCAGCTCCAGCACCGTGTGGTCGACATTCGCGCGGACGTACTTCTCCAGCCCCAGGACGGCCTGGTACGCCTGCGGTACGACCTCCGTCGGGTTCATCCTCTGCACGACAACCTCCCTGATCGGTCCGACACCGTCACGACGGTTCGGCCGGGGCGCACCGTGACAGTCGCGGGTGTGACCCCGCTCATGCCGTCGGGGCGGGAGCGGATGAGCCCGGTCGGGTGGGAGGGCTCAGCCGCGGGCGGCCGGCACGGTGTCCGGCAGCACCTCGCGGGGACGGGGGATCTGCACGTCCTCGACGGGCGCCTCCGCCGGGGCCGGTGTTGTCCGGTCGCCGTCGCGCGGGCCGGGGCGGCTCACCCGGGCGGCCAGCCGGCGACCCACCTCGATCATGGGCAGCTCGATCCACCGGTAGAACACGTCCGCGATGATCAGGCCGAGCACAGTGGTGACCAGGAAGAGCGCGGTACTGCGACGTCCGGCCCCGGGCACCAGCCCGGCCGCCGCCCGCGCCGCCAGGGACTGGATCAGATAGAGCGAGTACGAGCGTTCGCCGACGAAGACCAGTGGCCGCAGCCCCAGCCCACGGGCGAGTGGGCTGCGGGAGAGCAGGGCCGGCAGCAGCACCGCCGTCGCGGCGGCGTAACTGCCGATCAACGCCTCCTGGCCGAAGCGGGTGGGCCAGAACTGCACACACACCTGGACCACGACGAACCCCAGGATCACGACGGTGGCGACCACCGGGTGGGTCAGTGGCCGGACCAGGGCGAAGCCCCGCGGGTTGTGCATGACGACCGCGGTCAGGCAGCCGAGCAGGATCGCCACGTAGTGGATCGGCCAGCTCAACCAGGCGATGTCCGGCGGGATCATCGCGATGAAGAGCACCAGCAGGCAGAGCGTCACGAGCAGGCGGCGGCGGAACACGGCGGCGACCGCCACGAAGGCGATGGCCGGCCAGAACAGGTAGAACTTCTGCTCGATGCCGATCGTCCAGGAGTGCAGGAAGGGCGCGTTCGGGGCCAGCAGCTCGTTGAGGAACAGCAGGTAGTACTTCATGCCCCGCTCGATCGACTCGGCGGTGCCGTTGATCCGGGCCAACACCCAGTAGAGGAGGAGCACCAGGAAGTAGACCGGCAGAATCCGGAAGAACCGCCGCAGGTAGAAGGCGCGGAGCGAGACCTTGCCGTAGCGGTGCTCCTCGCGCAGCAGCAGCGTCGTGATCAGGAAGCCGGAGAGCACGAAGAACAGGTGTACGCCGATCCAGCCGGTCAGCCATTTCCAGGACGGGCCACCGTAGTGGAAGGCGATGACCATGACAGCGGCAAGTGCCCGCAGCCCGTCCAGGGCGGGGAATCGACGCATTGCCTGGAAATCGTCGTACCGAAGCGAACGCACCGGCGAAGTTTGCGCGAGCGCGGCAACAGGGTCAAGCCAGCGGCGCGCGGGCCGGTGACGGATTACTCGGCGGCGGGCCGGCCGGTGGGTCTTGTATCGTGGATAGCCGTAAGGCGATGACCCGGCCATCACCGGTGAGCCTCCGGAAGAACAGCCGGGCGACCGGCCCAGTAGAACCGGACGGGTGCGGCCCGTCACAGCCGGCAAATGAGCGGGCGGTCGATCCTGACCGCCAAGCGGGGTGGTACCGCGGGCCCCCGGGAGCGCCGTCGTCGGCGTACCCGGACGGTTCGTCCTCGCAGACCCACATCGAGTGAGTTGCGAGGAGAGCGACAGGCGATGGCCTATCCGTTGCACGACCCGACCGCCGCCGGCGTGCCGGCGAGCCCGGACCTGCCCGCGGTCGAGCGCCGGGTGCTGGAGCACTGGACGGCCGACAAGACCTTCGAGGCCAGCGTCGAGGCCCGTCCCGCCGGCACCGACGGCAAGAACGAGTACGTCTTCTACGACGGCCCGCCGTTCGCCAACGGCCTGCCGCACTACGGCCACCTCTTCACCGGGTACGTCAAGGACGTGGTGCCGCGCTACCAGACCATGCGCGGGCGGCACGTCGAGCGGCGCTTCGGGTGGGACTGCCACGGCCTGCCCGCCGAGGTGGTGGCCGAGAAGCAGCTCGGCATCACCAGCAAGGCGGAGATCATCGACCTGGGCGTGGCCCGGTTCAACGAGGCCTGCCGTACGTCGGTGCTGGAGTTCACCCAGGACTGGGAGCGGTACATCAACCGGCAGGCCCGCTGGGTCGACTTCACCAACGACTACAAGACCCTCGACCTGGACTACATGGAAAGCGTCATGTGGGCCTTCAAGACCCTGCACGACAAGGGTCTGATCTACGAGGGCTTCCGGGTGCTGGCGTACTGCTGGCGGTGTGAGACGCCGCTGTCGAACACCGAGACCCGGATGGACGACGTCTACCGGGACCGGCACGACCCGACGCTGACCGTGTGGTTCGGGCTGACCGCCGACGAGTCCGCGCCGGAGCTGGTGCGCGGGCCGGTCCGGCTCGGCGTCTGGACGACCACGCCGTGGACGCTGCCGTCGAACCTGGCGCTCGCCGTCGGCCCGGACATCGAGTACGCGGTGCTCGACCGGGACGGGGAGCGGTTCGTCGTGGGCGCCGCGCGACTCGGCGCGTACGCCAAGGAGCTGGAGGGGTACGAGCTTCTCGGCACCGTGTACGGCCGGGACCTGGTCGGACGCCGCTACACGCCACTGTTCGACTTCCTGGTCGAGCAGGCCGGCGAGAACGCGTACCAGGTGCTCGGCGCGGAGTTCGTCACCACCGAGGACGGCACCGGGATCGTGCACCTCGCCCCGGCCTTCGGCGAGGACGACCAGAACGTCTGCAACGCCGCCGGGATCCCCACCATCGTCACCGTGGACGACCACACCCGGTTCACCGCGCTGGTCCCGCCGTACCAGGGTGAGCAGGTCTTCGACGTCAACAAGCCGGTGATCAGGGAGCTGAAGGAGCGGGGGGTGGTGCTGCGGCAGGACACCTACACCCACTCGTACCCGCACTGCTGGCGCTGCGACACCCCACTGGTCTACAAGGCGGTGTCGTCGTGGTTCGTCGCGGTGACCCAGTTCCGGGACCGGATGGTCGAGCTGAACCAGGAGATCAACTGGACTCCCGGCCACATCAAGGACGGCTCGTTCGGCAAGTGGCTCGCGAACGCCCGGGACTGGTCGATCAGCCGGAACCGGTTCTGGGGCTCGCCGATCCCGGTGTGGAAGTCCGACGACCCGAACTACCCGCGCCTGGACGTCTACGGCTCGCTCGCCGACATCGAGCGGGACTTCGGGGTACGCCTGACGGACCTGCACCGGCCGGCGGTGGACGACCTTGTCCGCCCCAACCCGGACGACCCCACCGGTCGGTCGATGATGCGTCGGGTGCCAGAGGTGCTGGACTGCTGGTTCGAGTCCGGGTCGATGCCGTTCGCCCAGGTGCACTACCCGTTCGAGAACGCCGACTGGTTCGAGCACCACTACCCGGGTGACTTCATCGTCGAGTACATCGGGCAGACCCGCGGCTGGTTCTACACCATGCACGTGCTGGCCACCGCGCTGTTCGACAGGCCGGCGTTCCGCAACTGCCTGAGCCACGGCATCCTGCTCGGCTCGGACGGGCGCAAGATGTCCAAGAGCCTGCGCAACTACCCGGACGTCTACCACGTCTTCGACTCGTACGGGTCGGACGCGATGCGCTGGATGCTGATGTCCTCGCCGGTGCTGCGCGGGGGCGACATGGCGGTCACCGAGACGCTGATCCGCGACGCGGTCCGGCAGGTGCTGCTGCCGCTGTGGAACGTCTGGTACTTCTTCACGCTCTACGCCAACGCCGACGGCTACCAGGCGCGGCGTCGGACGGACTCGACGCACCTGCTCGACAGGTACGTGCTGGCCAAGACGAACGAGCTGGTGTCGACTGTCGGCGCGCAGATGGACGCGTACGACATCTCGGGCGCCTGTGCCACGGTCCGTTCCTACCTGGACGCGCTGACCAACTGGTACGTCCGCCGGTCCCGGGACCGGTTCTGGTCCGGTGACGTCGACGCGTTCGACACGTTGTCGACGGTGCTGGAGACGCTCTGCCGGGTGGTGGCGCCGCTGGCGCCGCTGACCGCCGAGGAGATCTGGCGCGGGCTCACGGGGGAGCGGTCGGTGCACCTGACCGACTGGCCCTCGGCGGAGGAGTTCCCCGCCGACCACGATCTCGTGGCCGCGATGGACAACGTGCGGGCGGTCGCCTCGGCGGCGCTGTCGCTGCGCAAGGCCAAGGGGCTGCGGGTGCGCCTGCCGCTGTCGACGCTGACAGTGGCCTCACCGGCGGCGGAGCAGCTGCGGCCGTTCGCCGACCTGGTCGCCGACGAGGTCAACGTGAAGGCCGTGGAGTTCAGCGCGGAGCTGTCGGCGTACTGCGAGCAGGTGTTGACTGTGGTGCCCCGGGTGCTCGGCCCCCGGGTCGGCAAGCAGGTGCAGCAGGTGATCAAGGCGGTCAAGGCGGGTGACTGGGAGCTGGTCGACGGCGCCCCGGTGGCCGCCGGCGTCACCCTCGCCGAGGGGGAGTACGAGCTGCGCCTGGTCGCCGCCGACGCCGAGCACTCCGCGCCGCTGCCCGGCGGTGAGGGCGTGGTGGTGCTGGACACGGACGTCACCCCGGAGCTGGCGGCCGAAGGGCTGGCCCGTGACGTGGTGCGGGTGGTGCAGCAGGCCCGCCGGGACGCCGACCTCGACGTCTCGGACCGGATCGTGGTGTCGGTCTCCGCCTCCGAGGAGGTGCGTGCGGCGGTGAACGCGTTCGCGGACTTCGTCTCCCGCGAGGTGCTCGCCGACTCGGTGGACTTCGCCGACGGCCTCGACGGCTTCGCCGGCGAGGTGGGCGAGGGCGAGCGGGTGACGGTCACCGTCCGCCGGTCGTAGCACGCGGGGCGGACGCCGTCGCACCTCCGTCTGCGGGGTGTGGCGGCGTCCGCTACCGTGACACCGCCTGCTCGCACCTCATCTGCCGGAGGACCAGTGCCCCTGCTCTACACCATCGGCAAGCTGACCGTGGCGCCCACGCTGCGGGTGGCGTTCCGCCCGACCGTGGAGGGTCTGGAACACGTGCCGGAGACCGGCGGCGCGATCTTCGCCGGCAACCACCTCTCGGTGGCCGACGAGCTGTTCCTCGGCACCGTGGTGCCCCGACACCTGGCGTTCTGGGCGAAGTCGGAGTATTTCAAGGGCACCGGCGTGAAGGGCGCGATCTCCAAGTTCGTCCTCACCGGGCTGGGCGCGATTCCGGTCGAGCGGGCCGGTGGGCGGGCCGCGCTGTCCGCGTTCGACGCGGCGATCCCGGCGCTCAAGGGCGGTGACCTGGTGGTGGTCTACCCGGAGGGCACCCGCTCCCCGGACGGCAGGCTGTACCGCGGGCGCACCGGCGCGGCCCGGCTGGCGATCGCCGCCGGGGTGCCGATCATCCCGGTCGGCATGATCGGAACGGACAAGGCGCAGCCGATCGGCGCCCGGGTGCCCCGGCCGGGCACCGCGAAGATCACTGTTCGGTTCGGCAAGCCGCTGGACTTCAGCGGGCGGCCGGACGACCGGACCTCGCTGCGGCAGATGACCGACGAGCTGATGAGTGAGATCCAGAAGCTCACCGGTCAGGAGTACGTGCCCCGCTACGCGCCGCCCCGCGCCCACCCGGACCCGACCCGCGACGCCTGAGGTGGCCGCGCCAGCGGCATCCTCCCCTTCCAACGGGTATACCTGTGAGTCATTTCTATGACTCACAGGTATACCCGTCTGCACACCTTGCCGACCTCCGTCACGTGACGCAGCGTGACCGGATTGGTCGCGCGCGTGCTGGCGGCCGCGCCACGCCGGTGGCGGGTCAGCCGCGCTCCGGCTGGACGATCTGGGCGCGCAGGGTGGCCAGCAGGTCGGCGCTGTCGGCGACGGACAGCCTGGTGAACACGCCGGTGGCGATGCTGCCGTGGTCGACCGACGTGCAGACCACCACGTCGCCGCCGTCCGCCTGACCCACCGCGCAGCGCTCGTACCTGCCACGGACCCCGGTGTCCACGCTCTCCGGGGTGGCCAGCGCGTACCGGTCGGTGAGCCGACTCAGCTCCGCCTCCGCGTCCGACTCCGGGGTCAGCCGGAAGCCGGTGCCACCGAAGACCGTCACCCGCTTGCCGCCGCTGGTGGAGTAGACACCGGCGAAGGTGTCCTCGGCCAGCCAGTGCTCCTTGCGTACCTCGCCCTCCAACTCCCGGGCGGTCTGCGTGCTGCGGTCGTCACGGCGGAGGCTGAGGTCCTCGATCTGGTCGGGCAGCGCCGCACGGGCCGGGTACTGGGCCGAGATCGGGAACCCGTAGTACGCGGGGCAGCCGCAGCAGCAGGCCAGGGTGAGCAGCAGGAGCCACGGCCAGCGGCGTCGGCGACGGACCGGCACGTACCCCTTGGGGGCCTGCCAGCCCGGCGGCGGACCCGCCGGCGGCGCGGAGCGCTTGCTGCGGCGTTGCTTCGGCACCTTGACCGGGGCCGGCGGCGGCATCGGCCGGCTCGGCGGCGGCTGCGCGGGACCGATCGGTGGCGGCGCCGGGTGCGCGGGGCTGACCGGCGGCGGCGCCGGGTATGCGGGACCGGCCGGGGGAGCGGGCGGCGGCCCGGACCACTGCCGGGTGTCCGGCGGCCTCGGGTAGGAGAGCGTCGGCGGCAGCGGCGGCAGCTCCGCCGAGGGCAGGTCCCACCCGCCGGTGTCCACGCCGGCCCACGGGTCGACAGGCGTCTGGTGTTCCGGTGGCCCGACGGGCACGGGTGGCGTCGGGGTCGGCTCGGCCGACTCGCCCCACGCCGGTCGGCGGGGCAGCGGGGGCGGCACCGGGGCCGAGCCGCTCCACCTCGGCGTCGGGGTCTCCGCGGTGGCGGCGCCTTCCGACTGGTCGGAGGATTCTGGCTGGTCCGAGGTTTCCGGCTGGCCGGGGGGATCCGGCTGGTCCGGGCTGTTCCCGTCGGCCGGCCGTGCTCCCGGCTGGGGCTCCGGCATCGCGGCAATCTCCTCTCGCGCCGGTCCGAGGTTAGTACCGCGTCGCCACCACCGCCGACCGGGCGTGCGCGCGGTACCCGCCGGGCGGGCGCGTACCCTTGGGCATTATGAGTGCCCTGTCCCCGACGTCGAGCGTGCCCGTGACCCATTCCGTGTGGTCCCAGCTCGAGCCGCTGCTGCCCCAGGTCTCCAAGCCCATCCAGTACGTCGGGGGCGAGCTGGGCGCGGTGACGAAGGACTGGGACTCGGCGACCGTGCGGTGGGCGCTGATGTACCCGGACGCCTACGAGGTCGGGCTGCCCAACCAGGGCGTGCAGATCCTCTACGAGGTGCTCAACGAGCTGCCCGACACGCTCGCCGAGCGGACGTACGCGGTCTGGCCGGACCTGGAGCAGCTGATGCGCACGCACGGCGTGCCGCAGTTCACCGTCGACGCGCACCGGGCGGTCCGCGGGTTCGACGTGTTCGGCATCTCCTTCTCCACCGAGCTGGGCTACACCAACATGCTCACCGCGATCGACCTGGCCGGCATCCCGATGCTGGCCGTCGACCGCACCGACGCCGACCCGGTGATCGTGGCCGGTGGGCACGCCGCGTTCAACCCGGAGCCGATCGCGGACTTCATCGACGCGGCGGTGCTCGGCGACGGCGAGGAGGCGGTCCTCGAGATCACCGCCATCGTCCGGGAGTGGAAGGCCGAGGGCTCGCCGGGGGGCCGCGACGAGCTGCTGCTGCGGCTGGCCCGCACCGAGAGCGTCTACGTGCCGCGCTTCTACGACGTCGACTACCTGCCGGACGGGCGGATCCAGCGGGTCGTGCCGAACCGGGCGGACGTGCCGTTCCGGGTGCACAAGCGCACGACGATGGACCTGGACGCCTGGCCGTACCCGAAGAAGCCCCTGGTGCCGCTGGCCGAGACGGTCCACGAGCGGTACGCGGTGGAGATCTTCCGGGGCTGCACCCGGGGTTGCCGGTTCTGCCAGGCGGGCATGATCACTCGCCCGGTGCGGGAGCGGTCGATCACCACGGTCGGGCAGATGGTCCGCGAGGGCCTGGAGTTCTCGGGGTTCTCCGAGGTCGGTCTGCTGTCGCTCTCGTCGGCCGACCACTCGGAGATCGGTGACATGTGCTCGGGCCTGGCCCAGCAGTACGAGGGCACCAACGTCTCGCTGTCGCTGCCGTCGACCCGGGTGGACGCCTTCAACATCGACCTCGCCCAGGAGCTGTCCCGTAACGGTCGGCGCACCGGCCTGACCTTCGCCCCGGAGGGCGGGTCGGAGCGGATCCGCAAGGTCATCAACAAGATGGTGTCGAAGGAAGACCTGATCCGCACCGTCGTCACCGCGTACACCAACGGCTGGCGGCAGGTGAAGCTCTACTTCATGTGTGGCCTGCCCACCGAGACCGACGAGGACGTCCTCGAGATCGCGGAGATGGCCCACGAGGTGATTCGCGCCGGCCGGGCCGCCACCGGCTCCAAGGACATCCGCTGCACGGTCTCCATCGGCGGGTTCGTGCCGAAGCCGCACACCCCGTTCCAGTGGGCCGCGATGGATCGTCCGGAGGTCATCGACCACCGACTCAAGCTCCTCAAGCAGGCCATCAACTCGGACCGTTCGCTGGGTCGGGCCATCGGCTACCGCTACCACGACGGCGAGCCCTCGCTCATCGAGGGACTGCTCTCCCGGGGTGATCGTCGGATCGGCGCGGTGATCCGCAGGGTGTGGGAGAACGGCGGCCGGTTCGACGGCTGGAGCGAGCACTTCTCCTACCAGCGGTGGGTCGACGCGGCGGCCGAGACGCTGCCCGCGTTCGGGGTGGACCTCGACTGGTTCACCACCCGGGAGCGCGACGAGCTGGAGGTCCTGCCCTGGGACCACCTCGACTCGGGCCTCGACAAGGACTGGCTCTGGCAGGACTGGCAGGACTCGATGAGCGAATTCGAGCAGGACGACTGCCGGTGGACGCCCTGCTTCGACTGCGGCGTCTGCCCCTCGATGGACACCGAGATCCAGATCGGCCCCACCGGCAGGAAGCTGCTGCCACTCACCCCGCTCGGCGGCAACGGCATGAAGGTGCCGTCCGCCTGACCGGTCGGCCGCCGCCTTCTCCGCGCGGCGGTGCCTGTTCGGCCTGGTGGTGCCTCTTCGGCCTGGTGGTGCCTCTTCGGCCTGGTGGTGCCCGCCACCCTCCACATCCGACATGTCGCCCAACGGGTCCGCGTCTCGCGGACCCGTTGGCGCTGGTTGGGCCCCCGACATACGGCCGCCGTCGCGGTGCACGGCAATTGATCGATCGTCATCGCTGTCAACTGGTGGCAGTGGGGCTGCCTCGACTAGGTGGGACTCGATACGCTGCGTCTGACATGGACCGACCCGGCCGGCCGGGGGACGGGGGAGCAAGCGCATGGGGAGCATCCCGCCGCCGAACATCGGCGATCTGCACGTCACAGTCGAGGACCTGGACGCCGCCGCCACGTACGTCGAGCGGCTGAAGCAGTACATCGACGACACGCTCAAGTACGAGATGGAGCGCATCAAGGAGCGGATGAAGGGCGACAGCAACAACGCCCAGACCGTCCCGAACGGCACCCCCTTCGGCGCGTACGAGGACGCCCGCATGCAGTGGCGGGCCCTGGAGACGTCCACGGCGAACATGGAAGCGCACCTCACGACGCTCTCCCAGAAGCTCGCCGCGCTGAAGGAGGGCACCGAGGACATCGCCAAGGCGTTCCGCGACACCGAGGCGCGCAACGGCGCCAACGGCAAGGAGATCGAACGGCTGCTGGAGTCGGCGGCCCCGCCGCCCACCGCCGGCGGCGCGCCCACCTATCCATACACGGCCTGAGGGGGACGTCATGGCTGGAGGAACCTGGGAGCGGTGCGTGCGCGAGGTGACGCTCTCCGCGGACCCGGACACCGTCGGATCGGTCGGAGCGGGTTGGAGCAACCTCTCCAGCGGTCTGCAACAGCTACGGGACGCGCTCGTCGGCCGCTCGTTCGTCGGTCCGATCGCGACCGGCCAGGAACGCCCGCACGTCGGTGGCCTGCCCGGGATGCTCGCCGGCTGGAAGGGCAGCGGTGGTGACGCGTACCGCGAGCACCTGGGCACGATCGGCAAGCAGATCGAGGATCTGATCACCGACGCGACCAATGTCAGTGGCGCGTTGACGCGGATCGAGGGCGACATCCGCAAGACGGTCGCCACGATCCCGATCCCGCTGATGGACGACTTCGGCATCAACGAGTGGAGCCTGCCCAACGGCACCGAGCTGGACGACGCCCGGGACGGCGAGAGCTCGACCGGCTTCCTCGCCGCGCTGCGTCAGGACTACCAGAACAACCCGGCGTCGTACGCCGACGGCGCGTTCCGCGACAAGGCCGACGACCTGGAAGCGACGATGAAGGTCGACGGTCAGGCCGGCGACCAGAAGCGCGGCGGCTGGTGGGACACCCAGGCCCACCTGGACAACTGGTACCGGGACAATCAGCAGGCCGCGAACACGGCGATGGCGCCGTTGCCCCAGGCGGTCTACACCGAGCGTCCCAAGCTCACCGTCACCGGCCCGAACGACGGCGGGATCATGGACGATTTCGAACGCGACCCCCGGGTCCCGCCGACGGGTCGGCCCGACATCGGTGGCGGTGACTTCGGCGGGAAGTCCGACATCGGTGGCGGGGGCCCGTCGATCGGCAGCACGCCACCGGGTATCGGCGACACCGGTGGTGGCCCGACGTCGACCGGCGGCCCGTTCTCCCCGACCGGGCCCGGTGGCCTCGACGACGGCTACTCCGCCGGTGACACCGGTCAGCTGACGCCCCCGTCGACCGGTGCCGGCTACCCGGGCATCGACGACGGCTACAGCAGCGGCCTGGCCGGCGCCGGCCCGACCGGCGTGGGCGGCCTGGGTGGCGGCATCGGCGGCGGCGGGGTCGGCAGCGCCGGTCTCGGTGGCGCCGGCGGCGGTTTCGGCGGCGGTGCGGGAGTGGGCTCGGCCGGCGGGATCGGCGCGGGCGGTGGCCTGGGCGCGGGCGGCGGGATCGGCGTCGGCGGCATCCCCGGCATGGTGGGCGGCGGCAACGGGAAGCTGCCACCGATGACGAGCGCGGCGAACGCGCTGCGTACCGCCGCCGGCGCTGGCGGCGCCGGGATGGCGGGCGGCGCCGGAGTGGCCGGCGGCGCGCGTGGTGGTGCGGGACTCGGCGGCGCCGGGGTGATGGGCGGCGGCATGATGGGCGGCGCGGGCGCTGCCGGGCACGGTGGTGGCGGCGGCTCGGAGCACTCGTCGTGGTTGACTGAGGACGACGATCCGTGGGGCCCTGGTGACGGTGCGTCCCCCGGTGTCCTTCGATGAGGATGGACGAATGAGGGTGAACGTCGGAACGCTCCGGCCGGTGGTCGCCTGCCTGCTGGCCGGCTTCCTGGTGGTCGGGGCCGCCCAACCGGCGGCTGCCGCGCCCCGGCGCGCCGAGCAGTGGTATCTGGACGAGCTGCGGATCGACCAGGCGCACGAGATCTCCACCGGGCGGGGTGTGGTCGTCGCCGTGCTCGACACCGGCGTCGAGGCCACCCACCCTGACCTGCGTGGTCAGGTGCTGGCGGGTGGGCGCAGCTACGGCGCGTCCGGTGACGGCCGCTCCGACGAGAACGGGCACGGCACGCACATGGCCGGCATCATCGCGGCGAAGGCGAGCCGGGACGGGGTGGACGGCATCGCTCCCGGGGCGAAGATCCTGCCCATCAAGCTGCGCAAGGGCAGCGAGCCGCACAGCGACGCGGCGGTGGCGCTCGGCATCCGGATGGCTGTCGACGGCGGCGCCAAGGTGATCAACATGTCCGTCGGGAGCAAGGGCCCCACCAGCCCGGACGAGGCGAGCGCGATCGCGTACGCACTGGACCGTGACGTCGTCCTGGTCGCCTCGGCCGGCAACACGGCCGACGGTGACGTCGCCGTCGTCAGCCCGGCCAACACACCCGGGGTGATCGCGGTGACCGGGACGACCAGGGGCGGCTCGTTCTGGTCCGGATCGGCCCGAGGGCCGGAGGCGGTGGTCGCCGCTCCCGGTGACGGCATCTACAACATCACCAACGAGAAGGGCTACGGCTGGGGCGACGGCACCTCCGACTCCACCGCTATCGTCTCCGGTCTCGCCGCGCTGATCCGGGCGAAGTATCCGGATCTCAACGCTCCGGGCGTGATCAACCGGATCATCCGGACCGCACGGGACGCCGGCCCTGCCGGCCGGGACCCGCAGTACGGCTTCGGGGTGATCGACCCGGTACGGGCGCTCACCGCCAACGTGCCGGCGGTCACTGTCAACCCGCTGCTCGACGCGACCGCGGCGACCGAGCCGGGCCCGGCCCGTACCGGGGGCGCGGACGAGGAGTTCGACGTCACCCAGCACGGTGATCGCGGCGGTCCGACCGACCAGCAGGTCATGGTCGTGGTCATCGGTGTCGCCGTGGTGCTGGTGTTGCTGCTGGGTCTGGCGGTCTTCCTGATCTGGAACCGCCGTCGGTACCGGCGGGAGGCGGCCCGCGCCGCAGACGTGCCGGACCATCTTCTCGATCAGGCGACCTCCGACGCCCACCCGTCGTACGCGCCGCCATCGGGCTACGCCCCGCCCTCCGGCTACGCCCCGCCTCCCGGGTATGGGCCGCCTCCCGGGTACGGGCCGCAGGGTGGTCCGCCGCCCGCCCCGCCACGGGAGCGGTAACCGGTCGTGTGTGCGGTCGGCCGGTAACCTTCGGGTCGCCGGCCGGCCGGCGACCCGGACAGTGGCGATGGCGACCTCGTCGACCGGTTCGTGCCCTTCTGTCGGGGAGAATCGACAGCCCCGGCTGCCCGTCCTCGTCGGCCCTGCGTCAGGATGGGCGGACACGCAGGCACACGTCGAGGAGCCCACGATCGCCAGAAAGCCTCAACCCGAGGGCGGCCAGGCGCCGGTCGTCCAGCGCGTCCGCATCCGGTACGCCAAGCGCGGCCCGCTGCGATTCACCTCGCACCGGGACTTCGCCCGGGCGTTCGAGCGCGCGCTGCGCCGGGCCGCTGTGCCGATCGCCTTCTCCCAGGGTTTCACCCCGCACCCGAAGATCTCCTACGCCAGCGCCGCACCCACCGGGGTGGCGAGCGAGGCGGAATACCTGGAGATCGGTCTTCAGTCGCCGGTCGACCCGGAGGCGCTGCGTGCCGCGTTGGACGCCGCGCTCTCGCCCGGGCTGGACGTGCTGGACGCGGTGATCGCCGAGGGGGGCAGTCTGCCGGACCGGATCGAGGCGTCGCACTGGCACATCGAGTTGCCGGAGGTCGACCCGGCCGTGGCGCGCGCCGCCGTGGACGCGTTCGTGGCGGCCGACGAGGTGTTGGTCGAGCGGATGACCAAGCAGGGCCGACGGACCTTCGACGCCCGTGCAGCAGTGATATCGATCGATGTGTCGGCGCCTGCGCCGACGCCTTCCGGGGCGCCGGTCGTACCGTGTGCGATACTCGAACTGGTCGTGCGGCAGGTCACCCCGTCCGTACGGCCCGATGACGTCCTTTCCGGCCTCCGCGTGGTGGCCGACCTGGAGCCGCCGGTTGCGCCGAGGGTGACCCGGCTGGCTCAGGGCACGTTGACCGCGCAGGGTGCGATCGTGGATCCGTTGGATGCGGACCGCGGCGGGGCAGCCATCGTTGGGCACTGACCGACGGTCGGTGCTCTGGCAGGCAGACTTCGGCGGTCGCGCACCACGCGCGCCCGGCGGAAACACTTTTGCGGCGACCCTGCGTGGCAGCGCTCACCCGCGCCCGGGGCAGCCAGAACTGGAGAACGTCCATGCTCGAGAACGAGCCCGAGGGCGGCGAACGGACCGGTTCACAGCCGGCCGGCGAGACCGCCGACCAGAGCAGCACGGCTGACAGCACCACCGGTACGCCTCCCACCACGGCTGCCGGTTCGGCTCCGCTGGAGCCGGCTGGCGCGGAGGGCGCCGCTGGCCCGGAGGGTGCCGCTGGCCCGGAGGGTGCCGCTGGGGCGGAGGGTGCCGCTGGCCCGGAGGGTGCCGCTGGGGCGGAGGGTGCCGCTGGCGCGGAGGCCGCCGAGCCGGCCGCGCCGGTGCGGCGTACCCGGGCGACCCGACGTCGCGCGGCCCCGCTCATCAAGCCGGAACAGACCGAGGCGCCGGTCGAGGCGTCCACCGGGAGCGCCGGCAGTGCCGAGTCGCCGCAGGCGGAGGTCTTCGCCCCGATCTCGGGTGACCTGGAAGCTCCCCCGAAGACCCCCCGGCGTCGCCGCAAGGCCGCCGCCGTCGAGACGACCGCCGAGGAGCCGCTGGTCGCGGCCTCCGCCGAGCCGGCCTCGGCCGAGGTGGTTCCGCCGGTCAAGGTGACGCGTACCCGACGCAAGAAGGCCACCCCGCCGGTCGTCGAGGAGCCGCCCGCCGCCGAGGAGGTGGCCGCGGTCGAGGAGCCAGCCGCGGTCGAGGAGCCGGCGGCCTCCGACCTACGCGAGGCCGAGGCCGAGGCGACCGGTACGGACACCGCGCCGAGCGCGACGGCCCCCGACCCCGGGTGGAGCAGCGGCGCGCGGGGGAGCTCCGGAGAGGTGCCGCCGGGTGTGTCGGTACCCGGTGTGACGGATGAGCCGAACGAGCCGGCCGAGGTCGAGCCGGAGCAGCCGCGTACCCGTCGTCGGCGGGCCGCGCTCTCCGCCCCCACCGTGCTGTTCATGGCGCCCCAGCCGGACGCCGTGCCGGTGACCCGACCGGCCGAGCCGGCCCCGGTGGCCGAGGAGCCGGCCGCCGAGGAGGTCGCCGAGCCGTCCCGCCGCCGTCGGCGCGCGCGCCGGGACGCCGAGCCGGCGGAGCCCGTCGAGGCGGTCGAGGCCGAGGAGGAGCCGACCGAGGAGGCCGACGAGGCCGCCGAGACGGACGAGGACGACGAGGACAGCGCCGCCGCGCGTCGCCGCCGCCGGCGTGGTCGCCGCGGCCGGGGCCGGGGCAAGGGCGGCGCCGACGACGCCGAGGACGAGGAGTCCGAGGAGGCCGCGCAGGCCGACGAGGAGGAAACCGCCGAGGCGGAGGGTGACGAGGACGAGGAGTCCGAGGGCGGGGACGGTTTGACCCGTCGCCGTCGCCGTCGTCGTCGCCGGGGCTCCGGTGACACCGAGGGCGCCGCCGACGACGGTGTGCCGACCGTGGTCAAGATCCGCGAGCCGCGTCGGACCGTGGACGAGGTGCAGGGTGTGTCCGGCTCGACCCGGCTGGAGGCCAAGCGCCAGCGCCGCCGGGACGGTCGGGAGCAGCGGCGTACCCGTCCGCCGATCCTCAGCGAGTCGGAGTTCCTGGCGCGGCGGGAGGCCGTCGACCGGGTGATGGCCGTACGGCAGCGCGGCGACCGCACCCAGATCGCCGTCCTGGAGGACGGCGTGCTGGTCGAGCACTACGTGACCCGCAACTCCGCCGGGACCATGGCCGGCAACGTGTACCTGGGCAAGGTGCAGAACGTGCTCCCCAGCATGGAGGCGGCGTTCGTCGACGTCGGTCGGGGCCGCAACGCGGTGCTCTACGCCGGCGAGGTCAACTGGGACACCACCGGCCTGGAGGGGCGGGCCCGTTCGATCGAGCAGGCGCTGCGCTCCGGCGACTCGGTGCTGGTCCAGGTCACCAAGGACCCGATCGGGCACAAGGGCGCCCGGTTGACCAGCCACATCGCGCTCTCCGGGCGGCACCTGGTCTACGTGCCCAACGGCAACGCCTCGGGGATCAGCCGCAAGCTGCCGGACAACGAGCGCAAGCGGCTGCGGGACGTCCTCAAGAAGCTGGTTCCGGACGGCGCCGGCGTGATCGTCCGGACGGCCGCCGAGGGCGCCACCGAGGACGAGCTGGCCCGGGACGTCAAGCGGCTGCAGGCGCAGTGGGAGGACATCCAGGCCAAGGCCGCCGAGGGTGGTGCCCCGGTGCTGCTCTACGGCGAGCCCGACCTGGTCATCCGGGTGGTCCGGGACCTCTTCAACGAGGACTTCCGCGAGCTGGTGATCGAGGGCGAGCAGGCGTACGACATGGTCGAGTCGTACCTGTCGCACGTCTCCCCGGACCTGGTCGACAGGGTGCGTCGGCACGTCGGCACGAGCGACGTCTTCGCCGAGTACCGGATCGACGAGCAGATCATCAAGGGCCTGGACCGCAAGGTCTTCCTGCCCTCCGGTGGCTCGCTGGTGATCGACCGGACCGAGGCGATGACGGTGGTCGACGTCAACACCGGCAAGTACACCGGTTCCGGGGGCAACCTGGAGGAGACCGTCACCCGCAACAACCTGGAGGCGGCGGAGGAGATCGTCCGCCAACTCCGGCTGCGCGACATCGGCGGCATCGTGGTGATCGACTTCATCGACATGGTGCTGGAGTCGAACCGTGAGCTGGTGCTGCGTCGACTCACCGAGTGCCTGGGCCGGGACCGCACCAAGCACCAGGTCACCGAGATCACCTCGCTCGGTCTGGTGCAGATGACCCGGAAGCGGATCGGCGCGGGGCTGCTGGAGGCGTTCAGCGAGACCTGCGAGTGCTGCAAGGGTCGGGGCGTCATCATCCACACCGAGCCGGTGCCGGAGAAGCCGCGCGCGGCCGGTGCGGGGGAGAAGGTCAAGGCGGTCGCCTCGTCGGTGGCCGCCCCGGCCGCCGAGCAGGGCGGCTCCTCGTCCCGCCGCCGGGCCCGCAAGAACGCGTCGGCCGAGCGGACCGTGGTCGAGGTGGTCGACACCGACACCGACACCACCACCACCGAACCGGACGACTACACCGACACCATGGGTTACGACCTGTCCCGCTACGAGTCGGACACCGCGGCCGCACCGGCGATCTCCGACAGCCAGCAGGGTGAGTCGGCCCGGCTGGCCGCGGCGGACGACCCGGACGCGCTCGGCGACGGTGAGGGCGACGAGGAGAGCGCCGAGGCGGGCGCCGGTCGTCGCCGGTCGCGTCGGGGTGGCGCCCGGCGGAGGACCCGACCCTGAACTCCTGACCGGCCAGGTGTTTGACGAGGTCCCTTTCCCGGCAAAGTGACGGGGGAGGGGCTTCGTCGTCCCGGGTCAGGAGATGAGGATGCGTCGTCTGCTCGCCGTCACCGCGGTGCTCACCATGCTCGCTGCCGGATGCGCCACGGGCGGTGGCCCGGGTCCGGCCGCCGGCTCGGCGGCTGGTGGCACCCCGCCCGCACCAACCGAACCGCCGGCCAGCGGCGCGGCGGGCGGTGCCGCCGGCCAGGTCTGCGCCGCCGCGCAGCAGGCCAGCACCACGGCGGTCCGGACGTACGTGGCGGAGCTGGGTCGGTCGCTCGCGGCGGCGGGCGCCGGGGACAGCCGCACGGCCGAGGCTGCCCGGGGACGGGCCGAGGCGGCGCTGACCGGCTGGCGGGCCGCGCTGCGGGAACAGTCGGAGCGGACCACCGATCCGCAGCTCAAGACCCTTCTCACCGACCTCGGCGCCGAGGTGTCCGCACTCGGTGTCGACGTCGGGTCGATCGACGAGACCGAACTCGACCGACTCCAGCAGCGCCTGGACCAGCTCTGCGCGCGCTGACCAGGGCGGCCCGGTTTGGGGTACGGACCGGCCATGGCGTACTCTTGCCTGCGGCGCACTTTTGGTGTGCCGAGTTCCCGTGTGCCCGCGCCGCCGTGCACTGCTACCCGGCGAGCCGCCGCGGGGACGACCGCCAGCAGACTCAACGACAGGGAGTGCGCCTCCGATGTACGCGATCGTCAAGACCGGCGGCAAGCAGTACAAGGTCGCCGAGGGCGACGTGATCGAGGTCGAGAAGCTCGCCGGCGCCCCCGGTGACGCGGTGAAGCTCACCGCGGTGCTCCTCGTCGACGGTGACGACCTGGTGACCGACGCGGCGAAGCTTGCCGAGGTCGCGGTGTCCGGCGAGATCGCCGCGCACACCAAGGGCCCGAAGATCCGGATCCACAAGTTCAAGAACAAGACCGGCTACCACAAGCGCCAGGGTCACCGCCAGCCGTTGACCCAGGTCAAGGTGACCGGCATCTCCAGCGGGAAGTAGGTCGTCCTCCAATGGCTCACAAAAAGGGTGCGTCCAGCTCGCGTAACGGTCGTGACTCCGCGGCCCAGCGACTCGGCGTGAAGCGCTTCGGTGGTCAGGTCGTCAGCGCCGGTGAGATCCTCATCCGGCAGCGTGGCACCAAGTTCCACCCCGGTGACCTGGTCGGCCGTGGCGGCGACGACACGCTGTTCGCCCTGGCCGCCGGCTCGGTCCTGTTCGGCACGAAGCGCGGTCGCAAGACCGTCAGCATCGTTCCGCAGCAGTAGTTCTCTTCGCTCAAGCGGGCCGCGGACCTCCGGGTCCCGGCCCGCTTAGCTTTTTCGTAGTGCGGGGTCCTGCCTCGCTGGAAGGATTGACGCCGTGGCGACGTTCGTTGACCGGGTCGTCTTGCACCTGCAGGCCGGCGATGGTGGGCACGGTTGTGTCTCGATCCACCGGGAGAAGTTCAAACCCTTCGGTGGGCCGGACGGCGGCAACGGCGGGCACGGAGGCAGCGTGTCGCTGGTGGTCGACCCGCAGGTGACCACGCTGCTCGACTTCCACTTCCACCCCCACGTCAAGGCCGACAACGGCAAGGGTGGCGCCGGGTCGAACCGGGACGGGGCCAACGGTCGCCACCTGGTGCTCAAGGTCCCCAACGGCACTGTGGTGCAGACCACCGACGGCACGGTGCTCGCGGACATGGTCGGCGCCGGCACCACCTTCGAGGTCGCCCGGGGCGGGCGCGGCGGTCGGGGCAACGCCTCGCTGGCCAACGCGCGGCGCAAGGCCCCCGGCTTCGCCGAGCTGGGCGAGCCCGGCGAGCAACTGGACATCGTGCTGGAGCTGAAGAGCGTCGCCGACGTGGGCCTGGTGGGCTTCCCGTCGGCCGGTAAGTCGTCGCTGATCTCGGTCATCTCCGCCGCGAAGCCGAAGATCGCCGACTACCCGTTCACGACACTGGTGCCCAACCTCGGCGTGGTCCGGGTGGACAACCACACCTTCACCGTCGCGGACGTGCCCGGCCTGATCCCCGGCGCGGCCACCGGGAAGGGGCTGGGCCTGGAGTTCCTGCGGCACATCGAACGCTGCGCGGTGCTGGTGCACGTCATCGACTCCGCGACGCTGGAGCCCGGCCGGGACCCGGTGGCCGACATCGACGCCATCGAGGCCGAGCTGAGCCAGTACGGCGGCCTGGCCGACCGCCCGAGGCTGGTGGCCGTCAACAAGGTGGACGTGCCGGACGGCCGGGACCTCGCCGAGATCGTGCGCCCCGATCTGGAGGAGCGCGGTTACCGGGTGTTCGAGGTCTCCGCGGCCACCCGGGAAGGGCTCAAGGAGCTGACCTACGCGATGGCCGAACTGGTCGAGGCGGAGCGTAAGGCCGCCCCGCCCGCCGAGCCGACCCGGATCGTGATCCGCCCGTTGGCCGTCGACGACGCCGGCTTCACCATCGAGGCGGAGCCGGACGGCTCGTTCACCGTTCGTGGCGGACGGCCGGAGCGCTGGGTCAAGCAGACCAACTTCGACAACGACGAGGCGGTCGGTTACCTGGCCGACCGGTTAGCCCGGCTCGGGGTCGAGGACAAGCTGGCCAAGGCCGGCGCGCAGCCAGGTGACCTGGTGCGGATCGGGGAGCGCGAGTTCGACTGGCAGCCGACGCTCTACGCCGGCGTGGACTTCGTACCCGGGAACCGGGGCACCGACGTCCGGCTGGAGGAGAAGTCGAACCGGGCGTCCGCGGCGGAACGGCTCGCCGCCCGCAAGGCACGCCGGGTGCGGCCGGCGGACGAGGTGGAGGCGCAGTCGGGCGACGACATCGACGAGGACGACGCCGAGTAGTTCGTTGCGCTCCGTGATCGGGTTGACTGCCGGAAACCTTCGCGAAATCCACGCCTCCTAGCGTGGGGTGATGCTGATCGAGTCCCGGCCTGCCACTGATCCGGAGATCGCCGCCATGCTCGTCGCGCAGCAGCGTGAGCTGCGCGAAGCCGATGGCGGGCTGGACGGGCAGGTCTTCGTCCCGCACGACGATGTCCGCTACCTGGCGGTGGTGGTCAACGGTCGGGCCGTCGCCTGCGGTGGGCTCCAGTCGCTCGACGCCGAAGCCGGCGAGGTGAAGCGGATGTACGTCCGCCCGGCGTACCGGGGGCGGGGCATCGCCCGGCAGTTGCTCGCCGCGCTGGAGGAGTGCGCGTTCCGGCAGAGGCACACAGTTGTCTGCCTGGAGACCGGCACCTACCTGCCGGCCGCGATCGCGTTGTACACCTCGTGCGGTTACGACCGGGTCCCGGTCTACGGGGAGTACGTGGGCAACCCGTACAGCGTCTGTTTCGCCAAGCGACTCCCGGTCGCGGCCTGAGGACCGGCGCTCGCGGGCTGGAACGGCCGGCGCTCAGGCGCCGGTGCTGACGTGCTCGACGGTCACCGGCTTCGACTCCGGCGAGGCGTGCTGGCGCAGGACGATGCTCAGCAGGATCAGCGCGCCGACGGCGAGGAACTCGCTCTGCCAGTTCTGCATGGACTGGAACCAGAGCTCGCTGGTGCCGAGGAACTCCCACACCCCGATCGGCGGCGCCCCGCTCTGTAGGGCCTGCTCCTGGTTGTACGCGGCGGTGCCGCCGAGCAGGTGACCGACGAACGAACCGGCGAAGATCAGCAGTAGGGCGATGGAGAGGCTGTTGCGGTAGACCACCAGCGGCAGACCGCCGACGCGCGCCGGCCACGGCGACCGCGGGGTGGCCCGGCGCTCGTCGTCCTCCGGCCGGTCCGTCTCGTCCAGCGGTTTCGACTCGGCCGAGCCCCGCTGCACCAGGTACGCGGTGAGCAGCACGTAGCCACCCATCTGGAGGAACTCCGACTCCCAGTTCTCGAACACCGACTCGGCGAAGTGCCCGCTGGTCAGGTACGCAGGCCAGCTCAGCGGCGCGGCACCGAACTCGGTCAGCTCCTCGTTGTGGGTCTGCCAACCGAAGACGCTCTGCAACAGCAGGAAGACCAGGAACGCGCCCAGCATGGCGACGGCGAGCGCGTTGTTACGGAGCCAGCGAGGCATGCGGCACCCCCTCACCGCGTCTCCTACCCCGCTACGGGTGACCGCGAAACCCCGTAACGGCAGGTCAAAGCCGTGCGGCAGGATTGTCCAGGCGTCCGCCGGTGCCGGCCCGGTCCGACAGCAGCAGCCCGAGCGCGAGCATCCCGAAGCCGAGCGCGAGGTGCAGCCAGTTGTCCGCGTCGTTGACCGGCAGGATGTTCGCCCCGCCCGCCGGGTTGATCGCTTCGATCACCAGGCCGTAGAGCCAGAGCGCGAGGTAGACCGCCCCGCCACCGGCGAGGAAGACCCGGGCGCCGGCGACGCTGCGGGCCAGCACCAGGCCGGCCAGCCCGAACAGCAGGTGCACCACGTTGTGCAGGATCGACACCTGGAACAGCCCCAGCAACTTCGCCTCGGAGTGGTGTCCGGCGAACCGGAGGTGGCCGTAATCGGTGGTGATGCCGGGGACGAAGCCAAGGACGCCGATCAGCAGGAAGACCCCGGCCACGACCAGTGCGGCCAGTTGGACCCGGGGTCGGGCGCCGGTCGTTCGCCCGTCTCGCGTAGCTCGTGCCATCGCTGCCCCTCTCGTGGATGCCCGCCCTCGCGACCAGCACTGTCCGCGGCGGCGACATGACGCAGCCCGACGATCCTCCATTTTGAAGTTCGTCCGACGGGCTTCGCAGAGAAATGCACGAAGAGGTATGGAAGCCAGAACGCAGGGTAGGTCAAAGGTCAGCGGCCGTGGTGACGTGAGCCGCATCCCCCCAACACACACCGCGACGACTTTCCGAGCGGAAGGGACATCATGACTTACGATCCTTCGACCACGTCTTCGACGTACGGGCAGGAGTCGACCAACGGCAGCGGCGTTCGCGACCAGGCCCGCCAGGTCGGCGCCGAGGCCGCCCACGCCGGCGGTGCGGTCGCGCAGACCGCCAAGGAGCAGGGCGCCGAGGTCGGCAGGGAGGCCGCCCGGCAGGCCCGCAACCTGTACGGCGAGGCTCGCACCCAACTCGCCAGCCAGACCGGTGAGCAGCAGCGCAAGGCCGCCGGCGGGCTGCGCTCGCTGGCCGACGAGATGCGCTCGATGGCTGAGCAGGGCGGCCAGGCCGGCCCGGTGACCGAGCTGGCCCGCCAGGCGGCCGACCGGGTGCACGGTGTCGCCGGGTGGCTCGAGGCGCGCGAGCCCGGCGACCTGATCACCGAGGTACGTGACTACGCCCGGCGCAACCCGGGCACCTTCCTGGTCGGCGCGGCGGTCCTCGGCGTACTCGCCGGTCGGCTGACCCGGGGCATCTCCGCCGCCAGCGACGACTCCGGCAACGGCTCCCCGACCTACCGGGGCAACGGTGCGTACGACCCGGAGCAGACCGCCGTGATCCCGACGCCGCCGCCGGCCCCCCGCGCGGTGCCGGACGCCGTCCCGCCGGGCGGCTACCTCGACCCGACGCCCGGCACGCACACCCCGCCGACGTCCGGTGGCTACGCGGCGCCGACGCCCGGTGGTTACCCCGCCGAGCCGGTCGACGGCGGCTACGCCCAGCCCACCCGGGGCGACCAGGCGGACTACTCCGGCACCGGCCAGCCGCTGCCGCCGGTGACCCAGACCGACCCGCTGCCCGGCGTGCCGTCCAGCGGCAGCCCGCGCCCGTGAGCCGCCGAGTCATCCGAAGGGAGACGACGGCATGAGCATGCCGACGCAGGGGTCCGGGTTGGACTCCGGATACCACCCCGACGCGGGCGCCCCGCACACCGCGGCGGAGGTGAAGAACAGCTCGCTGGGTGACCTGATGCGCCAGGTCACCACCGACCTCTCGACGCTGATGCGTCAGGAGGTCGAGCTGGCGAAGGCCGAGATCCGCCAGGAGGGCAAGAAGGCCGGCAAGGCCGCCGGGCTCTTCGGCGGCGCCGGCTTCGGTGGCTATATGGTGGCGCTCTTCGTGTCGATCGCCGTCTGGCAGTTCCTGGACAACGTCATGGACTCCGGTCTGGCCGCGCTGATCGTGGCCGTGATCTGGGCCGTGGTCGCCGCCGTCCTCTACTCGAAGGCCAAGAAGAACGCCCAGCACGTACGCGGACTCAAGCAGACCAACGACAGCGTGCAGCGGATCCCCGACGCGCTCAAGCCACACCCGGAGGGAGTCACCCGATGAGCACCGATCCCGACCAGATCCGCCGGGAGATCGAAGCCACCCGAAACAACCTCAGCTCCGATGTGGACGCGTTGGCGTACAAGGTCAGCCCGAGCCGCATCGTCGACGACCGTAAGCAGCGGGCCCGCTCCGCTCTGCAGAATGTGAGGGACAAGGTCATGGGTACCGCGTCTGACCTCGGCCACGGCACCGGCCACGCCGTTCACTCGGTGGGCGACCGCGCCTCGTCGGCGGCCTCCGGCGTCGGCGACGCCGCCCACTCGGCGGCGGCCACGGTGAGCGACGCCGCGCACAGCGCTCCCCGGGTGATCCGGCAGAAGTCGCAGGGCAACCCGCTCGCCGCCGGCCTGATCGCGTTCGGGGTCGGTTGGCTCGCCTCGTCGCTGATCCCGGCCTCCCGGCGCGAGCAGGAGGCCGCGGCCCAGGTCAAGGCCAAGGTCAGCGAGCACAGCGGTGCGGTGACGGAAAAGCTGGGCACCGTCGCCAGCGAGCTCAGGGAAGAGCTGCGTGCGCCGGCCCAGCAGGCTGCCGAGTCGGTGAAGTCCACCGCACAGGACGCGGTGCACGCCGTCAAGGACGACACCAGGTCCGCCGCGCACGACGTCAAGGACCAGGCCCAGCAGGCCCGCCACCAGGTCAGCCCCTGACGACCAGCCCCACAAGATCACGACAGCTCGCGGTCACCCCACCCACTGGGTGACCGCGAGCTGTCACTGTGCCCGCGCTCCCGCGCGGTGCCCGCGCTCCCGCGCGGTGCCCGCGCTCCCGCGCGGTGCCCGCGCTCCCGCGCGGTGTCCGCGCTCCCGCGCGGTGTCCGCGCTCCCGCGCGGTGTCCGCGCTCCCGCGCGGTGTCCGCGCTCCCGCGCGGTGTCCGCGCTCCCGCGCGGTGTCCGCGCTCCCGCGCGGTGTCCGCGCTCCCGCGCGGTGTCCGCGCTCCCGCGCGGTGTCCGCGCTCCCGCGCGGTGTCCGCGCTCCCGCGCGGTGTCCGCGCTCCCGCGCGGTGTCCGCGCTCCCGCGCGGTGTCCGCGCTCCCGCGTGGTGTCCCCCCGCGATCTTGCAGTTTGGGTTGCTCTTTTGTTGTTTTTGTGGGCTTTTATCCCCGCAGAAAGTGCAAGATCGCGCGGGCTGGGGTCGTGCGGGCTGGGGTCGTGCGGGCTGGGGTTGTGGGGGTTGGGGTTGTGGGGGTTGGGGGTGTGGGGGTTGGGGTTGTGCGGGTTGGGGTGGGGCGGTGGGCGGGTTGGCGGATGCGGGTGTGGTGGTAGCGGACGCCGCCGAGCAGGACGCGCTGGGCGACCGCCAACCAGCTGCACACGCCCCGTTCGAGCAGCCAGAGCGGGGCGGCCAGCGCTGTGCTCGCGGGGAACACGGCGTTGCCGGCGGCGCGGCGGCGGCCGGTCTCGGCCAGGGCGACGACCGTCAACGTCAGGCCGAGCAGGAGCCGGGGCCGGCGGGAGGCGACCGCCATCGTCGGTAGGACCGCGAGCGCGGTCAGCAGGCGGACCGGCTGGGCCAGGTCATCGTATGCCTGGCGGACCCGTTGGCCCCGGAAGTGCGCCGCGTCCGGTGGCAGCCGGCGGACGTAGAGCCAGGCCGGCGCGGCCTCGACTCCACCGTACGCGCGCACGGTGCGGATCAGCTCCAGGTTCTCGAAGAGCACGTCCGCGTCGTACCCACCCATGGCGAGGAAGGTGCTGCGCCGGATCGCCAGGGTGCCCGGGTAGTCGTCGCCGAGCGCCCGGTTGAGCAGCGTCCGGCCGGTGTCCCACCAGGCGTGCCACGGTAGCGGGTAGAAGTAGTTCTGCGGCCGGACCAGGTCGACCCGATCCAACAGCCGGTGCACGGCGTGCAGCCCGGCCTCGTCGTACCGGACGTCGTCGTCGGCGATCACCACCTGCTCGTGCCGGGCCGCGTCGATGCCGGTGTGAACGCCGACGACCTTGCCGTTGAGCCCCTGCCGGTCCGGGTCGGGCGGACGGTGCCGGACCAGGCCCCGCCACGCCTCGCCGTGCCGGGCGAAGAGGTCCGGGGGTGAGCCGTCGACCACCACCACGTCCACCCGGGCCGCCAGCCAACGTAGGTAGTCGGTCAGTTCGGCCAGGCCGGTGTCGGTGTGCCAACGCAGCGGCAGCACGTAGGTCACCGGCAGGCGCGCTGGCGCCGCGTCGTCCGCCTCTCCTCGGCGCGACTCGGGTTGGAGGCCACCGCTGGGACGGGACGAGGGCATGGCGCCTCCTGATCGGGCCGGACCGGCCGGTCGCCGGGCGGCGACGGTCTGCGGCACCTGCCCGCATTTCCACCGATCAAACCGGTCGGCCGTCCGACCCCGGGTAGCGCTTCGAGAAGAAGAGGACGGCTGCCTTCGCAGCGTCCTGCATCCCTGACCGACCAGTACGTCCCGCCGGTCCCCGACAGGGCCGGCGGGGCGGGGTCAGGCGGTCCGGCGGATGTTGCTGAGGGTCAGGCCGAGGCGCGGCAGCGCGGGCATCCGGTGCAGGTCCAGGGCCAGGTTCTGGGCGGGGACGTCGTACCGCATGGTGGTGGTCAGGTTGGTGACCGCCCGCTTCATCAGGTCGATGGTGATCCACTCGCCCGCGCAGCGGTGCCCGGCCCAGTGGTTGCCGCCGCCCTGCGGGACCAACTCGAACGGGTCCACCCGACGGCCGGCGAACCGCTCCGGGCGGAACAGCTCCGGCTCGGGCCAGAGCGTCCGGTCGTGGTTGGTGCCGTACAGGTCGAGCAGCACCCGTCGGCCCCGGGGGAAGTGGTGCCCCCGCCAGTCGAAGGATCGTCGGACGCGGGCCGCCGCGGTCGGGAAGAACGGGTAGTAGCGGCGGACCTCCTGGACGAAGGCTTCGGTGACCTGGTCGTCGTGGCGCACCCGGTCCCGCCAGGCGGGGTGGTCGTGCAGGGCGAGCGCGGCGAAGGCGATGTACTGGTCGACGGCGACCACCGGTCGGAGCACGTTGAGCAGTTCCACCGCCGCGATCCGCCGGGGGAGGAGGTTGCCGCGCCCGTCGCGGTGTTCGGCGATCACGGCCAGCGGGCTGCCGGGCGGTGCCGGCGCGGTGCCGGTCCGGGTCCGTTCGATGATCGCGCCGAGCCACCGTTCGGCGCGGTTCCGGGCGAGCCGTCCCCGCCAGTGCCGGGGGCCGACCACCGCCGGCGCCTCGATCATGGCGTGCAGGTCGACCGCGCGGCGCTCGACCTGCGACGCGGGTAGCGGTAGCCCGGCCCAGTCGAAGACCACCCGGGTCAACAGGCGGCCCAGCTCGTCGTAGAGCCGTACCGGTCCGGCGCCCTCCCAGGCGGCGAGCCGGTTCTGCCACTCCCTGTCGAAGAGCTGGCCCAGCCGCTCGATGGCGGTCGGCGTCATGATCGACATGAACATGGCCTTGCGGTCGGTGTGCTCCGCACCGTCCAGCCCCTGCACCCCACCCCGACCGGTGAGGGTCCGCTGCACCCGCAGCGGCATCGCGGTCGCCCGGTCGAAGCGCTCGGTGTCGTAGAACAGCTCCGCCGCCGACCGGCCCCGCAGGCAGATGGTCGGTGCGAGCAGGATTCGGGTCTGGAAGACGTCGCTGCCGTACCGTTCACAGCGTTCACCGATGAACCGGTAGCCGGCTCGGAGCAGCGCGAGGGTGCTGTCCGGGCTGCGGTCGACCGGCATGGTCGCCATCGGGTCTCCTCACGCGTGGGTGCGGCCGTTCGCCGCCGACCGGCTGCGTGTACCCCCGCCGCCGCGGCTGAATCCTGCGCGCCGGCTGGCCCCTCCCAGGGGCGGCGGAACCTGGTTGGCTGGTGGTGGAGCGACCACGGGGAGGGCCGATGCGCGACAACAGATCACCGCACTGGCGGCAGCGGCGGGGGACGCCCGGGGAGGGCCGCGACACGCCGGCCCTGATCGGGCCGCCCCGGCGGCCCACCCGTCCCCGCCGGTTCTTCACCGTGCACCTGGGCTTCACCGCACCGAGCGGGGTCGAGGCCCGCGAGCTGGCCGTGGCGTACGCGGAGGCGTTGAGCCTGCTCCGTCCGGAGGTGGCGCTCGGCGCGGCGGCCCTGTCGCCGGCCGACGCCTGGCAGCGGGCCGAGCGGCTGTTCTGCGGGGCGGTCGGCCCGGACGGGGAGCGCTGCGTCGACGTGGCCGGTCATCCCGGCTTCCACCACGCTCCCGGCCCCGGCGGTCTCGGCTGGGGCGACGGCGACGGCCCGCTCGACGGCGACGGCCCGCTCGACGGCGACGGCCCCGCCGAGCGCGACGGCCCCGTCGGCGGCGCTGGCCCCGCTGAGCGCGACGGCCCCGTCGGCGGCGCTGGCCCCGCTGAGCGCGACGGCCCCGTCGGCGGCGCTGGCCCCGCTGGCCGTTGACGTGGGCTGCCCGACGCGCCGTGCCGGCACCCGGAACACGGGGGCCGGCACGGCGACCCGAGACAGTCGAGCCGGCGGCCGTGCTCAGTCCAGGTCGAACTCACCGTCCTGCGCGCCCGCCACGAACGCGTCCCACTCGGCCTGGGTGAAGACCAGCACCGGCCCATCCGGCTCGGCCGAGTTGCGCATCCCGATCAGGTCGTCGACGAAGGCGACCTCGACGGCGCTGTCGGAGGTGTCCCCCTCGGCCCGCTGCCAGACCGCCCGAGAGAGGTCGAAGTCGCCCTTGGGGTGCTGCGCCATGGTTCTTTCCTCCAGTGCCGAGGGTCGTGTGGTGACCGGGTGCCGATCCCCATCGGGCAGGATAAGCGGATGCCGAGCCTGACCCGTGTAGAGGCGACCGCGCGTGGCGCGGCGATTACTGTCGAGTCCTATCAGGTGGACCTCGACCTGACCGGCGACGGTGAGCTGTTCCGCTCCCGGGTCGAGATCCGGTTCCGGGCGACCCCCGGCGCCGCGACCTTCGCCGAGGTCAAGCCCGCCAAACTGCTGGCGGTACGCCTCAACGACCGTGATCTCGACCCCGGTCTGCTGACCGACAACCGGCTCCCGCTGGCTGACCTCGCCACGGAGAACACGCTCGTCGTCGACGCGGAGATGGCGTACTCCCGGACGGGCGAGGGGATGCACCGCTTCGTCGACCCGGCCGACGGCGAGACCTACCTCTACGCGGTGACGTTCCTGGACAATGTGCAGCGCATCTTCGCCGCGTTCGACCAACCCGACCTGAAGGCGCCGTTCGTCCTCTCGGTCACCGCCCCGCCGGAGTGGACGGTCTGCGGCAACGGCGCGGTGGCCGCCAATCCGGCCCCCGGCCGCTGGGAGTTCGCCCCGACCGCGCCCCTGGCCACGTACTTCTTCTCGCTGATCGCCGGGCCGTGGCACGTGCTGCGGACCGAGCACGACGGGGTGCCGCTGGGCCTCTACTGCCGCCGGTCGCTCGCCGCGCACCTGGACGTCGACGCCGACGAGATCTTCACCATCACCCGGCAGTGCCTGGACCGCTTCCATCAGCTCTTCACCGAGCGCTACCCGTTCGGCAAGTACGACCAGGCGTTCGTGCCCGAGTTCAACGCCGGCGCGATGGAGAACCCGGGCGTCGTCACCTTCCGCGACGACTACGTCTTCCGCTCGGCGGTCACCGACAGCCAGCGGGAGCTGCGGGCCACCACCATCGCCCACGAGATGGCCCACATGTGGTTCGGCGACCTGGTCACCATGCGCTGGTGGGACGACCTGTGGTTGAACGAGTCCTTCGCGGAGTACCTCGGCACCCGGGTGACCGCCGAGGCGACCCGTTTCGGCCAGGCGTGGACGACCTTCGCGATGCGCCGCAAGGCTTGGGGCTACGCCGCCGACCAGCGCCCATCCACCCACCCGATCGCCCCGACCGAGGTCGCCGACACCGACGAGGGTCTGCTCAACTTCGACGGCATCTCGTACGCCAAGGGTGCCGGCGTGCTGCGCCAGCTCGTCGCGTGGCTCGGCGACGAGGCGTTTCTCGCCGGCCTGAACGCGCACTTCGCCGCGCACCGCTTCGGCAACGCCACCCTCGCCGACCTGCTGGCCGGCCTCTCCACCGCGAGCGGGCGGGACCTGTCCGGCTGGGCCGAGCTGTGGTTGCGCCGGCCGCAGGTCAACACCCTGCGCGCCGAGGTCGCCGTGGACGACGACGGCCGCTACGCCGAGGTGGCGGTGGTGCAGACCGCGCCCGAGTCGCACCCGGTGCTGCGACCGCACCGGATCGGCGTGGGCCGCTACGCGGCGGACGGCACCGTGCAGCGCGACGAGGTGGACATCGACCCGGCCGCCGACGGTGGCCGGACCGTGCTGGGCCAGCTGACCGGCTCGCCGGCGGCCCGGCTGTTGCTGCTCAACGACGGTGACCTCACCTTCGCCAAGGTGCGTCTCGACCCGGCGTCGGCCGAGGCGGTCCCGCTGGTGCTGCCCGGACTGACCGAGCCGCTCACCAGGGCGGTGCTCTGGGGCGAGGCGCTGGACGCGGCGACCGACGGGGAGCGGCCGGTCGCCGGTCTGGTCGACCTGATGGCCGCCGCGCTGCCCACCGAGACCGAGGTGATCATCGCGGAGGACGTGCTGACGCTCAGTCGGTCGCTGATCGACCGCTATCTCGACCCGCCGACCCGGTCGGCGGCGCTGGCCCGGGTCGCCGTGGCGTGTCGACGGCTCCTCGACGACGCGCCCGCGGGGGAGTCGTTGCAGCTCGCCGCCGCGCGGGGCTGGATCGCCGCCACCACCGACGCGGACCTCCTCGTCGGTTGGCTCGCCGGCCGCGACGTCCCGGCCGGTCTTAAGGTCGACGCCGAGCTGCGCTGGGCGGTGCTGCGCCGGCTGGTGGTGCTCGGCGTGGCCGGTGAATCGGAGATCGCCGTCGAGGCGGTCGCCGACAACAGCGCCACCGGCGCGGAACGGGCCGCCCGCTGCCGGGCGGCGCTGCCCGACCCGGCGGCCAAGCAGGCGGCCTGGGAGATCATCGTGGAGGACACCGAGCTGTCCAACCGGCTGCTGGAGGCGACCGCCGAGGGCTTCTGGCAACCTGAGCAGGCCGAGCTGACCGCCGGGTACGTCGAGCGGTACTTCGCGGAGATGCCGGCCGCCGCGCGCCGGCGTACCCCGTGGACGGCCGACCGGGTGGCGACCCTGGCGTTTCCCCGCTACGCCGTGGCGCAGCCGACCCGGGAGGCGGCCGCGGCGCTGCTGGCCCGTGACGACCTGACCCCGGGCCTGCGCCGGGTGGTCACCGACGCCGACGACGACCTGCGTCGGGCGCTCGTCGCCCGCACCGCCGTGGCCGCCGCGTCGGCCTGACGCCGGGGCGGGGCGCGGGGTGGCGCCGGCCACCCCGCGCCCGACGTTCAGCGCAGCGCCGGCTCCGCGGTGACCGGCGCGTCGAAGTCGATGACGTGGCGCTGCTCGTCGGCGATGGTCCTCTCCGGGTCGAGCACGGTGCGCACCATCAGCGGCATCAGCACCGGCATCAGCGCCCGGGCGACCGGTCCGGGCGCCTTGGCGTGGTTGATCCGGGCCGCGCGGGCGGCGACCTTCTCCACCCGGGCGCGACGCAACCGCACGTACGCGTCGAACGCCGAGGTCACGTCCGGCAGATCGCGCAGGCAGCGGGCGAGCTGCACGCCGCTCTCGATCGCCAGCGACGCGCCCTGACCGGAGCTGTTCGACGGGGCGTGGGCGGCGTCGCCGACCAGCACCATCCGGTCCCGGTGCCAGTGCGGGACGGGCGGCATGATCTGCAACGAGCCGACCACCTGAAGCTCGTCGGCGTCGCTCGTCGCCATCAGCTCCCGGCCCGGCTCGTCGTCGCCGTAGGTGTCGCGCAGCGTGTCCAGCCACTGCCGCGTCGGCACCGCGCGGGCCTCGACGAGGCTCATCGGCCGCTGCCGCGGCAGGTTGACGCCCCACCGGGTGCCGCCGCCGGGCTCCGGCCAGTACAGGTAGTAGCCGCGCCGCCCGAACGAGAACGTCATCGTGCCCGGCTCGGCGTCCACCTCGTGCCGGGCGACCGCCTCGAAGCCGAGCAGGCCGGTGAACCGGGGGCCGGGTGCCGCCGGGTCGATGAGCCCACGGACCGTGGACCGGATGCCGTCCGCCCCGACCAGGACGTCGGCGGTGGCCGTGCTGCCGTCGTCGAAGCGGGCGGTCACGCCGCTGCCGGTCCGCGCGGCGTCGACGAGCCGTTTGCCGTACGCGTAGCCGACGCCCTCGGCGACCGCCCGGTCGTGTAACACCCGGTTCAGCTCGGCCCGGTGCACCACCCGCAGCGGTGGCGCCCCGGCCAGCGTGGGCAGGTCGATGCGGCGGCGGCCGATGGCGAGCGTGTTGCGGTGGATCGGGGTGGCGATCGCCGTCACCGGCTCGTCCGCGCCGACGGCGCGCAGGGCCGCCACGCCGTTGGGCGCGAGCGCGAGGGTGCCACCGATGCCGCCGACCCCGCTGGCGGTGGCCGGGTACGCCTCGTGGACGGTGGCGGTGATGCCGGCGCGGTTGAGCGCCAGCGCCGTCACCGGACCGGCGATGCCGCCGCCGATGACGATCGCGGTTCGTACCGTGGTCATGCTCTCTCCCTGGGTGTCGTGGTCCGCGCGCACGCGCGGACCGGGGAGGGAGCCCGGTTATCCTCGTGGTTGCCGCTTCGGGCCGGGCGCCTTCCCAGGTCGTCGGTTCGGGGTAAGGGCTCCGGCGGGGTGTTGGCGCACCCCGCCGGGGCCGTCCGTCAGTCGGTGGTGTCGGTGCCTCGGCTGGTCCTCTCCGCCAGCTCGGTCAGCTCGGCCGGCATCTCGCCGGTCTCGTGGAAGGCCCGCCAGCTGTCCAGGCCGGGGTAGGCGCCGGAGGTCAGCTCGGCCAGCAGACCCCGTAGCCAGGTCGCCTCCGCGCCCCTGATGGCCAGGTCGTACTCGGTTTCCACCAGGAACAGGCGCGGAATCTCCCGCAGGTGGGCGTCGAGCGTCTCGCGGTCGCGGCGCAGCGCCTCGTCCAGGCGGTTCAGCCGCTGCCGGAGCAGGTCGGTGGCCTCGTCGGGGTGCAGCGCGGCGAGCACCGACAGCCCGGCGCGGAAGCGGGGAAGCTCCGGCATCGGGGTGGAGACCAGCTCGCGCGCCCAGTCGACGAGCTCCGCCCGCCCCGCGTCGGTGATCCGGTAGACGGTGCGTTCCGGGCGGCGGCCCTCGCGCAGGCTCTCCACCGCCTCGATCAGGTGGTGTTTGTCCATGTTGCGAATGACCGTGTAGAAGGAGCCCCACTTGAACTCCATGTCCTGGTCCTTGCCCCAGGCGCGCAGGGTCGTGGCCATCTCGTACGGGTGCATCGGCCGTTGGACCAGGGCGGACAGCACGGCCAGCGCCAGCAGGTTGCCCACCCGGCGCCGCTTCGGCATGGCACTCACCCCGAACTTATGCTCGTTCCCAATTACTCGCCTACGAGTATAACCTCGTCCGGGCCGGATCGGTCGGTTCCCGCGCCCGGCTTACGATCACGGGGTGGAGGAAGATATCCGGCGGATCGGGATCATGGGTGGCACCTTCGACCCGATCCACCACGGGCACCTGGTCGCGGCCAGCGAGGTGGCGGACCGGTTCGGCCTGGACGAGGTGGTCTTCGTCCCCACCGGGCAGCCGTGGCAGAAGGCGGACGAGCCGGTCAGCCCGGCCGAGGACCGCTACCTGATGACGGTCATCGCCACCGCCTCCAACCCCCGTTTCCAGGTCAGCCGGGTCGACATCGACCGCAGTGGGCCGACCTACACCGTCGACACCCTCCGCGACCTGCACGCCGAGTACGGCCCCAAGGTGCAGCTCTTCTTCATCACCGGCGCGGACGCCCTGCAACGGATCCTGTCCTGGAAGGACCTGGACGAGATCTTCGAGTTGGCGCACTTCATCGGCGTGACCCGGCCCGGTTTCGCGCTCACCGACAAGCACCTCCCGGCCGACACCGTCAGCCTGATCCAGGTGCCCGCGATGTCCATCTCGTCGACCGACTGCCGCGCCCGGGTGGCCCGGGGTGAGCCGGTCTGGTACCTGGTCCCGGACGGTGTGGTGCAGTACATCGCCAAGCGGGGCCTCTACCAGGACTGAACGCCAGCGTTATGCCCGGTTCGTGGGCTTAACCCACCAGAACTGAACGATCGGGGCGTCGCCGGGTATGAGACGCTTGGAGGATCGCACGCTTGAACGAAGGAGAACGGTGACGATTTCCGAACGCGCTCACGAGCTGGCTATCGCGGCTGCCCAGGCCGCCGCCGACAAGAAGGCGCAGGGCATCACGATCATCGACGTCGGCGACCAGCTCGCCATCACCGACGCGTTCGTGCTGGCCGCCGCTCCCAACGAGCGTCAGGTGCAGGCCATCGTCGACGCCATCGAGGAGAGCCTGCTCGAGCTGCCGGAGAAGGCCAAGCCGGTGCGGCGCGAGGGTGAGCGTGGCGGCCGGTGGGTGCTGCTCGACTACGTCGACGTCGTGGTGCACGTCCAACACACCGAGGAGCGTGAGTTCTACGCGCTCGACCGCCTCTGGAAGGACTGCCCCACCATCCCGTTCGTCGATCGTGACCTGGTCGAGGCCGACGCCAGCGGGTCTCCCGCCGCCGCCGAATGACCCGACTGATCGTCTGGCGGCACGGCAACACCGACTGGAACGCCGCCAACCGCGTCCAGGGTCAGACCGACGTACCCCTCAACGAGCGTGGCCGCGACCAGGCCCGCGCCGCCGCCCCGCTGCTCGCGGCACTGCGGCCGGACGCCATCGTGGCCAGCGACCTGAGCCGCGCCGCGGAGACCGCCGCCGCGCTCGCCGCGCTGACCGGGCTTCCGGTGCACGCGGACGCCCGGCTGCGCGAGCGGCACTTCGGCCAGTGGCAGGGCCTGCACCTCACCGAGGTCGCCGAGCGTTTCCCCGAGGAGTACGCGCGTTGGCGGGCCGGCGACCCGGACCCGGGCACCGACCTGGAACCCCTGCGTGACCTGGGCGAACGGGTCGGCGCCGCGCTCCAGGAGGCAGCCGACGCGGCGCCGGGCGGCACCGTCGTGCTCGCCACCCACGGCGGCGCCTCCCGACAGGGCATCGGTCACCTGCTCGGCTGGGACACCACCGTGCTGCGCACCATCGGCTCGCTCGCCAACTGCCACTGGAGCGAGCTGCGCCACGACGACAGGCGGGGCTGGCAGTTGCGGGCGCACAATGTCGGTCTGATCACCGCCCCGGTCGCTGTCGACGCGATCTGAGCATCCGCGCCTCGGCGTTCGACCCCTCGATCGGCTAGCGTGCCGGGCATGCCCGTCGCGGTCGTCATCGACTCCACCGCCTACCTTCCGCCCGAGCTGGCGCAGGCGCACCGGCTCACCGTCGTCCCGCTGACAGTCGTGCTCAACGGCGCGGAAGGGCTGGAGGGGGTGGAGACCCAGCCGGCCGACGCGACCCGGGCACTGAGCGCCCGCCGGGTCACGGCGACCACCTCCCGCCCGGCGCCCGAGCAGTTCGCGCGGACGTACCGGCAGTTGCTCGACGCCGGCGCGGACGGGATCGTCTCGGTACACCTCTCCGCCGCGCTGTCCGGCACCGTCGAGGCGGCCCGCCTGGCCGCCGCCGACCTGCCCGGCCGGGTCGAGGTCGTGGACAGCCGCTCGACGGGGATGGGGCTGGGCTTCCCGGCCGTCGCCGCCGCCACCGCCGCCGAGGGCGGTGCCGACCTCTCCGGGGTACGCGACGCGGCGCTCGCCGCCGTCGCCCGCACCACCGTCTGGTTCTACGTCGACACGCTGGAATTCCTCCGCCGGGGCGGTCGGATCAACGCGGCCGAGGCGCTGCTCGGAACCGCCCTGTCCGTCAAGCCGATCATGCACATGCCGGACGGCGCGATCGTGCTGCGCGAGAAGGTCCGCACCGCCAGCCGGGGAGTGGCCCGACTCGTGGACCTGGCCGTCGAGGCGGCCGGCGACGACGACGTGGATCTCGGAGTGCATCACCTGGCCGCGCCACAGCGGGCCGAGGCGTTGCGCGCCGCCCTCAGCGAGCGCCTCGGTGACCGGCTGCACGACACGTACGTCTCCGAGGCGGGCGCCGTCGTCGCCGCGCACGCCGGCCCCGGCCTCGCCTGCGTTGTCGTCCACCGCCGGCCGAAGGGCTGAACGGTGCCGTCCTACGTGGTCACCGGCGGCGGTCGTGGGGTCGGCCGGGCCGTGGTGCGGCGGCTGCTCACGAGCGGCGGCACGGTCGTCGTCCTCGAACACGACACCGACGCTGTCGACTGGCTGGCCGGCCATCCGGACGCCGACCGGCTCGTCGCTGTCGTCGGTGACGCCGCCGACGAGCAGGTGGCCGAGCACGCCGCCGAGCTGGCCGAACGCGCCGCGCCCCTGGCCGGCTGGGTGAACAACGCGGCGGTGTTCCGCGACGCCGCGCTGCACACCGCGTCCGCCGACACGGTGCTGGACCTGATCGGGTTGAACCTGCGCCCCGCCGTGGTGGGCGCCGCGGTCGCCGTCCGCCGGTTCCTGGCCCGCGCCGCCGGCGGCGCGATCGTCAACGTCTCGTCCCACCAGGCCCGTCGACCGGTGCCCGGCGCCCTGCCGTACGCGACAGCGAAGGCCGCCGTGGAGGGACTGACCCGTGCGTTGGCCGTCGAGTACGGCAGGCACGGCATCCGCGCCAACGCGGTGGCGCTCGGCTCGATCGCCACCGAGCGGCACACCGAGTTCCTGGCCACCCAGGAGCCCGAGCGGGCCCAATGGATCGACGCGGAGCTGGCCCGACTGCACCCGGCGGGCCGCGTCGGGCGGGTCGAGGAGGTGGCCGAGGCGGTCGCGTACCTGCTGTCGCCCGCGGCGAGCTTCGTCAACGGGGCGACGGTGCCGGTGGACGGCGGACGGGCCGTGCTCGGCCTCGACCCCGAGGCCCGCTGACCGCCGTCCGGCGATGTGCTGTGCCGGCTGCTAAATGTCCTGTCGGCTGCTAGCTGTCCTGTCGGCCATCAGCTGTCGGCGACGAAGACGCCCTGACCCTGCTGCCCGTAGATCAGGTTCCGTTCGTGCAGCTCTTTGACGGCGCGGTAGGCCGTGGAGCGTGCGACGTTGTACAGCTCGCCGATCTCGGACACCGATGGCAGTTGTTGGCCAGGCGAGTATTCGCCTGAGCGAATCTTCCGTTCGATGTCATCCGCCACGCGGCGGTAGTGCGGTGGCCTGGTTGGCATGATCGATTCTCCTGGACTTCAGCGGAGATCATGTTTCCAGCCGGGCGCTGATCGAGACAAGGAAGCCAACACGACAAAGTGGAGATAGTGAGAACTTGACTACGCTGAGACAGTGAATACAGTGAGACAGTGGCCGGTGCTCCTGGACTTCAGCACTCCTGAGTTGCCCGGTCTCCTTGCCCTGAGGGGGTGCCACGGCTGGCCCCTCGGGGCGGCTGCTTCGGATCTGCGGAGGTGCCGACCATGCCGATCGATGAACCGGTGTCCGCGGCGACGGAGTTGTTCGTGGCCAAACGCGTACTGGAGGTTCATTGGACGCGGGCGCTCGACCGACCGTGGCGGGCAGGCGGATGCCTGGAGTGTCGCGGGCGGGGCGACTGCCGACAGCTCGACTGGGCGTTGGCGCTCATGGCGGAGGTCGCCTCGATCATGTTTCAGAAGGGATGAACTATCCCGCCCGAGTGGTCGTGTTAGTCTGCGGTCGCGCCCCAGATGGGCCTACCCCCCGGAGGTTCTGGCTACTTCAGCCACCACGCCGAGATCGACGCGATGCGCGCGTCTCTCGTGCGGGATCCGGGGCGTCGGCGCCCTCGGGGCTTCGTGGTCGGTGTGGCTGGGTGAACGCTGCGGGCCTGCGGTCGGGTCTTCCGATCGACCGAGAGCGGACGTACGCATGACTGTCACGTTCAACCACACCATCATCGCCAGCACCGACAAGAGCGCGTCGGCCGCGTTCTACCGGGAGCTGTTCGAGCTGCCGGAGGCACCCTCGTGGGGCCCGTTCGTCAACGTCCGGTTGGACGAGGGTGTGCTGCTCCAGTTCGCCGAGCCGCCGGTGGACATCCAGATGCAGCACTACGCGTTCCTGGTCGACGACGAATCGTTCGAGCGGTGCCTGGCGTTCGTCGCGGGGCGGGGCATCACGTACTGGGCCGACCCGCAGCTCAAGCGGGAGGGGGAGACCAACACCGAGCACGGTGGACGCGGCTTCTACTTCTTCGACCCGGCGGGCCACGCGATCGAGATCATCACCAGGCCGTACCTGTAGCCCCAGCGGCGTCCGCGCATAACACATGGGGGGCATGATCAGGGCGTTGTCCACAGTGGCGCCGGTTGTCCACAGGACGGGGATCGGCAACCCCCACCGTCCCGGCCGCCGCCATAGCGTCGCGCCGTGTCGCACGACGAGGAGACAGAGGTACGTCAGCGCCTACGCCGGTTGACGGAGGCGGTTGCCGTTCCGCCACCCCGCTCGCAGGCGCCGCTCGCGGGCGTACCCCCGTCGTTCCTGGTCGACGCGCTGTCGGCGGATGTGGCGTCTACGCGGGCCGTCGGACCGGCCACCGACGTGGGGTCCGCTCGGGCTGCCACGGTGTCTGGGGGTGTGGCGTCCGGTGGGGCCGCCGCGCCGTCTGCGGACGTGGCGCTCGGACCGGACGCTGCGGCACCTGCGAATGTGGCGTCTGTGCGTGCCGCTGGCATGGGTGCGGACGTGGCGTCTGTGCGTGCCGCTGGCATGGGTGCGGATGTGGCGTCTGTGCGTGCCGCTGGCATGGGTGCGGACGTGGCGTCTGTGCGCGCCGCTGTGGCGCGTGCGGACGCGGCGGTCGGTCCGGTCGATCGGCTGCCTCTGGACGGTGCGTCCGCCCGGGACGTCGCGCCGATCGCGGAGCCGGGGTTGGACGGGCTGGCGGTCTCGTCCGAGTCGCGGTTGCCGGGGCCGGGGGCGTTCGACCCCGGGCGGCGGGGTGTGCGGGCGTTGGCGGTGGTCGCCGTGGTGGTGGTGTTGGGCGCAGCCGGGTGGGCCTGGCAGGCCCGACCGAAGTCGGAGCCGGTCACACCCGTGGTGGGCAGCGACGCGGTGTCGGCTGCCCCGGCGAGCGACCCCAGCGCTTCCGGGTCGGGCGACCTGGTGGTGGCGGTCGCCGGCAAGGTCCGTCGGCCGGGGCTGGTGCGGTTGCCCGCCGGGGCGCGTCTCGCCGACGCGTTGCAGGCTGCCGGCGGCGCGTTGCCCGGCGTCGACGTGGCGTTGCTCAATCCCGCCCGGAAGGTCACCGACGGTGAGCTGATAGCGGTCGGGGTGACGCCACCGCCCGCACCGGGCGGCGCGGCCGGACCCGCCGTGGGTGGCGCGGCACCCGCCACCGGTCCGCTGAACCTCAACACCGCGACCCTGGCACAGCTCGACGCGCTGCCCGGAGTCGGTCCGGTGCTCGCCCAGCGCATCCTCACCCATCGCGAGCAACAGGGTGGGTTCCGGTCCGTCGGCGACCTGCGCCAGGTCGACGGCATCGGCGACGCCCGCTACGAGCAGCTCAAGGACCTGGTGACGGTGTGAGTGGGTCAGCCGCCGTTCCACCGCCGCCCGGCGGGCTTCCGCCGGGGTCGCTGGGTCGGCGATCGTCGCCCGTGTCGCCGCTCGGCAGGGTCGCGCCGGGGTCGCCGGGTCGGCGATCGTCGCCCGTGTCGCCGCTCGGCGGGGTCGCGCCGGGGTCGCCGGGTCGGCAGCCGCCGCCCGTGTCGCCGGGCGACCCGGTCCGGCCGGAGCCGCCGGACCTGCGGCTGGCCGGGCTCGCCGTGGCGGCGTGGCTCACCGCGCTCGCCGGGCTGCACCTCGGCAGCCGTGCCACGGTGACGGTGGCCTGCGCGGCGGCGGGGCTGGCCGCCGTCGGCACTCTCCATCTGCTCGGCCGTCTCGGCCGTCCCCGAGCCGTGGCGCGGCGCTACGGCTGGGTCGCCGTGGCGGTCGGCCTGGGCGTGGTCTGCGCGGGGGCGGCCACCGCTGCCCGGCTCGCCGTCCGCGACGCCCCGGCGATCCGCGCTCTCGCCGAGCAACGTGCGGGAGTCACCGCCGACCTGGTCGTCCGGGACGACCCACGCCCGGTCCGGAGCGCGGGGCGACCCGGCATGCTGCTGGTGTCGACCCGGTTGGTCCGGCTCACCGGACCGGACGACCAGCGGGTCCACGCGTCGGTGCGGCTGCTCGTCCTGGCGACCGACCCGGCCTGGCGGGGCCTGCTGCCCGGGCAGCGCCTCACCGCGGCGGGCCGGCTCGGCGTACCACGTGGTGGCGACCTCACCGCGGCTGTGCTCAGCACCGACCGCCCACCCGATCGGCGCGGCGCGCCGTCCTGGGCGCAGCGGGCAGCGGGGACGCTGCGGGCCGGCCTGCAACGCGCCTGCGCGCCGCTGCCCGACGACCCCGGCGGCCTGCTGCCCGGTCTGGTGGTGGGCGACACCAGTCGGCTGCCACCCGCCGTCGAGGAGGATTTTCGGGCGACCGGGATGACCCACCTCAACGCGGTCTCCGGCTCCAACGTCGCGATCGTGGTGGGTGCGGTGTTGCTGCTGGCCCGGTGGGCGAGGGCCGGCCCGTGGCTCGCCGCCGGGCTCTGTGCCGTGGCGCTGGTGGGGTTCGTCATCCTGGTACGCCCGTCGCCGAGCGTCGTACGCGCCGCCACGATGGGAGCGATCGGGCTCGCCGCCCTCGCCGCCGGCCGTCCTCGGGTGGCGCTGCCGGCGTTGGCCGCCGCCGTCACCGTGCTGGTGCTCGTCGACCCCGAGCTGGCCGGGGACCCCGGGTTCGCGCTCTCCGTGCTGGCCACCGGTGGTCTGCTGCTGCTCGCGCCGCGCTGGCGGGACGGTCTGCGGCACCGGGGCGTACCGGTGGGGCTGGCCGAGGCGCTGGCGGTGCCGGCGGCCGCCCAACTCGCCTGCGGCCCGGTCGTCGCCGGGATCTCCGGAACGGTGAGTCTGGTGGCGGTGCCGGCCAACCTGCTGGCGGTGCCGGCCATCGCGCCCGCGACGGTGCTGGGGGTGCTGGCCGCCGTGCTGTCGTCGATCTGGCCTGCCGGTGCCGAGTTCGTCGCCTGGCTGGCGAGCTGGCCAGCCTGGTGGTTGGTGCTCATCGCGCGGCAGGGCGCCCGACTGCCGGGCGGCACCCTGCCGTGGCCGGGCGGCGTGGTCGGCGCCCTGCTGCTGACCGGGCTGACCGTTGCGCTGCTCATCGCGGTGCGCCGGCCGCTCGTACGCCGACTGGTGGCGGTGGTGGGGGTCGCCGCCGTGCTGGGTGCCCTGCCGGTGCGGCTGGTGGCCGCCGGCTGGCCACCCCACGGCTGGGTGGTGGTGGCCTGTGCCGTCGGCCAGGGGGACGCGGTGGTGCTGCCGGTCGCCGCCGGGCGCGCGGTGGTGGTGGACGCCGGTCCGGAGCCGGCAGCGGTGGACGGTTGCCTGCGTCGACTCGGCGTACGCGAGGTGCCCCTGCTGGTGATCAGTCACTTCCACGCCGACCACGTGGGTGGGGTGGCCGGAGTGTTCCGGGGGCGGCGGGTGGGTGCCGTGCTGACGCCGTCGTCGGCGGAGCCGGAGAGCGGCCGGGACCTGGTTCGGGCGGCGGCCACCGGCGGGCGTGCCGCGCTGCTGACCACAGTGGCCGGCGCGCGTCATCCGGTGGGTGGGGTCGACCTGGTGGTGCTCGGTCCGCCGTACCCGCTGGCCGGCACCCGATCCGACCCGAACAACAACTCGCTGGTGCTGCGAGCCACAGTGGCCGGGGTGCGGATCCTGCTGGCCGGCGACGCGGAGAGCGAGGAGCAGCACGCGATGCTGACGCGGGTGGCGCCGACGGACCTCCGGGCTGACGTGTTGAAGGTCGCGCACCACGGTTCGGCGTACCAGGACCTGGGCTTCCTGGACGCGGTGCGACCGGCGGTCGCGCTGGTGCCGGTCGGTGCCGGCAACACCTACGGGCACCCGAACCCGGGGTTGCTCGCCCGCCTGAGCAGGGGCGGCGCCCGGGTGTTGCGCACCGACACCGACGGCGACGTGGCGGCGGTCCGGACGGGGGCCGGCCTGGCCGTGGCGCGGAGGGGGGTGCCACCGGGCCGCCAGTCCTGACCAGGGTGGCCCAGGGCGGCGGCGTGAGGATTGGGTGGCCGGCGTGAGGACTGGGTGGCCGCCCAGTGTGGCGGCGTCACGATTGGATGGTGGCCCCGGGCGGCGTCAGGACCGGGGTGGCCGCCCTGGGCGGCGGCATCAGGACCGGGGACGGGGGTGGCGGGAACATGATCCGATACCGCGTTTTCCCTGATCCCGGGCGAGTCGACGTCTCCTACGCGGGTGAATTGCGCAATCCATCGGATATTGAGATAGATGTCTGGATTTGCGCTGAGTGCGGGCTGCGCCGACCGGGCCGCGGATGAGCAGGCACGATCCCGTGGCGGGGCGTGCGAATATGGGCGGCGTGACCCCGGCCAGCCTCGCCCCCATTCTGCTCGTCCTCGGTGACGAGGAGCTGCTCGCCACGCGCGCGGTCACCGAAGCTGTCGAAAAGGCCCGCGCCGCCGACCCTGAGGTGGACGTCCGCGAGTACCAGGCCGGCTCGCTCACCGTCGGCGAGATCGCCGAGATGTTGAGCCCTTCGCTGTTCGGCGGGCGGCGGCTGCTGATCCTGCGCGCGGGCCAGGACGCCCGCAAGGACCTGGCGACCGCGCTGCTTGCGTACGCGAAGAACCCCGATCCGGACGTCCAACTGTTGGTGCTGCACCTGGGCGCGGCCAAGGGAAAGGCGTTCGCGGACGGACTGCGGGCGGCCGGCGCGACGGTGGTCCCGGCCGCAAAGCTGAAGGGGCACCGTGACCGGGTGGCCTTCGTCCGCGACGAGATCCGCCGCGCCGGTGGAAAGTGCACCGATGACGCCGCCGAGGCGCTCATCGCGGCGGTCGGCAACGACCTCCGCGAGTTGGCCGCCGCCTGCTCCCAACTGATCGCCGACACCGACGGGCGGATCAGCGCCGACACCGTTTCCCGCTACTACCGTGGGCGGGTCGAGGTGACCGGCTTCACGGTGGCCGACGCCACGATGGTCGGCGATGTGCCGGCCGCGCTGGAGGCGCTGCGCTGGGCCCTGCACGTCGGGGTCGACCCGGTGCCCATCGCCGACGCCCTGGCCGACGGGGTACGCACTGTGGCCCGGGTCGCGTCGGCCGGGCGCGGCAACCCGTACCAACTCGCCAGCAGCCTCGGCATGCCTCCGTGGAAGGTCGAGCGGGCGCAGCGGCAGGGGCGTGGGTGGACGCCGGAGGGACTGGTCCGGGCCATGCAGGTCGCCGCCGAGTGCAACGCGGCCGTCAAGGGTGGCTCCGACGACCGGGCGTACGCCCTGGAGCGGGCGGTCTTCTCGGTCGCGGCGGCCCGGCAGGGCAGCGTCAGGTGACGGGAACGAGCCGTCCGGGCTGGGCCACCATCCCGGTGGACGAGGAGCGGTACCGGCCGCTCTACGCCCGGCTCCTCCGCCTGCGGTTCGTCAACCCCGGCGGCGTGCTGTGCTTCCTGTTCTTCGAGGGTGCGATCGCCCTGGCGGTGCTGCTCGCTCTCGCCGAGTTGGTCACCTGGTGGGCGGTGCTGGTGCTGCCCGTCGTGGTCGCGGCCATGGTCAAGCTCAACGACATGGTGGCGGCGGTGGTGGTCCGCTCCGCGGCGCTCGTGCCCGAACAGGAGCGGGACCGGTTCCGCCGGCAGATGGAACCGGTCGTGGGCCGAGCCCGGGTGGAATGGATCTCGCACACCGTCACCGGCGTCGTGATCACCGCCGACCCGGTGCCGCCTCCCCGACGGGCCAATCCGTCAGACTGACGCCGACCCGCCTCGCGGCCACACTGGCGTCGCCGGACACGGACGGCCGGGCCATCTGCGCGGTCGGTCGGCCTATCCGTGGAGTCGGTCTGGTCGACGCCGGCCGGTCATCCGATGGCACACGGCTCACTCGACCGACACGCGCCGCTACCCGATCTCCGGACACACGGAAGCCCCGGACCGGAGCCCGGGGCTTGCCGAATCAGTCTGACGTGCGGTCGTCAGGCGGAGAGAGCCACCACGCGCTTGGCGATCGCGGACTTGCGGTTCGCAGCCTGGTTGGAGTGGATCACGCCCTTGCTGACGGCCTTGTCCAGCTTGCGCGAAGCCTCCAGCATCAGCGCGGTGGCCTTCTCGACGTCACCGGCCTCGGCAGCCTCGTGGAACTTCCGGACGGCGGTCTTCAGCGACGACTTGACCGACTTGTTGCGCAGCCGGGCCTTCTCGTTCTGCCGGTTGCGCTTGATCTGGGACTTGATGTTCGCCACGCGACAGCCTCGTCTTGATAGCTCGGGTTGGTCAGCTTAAGCGCGGGATGACGAACATGCGTCATCGCTGCGCGAAGAGCCAGGTTACCAGGTCGCCCGGGACGAGCCAAAACGGCTCGACCGAAACGCGTCCCCACGGGCTCGCGGCCCTCACCGGACCGTCCGCCGCTTGATCGACTCGGCTTGCTGAAAGTCGGGGTATTCGCGTGGCGTGGATGGCCCGGGTTTCAGGAATCCGAGTGGATCACGGGGGTTGGGTGGGGTGTGGATCGGGAGGCTGTCGTCCGGGGTTGCGGGTTGGCGCGAGGTGGCGGTCACTTGATCGACTCGGCTTGCTGTCACTTGATCGACTCGGCTTGCTGAAAGTCGGGGTATTCGCGCGCGGTCGACAGCCCGACTTCAAGGAACCCGAGTCGATCACAGCCTGGTCCCGGTCCCGGCCCCCGGTCCCGGCCCGGCCCCCGGTCCCGGCCCCGGCCCGGCCCTGCCTCCGGCCCGGCCCGGCCCTGCCTCCGGCCCGGCCCGGCCCTGCCTCCGGCCCGGCCCGGCCCTGCCTCCGGCCCGGCCCGGCCTGGCTTGGGTGGTCAGCGCCAGCCTTGGCGGCGGGCCAGCCAGTCCAGGGACACCTCTCCGCTCCACCGCTGGTGGGTGGGGAGGTGCGGGGAGGCCGTCGGGGGTGTGGCCGCCGCGCCGGTGAGGTAGTAGCCGGCCAGCGCGGCCAGGGTCGCGTCCAGCGCGTCCGGGGGAGCGGCGGCGGTCGCCGGGTGGGTGGCGAAGAGGCGGTCCGCGTCGAGGCCGCTGGCGTACGCGGTGAGCAGCAGGTTGACCAGGTCGAACCAGGCCGGCCCGGCGCAGACCCAGGTCCAGTCGCAGAACCAGGCCCGACCGTCGGCGTCGATCAGCACGTTGTCGACCCGCAGGTCACCGTGGATCAGGCCGGGCGCGCTGGCGGCGTACCCGGGGAGGAGGGACTCCAGCGCGACGAGTTCGGGCAGCCGGTCCCGGGCCCACGGGGGCAGCGGCGGGACCGGCTCGCGGCCGGCGGCGACCTCCTCCCACCAGAGGATGTCCGAGCGGGCCAGGTCGGCGAGGTGCGGCAGGCCGAGTGCGGTCAGGTCGGCCGGTGGGTCGGCGAGGGCGGCGGCGACCCGCGCGTACCCGGCGAGGGTGGCCTCCAGCTCGGCGGGCGCCCAGGGCAGGCGCGGTGTGTGCCCGTCGACGGCGTCGGTGCAGAGCACGAACCAGCCCGCGTCGGCGAGGGTCCACCGCACGCGGGGCGCCGGCAGGTCCGCCGGCAGCCGGTCCAGGATCGCGGCCTCCCGGGCGTACCAGTCGACGAGGTGCGGTTGCTCGGCGGCGGGTGCCGCCTTGACGAAGGCCCGACCGCCGTCGGCGGTGTGCAGCACCGCCGCGAAACCCCGGGTGAAGCCGGCGCCCGCGACCCGGGCGGTGACCACCGGCGCGCCGAGCCGTTCGGCGACCGCGGCCCGCAGCGCCGCCGGCAGCGCCGACCAGGGCGGTCGTCGGGCGCTCGCGTGGTAGGGCACCGGCGGCAGCGGGGGAGCGGAGGACATCCCACCATGCTGCCCCGGGGTACGTGCGGGACGCACGGCGACACTGCCAGACTGCCAAGCCATGAGGACCGAGGACTTCTGGCAGTTGATCGACCAGGCGCGGGCCGGTGGCGGGGGTGAACCCGGCCCGGTCGCCGCGCGGGCCGTCGCGCTGCTCGCCGAGCGTGACCCGGAGGACATCATCGGGTACGCCCGGCACCAGGCGCGGGTGCTCGCGGCCTCGCACAAGGCGGACCTGTGGGGCGCGGCGTACCTGATCAACGGTGGCGCTTCGGCGGACGGCTTCGAGCACTTCCGGGGCTGGCTGATGACCCAGGGGCGGGCGGTCTTCGCCCGTGCGGTCGCCGAACCGGACTCGCTGGCCGAACTGCCCCAGGTGCGGGCCGCCTCGCTCAGCGGGGAGGAGTTCGCCGCCGAGCCGATGCTGTCGGTGCCGTGGGACGCGTACCGCAGGGCCACCGCGAGCGAACTGCCCGCGGACCGGGACCCGGTGCGGACGCCGGACCTCAACGACTTCTGGGACTTCGACGACGAGGACGAGGCGCGTCGGCGGTTGCCCCGGCTGGCCGCGCTCTTCGTCGAGCCGCCGCCGGAGTGAGGCGCCCGCGGACCGATGCGTCGCCCGTGCGGTGGGCACACCCCGGCGGCGTGGGAACATAGAGGGGGTCGGCGGCGCGCCGGCCTGTTCACGTCAGCCGACCAGAACGGACCGCTGTGCCACCGAAGCTCGATCCCGGCGCGAACGCTCCTGGTGCCACCGACCCCGGTCGCATCCGGAACTTCGGCATCATCGCTCACATCGACCACGGGAAGTCGACCCTGGCCGACCGGATGTTGCAGCTCACCGGTGTGGTCGACCCCCGGCAGATGCGCGCGCAGTACCTGGACCGGATGGACATCGAGCGCGAGCGCGGCATCACCATCAAGAGCCAGGCCGTCCGCATGCCGTGGACCATCCGCGAGGGTGACCGGGCCGGTGAGCAGGCAGTGCTCAACATGATCGACACCCCGGGGCACGTCGACTTCACCTACGAGGTGTCCCGGTCGCTGGCCGCCTGCGAGGGCGCCGTGCTGCTGGTGGACGCCGCGCAGGGCATCGAGGCGCAGACCCTGGCCAACCTCTATCTGGCGCTCGAGAACGACCTGCGCATCATCCCGGTGCTCAACAAGATCGACCTGCCGGCCGCCCAGCCGGAGAAGTACGCCGAGGAGCTGGCCCACCTGATCGGCGGTGACCCCGAGGACTGCATCCGGGTCTCCGGCAAGACCGGTGAGGGCGTCCCGCACCTGCTCGACGAGATCGTCAGGCAGTTCGTTCCGCCGGTCGGCGACGCCGAGGCGTCCGCCCGGGCGATGATCTTCGATTCGGTGTACGACGTGTACCGCGGCGTCGTCACCTACGTCCGGGTCGTCGACGGGCGGATCAGCGCCCGCGAGCGGATCAAGATGATGTCCACCGGCGCGGTGCACGAGCTGCTGGAGATCGGCGTCATCTCCCCCGAGATGGTCAAGGCCGACGGGCTCGGCGTCGGCGAGGTCGGTTACCTGATCACCGGTGTGAAGGACGTGCGCCAGTCCCGGGTCGGTGACACCGTCACCATCAACAGCCGACCGGCCGCCGAGCCGCTCGGTGGTTACAAGGACCCGAAGCCGATGGTCTACTCCGGGCTCTACCCGATCGACGGGTCCGACTACCCGAACCTGCGCGAGGCGTTGGACAAGCTCAAGCTCAACGACGCCGCGCTGGACTACGAGCCGGAGACCTCCGGCGCGCTCGGCTTCGGTTTCCGCTGCGGCTTCCTCGGCCTGCTCCACCTGGAGATCATCCGAGAGCGGCTGGAGCGCGAGTACAACCTCGACCTGATCTCCACCGCCCCGAACGTCGTCTACCGGGCCATCACCGACGACGGCGCGGAGATCGTGGTGACCAACCCCAGCGAGTACCCCACCGGCAAGATCGCCGAGGTGTACGAGCCGGTGGTCCGGGCCACCGTGCTGACGCCGAACGACTACGTGGGCGCGGTGATGGAGCTGTGCCAGGGCCGGCGCGGCACCCTGCTGGGCATGGACTACCTCTCCGCCGACCGGGTGGAGCTGCGCTACACGCTGCCCCTCGCGGAGATCATCTACGACTTCTTCGACCAGCTCAAGAGCCGCACCAAGGGGTACGCCTCGCTGGACTACGAGCCCTCCGGCGAGCAGGCGTCCGACCTGGTGAAGGTGGACATCCTGCTGCACGGCGAGCCGGTGGACGCGTTCAGCGCCATCGTGCACAAGGACAAGGCGTACAACTACGGCGTCACCATCGCCGCCAAGCTCCGTACGCTGATCCCGCGCCAGCAGTTCGAGGTGCCGATCCAGGCGGCCATCGGCAGCCGGGTCATCGCCCGGGAAACCATCCGGGCGATCCGCAAGGACGTGCTCGCCAAGTGCTACGGCGGTGACATCAGCCGGAAGCGCAAGCTGCTGGAGAAGCAGAAGGAGGGCAAGAAGCGGATGAAGATGGTCGGCCGCGTCGAGGTGCCACAGGAGGCATTCATCGCGGCGCTCTCGTCCGAATCCGGCGACACGAAGGCCGCCGGTAAGAAGTAGCGCCACCGCGTCCGGGCGTCTCGTGCGTCCGGGCGCTTCGCGCGCCGGGGCGTCTCGTGCCGCCGCTCTCCGCGCCCGGACGTCTCGGGCGTCTCGTGCGTCCGGGCGTCTCGTGCCGCCGGTCGTGGAAAATTTTTCTGGTGTCGTCGCCGGGTCGTCGGGTCGGCGAGATGGGCTCCCACCTGTGTGGAGGCACCCCCGGGATCAACCGACGCACCCCTCAAGCATCGATGTTCGCCGTTTCCGTTCGTCGTGAGTCGGTTTGGGATTTCTGCCGGTCGGGCACTTAGCGGTCACGACAGGAAGCACACACCGTGTGTCGAACATTCTTTGGAGGAGGGCGACCGTGGAGTTCACCGTGTGGGGCATCATCACCGCCATCGTTGTTGGTCTCATCGTCGGGGCGCTCGGCCGTCTGGTCGTCCCGGGCCGGCAGAACATGCCGATCTGGCTGCACCTGCTGATCGGTGTCGGCGCGGCCCTGCTGGGCACCGTGCTGGCGCGGGCGATGGGCATCGCGACGGAGACGGCTGGCGTGGACTGGGGCGAGCTGCTGGTGCAGGTCGTGGTGGCCGCGATCGCTGTCGCTCTGGTGGCCGGTGTGGGTGGCCGCCGCCGCGTCACCCGATAACCACCACGACACCTCCGATGGGCGCCCGGCCGACAGGCCGGGCGCCCATCGGTGTTTTCCGCGACTGCTCCCTCCGTCGGCCCTCCGCCGTGCCGTGCCGGGCTTCGCCGTGCCGGCCGTGCCGCGCAGCCGGCCGTGCCGCGCAGCCTTGCGCGGTGTCGCGCTTCGCCGCGCCGCGCCATGACATGGCGAGATCTTGGACAGTTCCCGTTCGCGCAGAACGGAAACTGTCCAAGATCTCTGGTCGGCGCGGGGTGTGGACGACGCCTCCCGCCTCCGCCGGTTGCGGCGGTCTCTCCACGACCTCGTCCCGGTCGTGGCGCGGACCTCGTCCCGGTCGTGGCGCGGACCTCGTCTCGGTCGTCTCGCCGTCGTCGGGCGGCCCACCGTGGAACGTGTTCCTGTCGATCCGAACGTGACCGTCTGGTCGTTCTGGTCGGTTTGGAATTTCTGCGGGCCGGGAACCAAGAGGTCACGACAGGAAGCACACACCGTGTGTCGAACATTCTTTGGAGGAGGGCGACCGTGGAGCTCACCGTGTGGGGCATCATCACCGCCATCGTTGTTGGTCTCATCGTCGGGGCGCTCGGCCGTCTGGTCGTCCCGGGCCGGCAGAACATGCCGATCTGGCTGCACCTGCTGATCGGTGTCGGCGCGGCCCTGCTGGGCACCGTGCTGGCGCGGGCGATGGGCATCGCGACGGAGACGGCTGGCGTGGACTGGGGCGAGCTGCTGGTGCAGGTCGTGGTGGCCGCCATCGCTGTCGCTCTGGTGGCCGGTGTGGGTGGCCGCCGCCGCGTCACCCGATAACGACCTGGCAACACCTGGTCAGACCGTATAGCGGCTGTACAGCACAACGAAAGAGCGCCCGGCCGACGGCCGGGCGCTCTTTCGTGGCCAAGTGCCCGAGTTCGCCCCGATCGCCGTCCGCCGTAGCCCGGGCCGCTGCGGTACGGTCGCCACGCCTCGGCCGGACCCGCCCACTGTCGTAAAGGAATCCTACGTACTAGGGTGCGGCGGAGAAGGTTAGTTCCAGGCGGCGTGAGGGGAGAACTGGCGTGAACAGGTGGAAGCGGCTGGCCCCGGTCACCGCCATGGTGGCCTCGGCCGCGATGGTGCTGACCGGTTGTGGGAGCGGCTCCGGCGACGACGCGGCCGACGACAGCAAGCTGACGGTCTGGATGATGGGCGAGGGCGGGGACGCGCAGAACGCCTTCCTCGACACCGTCGAGACGGAGTTCCGCCAGAAGCACCCCGACACCGACGTGGTGGTGCAGTACGTTCCCTGGCTCGAGGCGCCCAAGAAGTTCCAGGCCGCGCTCGCCGGCGGCGAGGGACCGGACATCACCGAGCTGGGCAACACCGAGACCCAGGGCTGGGCGGCCCAGGAGGCGCTCGCCGACGTGAGCAGCCGGATGGGCGGCTGGGCCGACGGCAAGGACCTGCTGCCGGACCTCGTGAAGAACGCGCAGCTCGACGGCAAGCAGTACGGCGTGCCCTGGTACGCGGGCGTGCGGGCGATCTACTACCGCACCGACTGGTTCGCCGAGGCCGGCGTGCAGCCGCCGAAGACCTGGGACGACCTGGTCACCGTGGCTAAGGCCGTGCAGGCGAAGAAGAAGGGCACCTACGGCATCGCGCTGCCGGGCAACTCGGAGCTGCCGTTCTACTCCTTCCTCTGGGGCGCGGGCGGCGAGATCGCCACCAACCAGGGCGGCGCCTGGAAGTCCGGCTACACCACCCCCGAGGCGCAGCGGGCCGTCAAGTACTGGACCGACCTGGTCACCGTGCACAAGGTCGCCCCGCCGGCCGCCGCCGGCTGGAACGAGATCGACGCGCGGACGCAGTTCGCCACCGGCAAGGCCGCGATGGCGTTCGCCGGTAGCTGGCAGCAGGGCGCCATCAAGAAGGACAACCCCGAGATCGAGAAGGTCTGGGGTACGTTCCCGATCCCCGGCCCGGACGGCAAGCCCGCGCCCGGTTTCGCGGGCGGTTCGGACGTGGCGATCTGGAAGGACAGTGAGCGGCAGGACCTGGCCTGGGACTACCTGACCGTGCTGCTGAACAAGAAGAACGCGCAGAGCTTCGCGAGCAGCCTCGGGTTCTTCCCCGTCTACCAGGACCTCGTCGCCGGCGACACGTACGCCAACGACAAGGTGATGGCGGCGTTCGCCACCACCATGCAGAACACCAAGCTCACGCCGCTCACCCCGAAGTGGGTGGAGGTCAGCCGGACGAAGACGGTGACCCAGGCGATGAACAGCTCGGTCATGAAGGGTCAGAAGACGGTCGAGAAGGCTACCGCCGACGCGGCCGGTGAGATGGAAAGCATCCTCAACGCCAAGTGACCACGCTGACCGAGGTGCCGGAGACGTCCGCCGCGCGGGAGACCCCCGCGCGGCGGCGTCGCCGGGTCGACCGCCTGCCCTACCTGCTGCTGCTGCCCGCGCTCTTCATCATCGGGGTGCTGCTGCTCTGGCCGCTCGGCCAGGTGGTGGTGATGTCCTTCTACCGGCTGAACAGCGTTCGGCAGCTGCGCGGGGACCGGGAGTGGCCGTGGGTGGGGCTCGGCAACTACGCCGACATCCTCTCCGACCCTTTCTTCCTCACCGTGCTGCGCAACACGGTGCTGTTCGCGGCGGCCAACGTGCTGCTCACGATGGTGCTGGGCACCCTGGTCGGGCTGCTGCTCAACCGACTGGGTCGCAAGATGGCGACCTTCGTGGCGAGTTGCGTGATGCTCGCCTGGGCCACCCCGGCGCTGACCGGCACGATCGTCTGGAAATGGATCTTCGACGACACGAGCGGCCTGGTCACCTGGCTGTTCAACGCGTTGCCGGACGGCCTCTCGAACGGCCTGTTCGGTCGCAGCGACTGGACCGGCTACGGCTGGTTCAACTCGCCGCTGCTGTTCTTCGCCATCCTGACGCTGGTAGTCGTGTGGCACTCGTTCCCGTTCATCGCGGTGAGCGTGCTGGCCGGCCTCAAGAGCGTGCCGAGCGAGCTGCACGAAGCGGCCCGGGTGGACGGCGCCAGCCCGTGGCGGGTCTTCTGGACGATCACCTTCCCGCTGCTGCGCCCGGTCTTCGGGATCCTGATCGTGCTCTCCACCATCTGGGACTTCAAGGTTTTCACGCAGCAGTTCGTGCTGGCCGGAGGCACCCAGGACCGGCCGACGTTCATGCTCGCCATCTACTCGTACGCCGAGGCGTTCTCGCCGCCGCCGAAGTACGGGCTCGGCGCGGCCATCGCGGTGATCCTCACGCTGATCCTGCTCGTGGTCACCGGCTTCTACGTACGGATGGTGCTCAGGCAGGAGGACGAGTCGTGAAGAAGGTCGCCCTCAACGCCGCCGGGCTGCTCGTCGCGCTCTTCGCGGCGTTCCCGGTCTACTGGATGATCTCCACCTCGCTGAAGCCGAGCAACGAGATCTTCTCGGCCACCCCGCAGCCGGTGCCGACCCACCCGACGCTGGCGCACTACCGGGAGATATTGACCGGCAACCTGATCCCCGGCGTCACTTTCCTCGACTTCTTCCTCAACAGCGCGCTGGTCGCGGTCTCCACTGTGGTGCTCAGCGGCCTGGTCGCGCTGCTGGCCGCCACCGCGGTGGCCCGGTTCCGCTTCAAGCTGCGTACCAGCTTCCTGATCATGCTGCTGATCGTGCAGATGATCCCGCTGGAGGCGCTGGTCATCCCGCTGTTCCTGATGATCCAGCGGCTCGGGCTCTACAACACCCTGCCCAGCCTGATCCTCACGTACCTGGGCTTCTCCCTGCCGTTCGCGGTCTGGATGCTGCGCGGCTTCGTGGCGGCCGTACCCAAGGAGTTGGAGGAGGCGGCGGCGATCGACGGGGCCAGCCGGGCCCAGACCTTCCGCCGGGTGCTGTTCCCGCTGGTCGCGCCCGGCCTGGTGGCGACCAGCATCTTCTCCTTCATCACCGCGTGGAACGAGCTGATCTTCGCGTTGACGTTCATCAACGACCAGGGCAGCTACACGCTGCCGGTGGCGATGACCTTCTTCTTCGGCCGCGACGACACCAACTGGGGTCCGGTGATGGCCGCGTCCACCCTGTTCACGCTGCCGGTCATCATCTTCTTCCTGCTGGTGCAGCGGCGGATGGTCTCCGGTCTGGTGGCCGGCGCGGTCAAGGGTTGACCAGGCCGGAAGGCGGCCAGCCTGCCCGCCACTAGGCTGACGGCCATGACGGGCAGGGTGGCAGCGGTGAACCTCGGCGTCGTGACCGAGGCGGAGTGGGCCGGCGACGCGAGCGGGCGCAGCGGCATCGACAAGCGGCCGGTCGACGGTCCGGTGCCGGTACGCGTCGACGGGGTGGTCGGTGACTTCATCGGCGAGCGCACCCACCACGGTGGCCCGGAGCAGGCGGTCTACGCCTACGCCGAGGAGGACGCCGCCTGGTGGGCGGCCGAGCTGGGCCGCCCGATCCGACCCGGCGGTTTCGGGGAGAACCTGACCACCTACGCGGTCGACGTGACGGGCGCCGTGATCGGCGAGCGGTGGCAGATCGGTGCCGTCCTGCTCCAGGTCACCAAGCCACGGACACCCTGTACCACCTTCGCCGGCTACTGGGGTGTGCCGGACCTGATCCGGCGCTTCACCGTCCGTGCCACTCCGGGGGCGTACCTGCGGGTGCTGCGCGAGGGGGAGATCGGTCCGGGTGACCCGGTCGAGGTGGTGGAACGTCCGGCGCACGGCGTGACCATTGGCGAGGTGTTCCGCGCCACCAGCCTGGAGCCGGAGCTGCTGCCCCGGCTGCTCGACGCGGAGGACCTGCCGGTGGCGATCCGGGAGAAGGCCCGCCGCCGCCTCGCCAGCCGCGGCTGACGAACGCCCTGCCGACGTGCGGGAGCCCTTGCCATCTGGGGACGGCAGGGGCTCCCGATCGGTGCGTCAGCGCAGCCAGGGGATGCTGCGGTCGAGCAGACCGCGCTCCTTCAGCTCCTTGCGCAGCGGGATCTCGTCGTCGACGTACCCGTCCCAGTTGATGCCCCAGTAGTTGGCGGTGTGCGTGCCCTCACCGATCAGCTGGCGCTGCACCGGGGTGCGGTTGCGGTACCACTCGCCGTTCACGTCGGGGTGCAGCTCGTCCAGCGGACGGATCCACCGGTAGGTGTAGCCGACGAAGAGCATCTTGCGGGTGATGGTCGACAGGTTCGTCGACCGCGAGTGCCACTGCCGACGGTCGAAGATGAAGGCGTCACCCGGGTTGGCGGTGATCTCGACAGTGCCCTCCGGGTCCGGGTTGTGCACGCTGAGGTCCTTGGGCCGGTCCAGCGAGTTCCACAGGTGGCTGCCCGGGATGACCTTGGTGGCGCCGCGACCGGTCTCGGACAGGTCCGACAGGACGTACGCGACCTTCAGGGAGAACATCGGCCGGGGCAGGTTCGGGTCCATCGTCTCCGGGTCGGAGTTCTGCCGGTACCCGTCCTGGTGCCAGCCCCAGTAGGGCTTCTCCGGCTCGGCGGCCGGCGGGGTGACGTCCAGGTGGTTGTGGTGGGTGTAGATGTTCCAGCCGGCCAGCCCCCACATGTACGGGAAGGCGATCGGGTGGGTGAGCAGCTCGCCGAAGAGCTCGTCGCGCTCCAGGAAGCCCAGCAGGTGCAGGGTGCCGTCCTTCTTGGTGGTGCCCTTGGCCTGCTCCTCCGCGTAGACGCGGTCGACAGCCGCCTCCAGCGCCGCCCGGTGGTCCTCCGTCAGGACGTTACGCAGCAGGAGGAAGCCCTGCTCGTGGAACTCCTTGCGGTCAGTGTCGCTGATCGGTTCGTAACCGGTCCGGTCGCCGTAATCGAACACCGCGTCGTACCCCTCCCCATGAGGTGAAACCTTTTCTGGCACAGGCCGCCGATCGTAACGCGACGGCATCGGCGGCGGGGAGGACCCGGCTCGGGATTGGACGGCGATCCGACCGCACGCAGCGGCGAAACTGCGCTCGGTGAGAATTCTGTGATCCACGATGCCTTACCGGGCATTTTGTCCGATTGTGCGGTGACTGCCGGTTAGGAGATCCGGGTCGGTCAGCCCTCGTTGAACACCTCGGCCACCACCTGGCCGGCCGGGTCCCGCTGCCCGTCCACCCGACCCCAGGCGCCACCCCGCGCGGTCCATTCCAGTTCGCCGAAGCGGACCCGCTTCACCCCGTGGTCCTGGGCGTGCGACACCAGCCAGTGCGCGTACCGCCACCCGTCGCGCTGGTCGCTCGGGGTCACCGCCAGGCGGGTCCCGTCGGCCGGTTCGGTGCCCTTCAGACCCCAGTCCAACACCAGGTTGCGGGTCAGCTGCGCGGCTGCCGCCGCGCCCTGCATCGCCGGGGTACGCCCCACCGTGCAGGTGACCGCGCCGCTGGCGTCGCCGAGCAGCGCCCGGGTGAGCACCTCGGAGTCGTCGGCCCACTTCTGGTAGGCCTCGGGGAAGGCCGAGCGCTGCACCCGCTGGGCGGCGTCGGTGACGCGCATCTTCTCCCAGCCGCGCACCTTCTTGAGCGCGGCGTAGAACCGGTTGGCCGCGTAGCGCGGGTCGCGGATCTGCGCCGGGGTGCCCCAGCCCTGACTCGGTCGCTGCTGGAAGAGGCCCACCGAGTCGCGGTCGCCGTCGGCCAGGTTGCGCAGCCCGGACTCCTGGTACGCGGTGGCGAGGGCGACCACCACCGCCCGCTCGGGCATCCCCCGCTTCGCCCCGATCGCCGCGATGGTGGCGGCGTTCGCCATCTGGTCGGCGTCCAGTGCGACCCGGCCGTCGGCCTGCACCGTGCACTTGCGTGCCAGCAGTGGCAACCGGAGGTCGTCACCCACCTGGCGGACGACGAGCCAGATCGCGATCACGGCGACGAGGATCAGCACGACCCCACCCGCCACGGTTGCCCGAGTTCGCACCCACACCCCCAGATCGACAGTTCGACAAGCGTACGTCCCCGCGCGCCCGTGCCGGGCCGTCCGAGCGTTTCCGGCCCGGCCCATCCGATTCTGACCGGTTCGGTCCCGGCGTCGCGATCAGTGCCGAATGGCGACGTTCCCGCTGTGGCCGTGATCTCACCTGCCTTTCGAACCGCCCCTGGCGGGAAGGCGACAGGCCGTCGTGGCCTTAACCCAGTTGACATGTCAATCACCAGCTCAAGGAGAGGTTCCATGGGAACGATGGAGGGCAAGGTCGTACTGATCACCGGCACCGGCGGTGGTCTCGGTCGGGTCGCGGCGCTGACCTTCGCCCGCGAGGGGGCGAAGGTCGTCGGCGCCGACCTCCAGGTCGACGGCAACAACGAGACCGTCGAGCTGGTGCGCCGGGCCGGCGGCGAGATGACCGGGTTCGCCCCGGTCGACCTCACCGACCCGGAGCAGGTCCGGCGGTTCGTCGACGACGCCGCGGCGACCTACGGCGGGCTCGACGCGGTCTACAACAACGCGGCGGCGCTCCGCTTCGGTCCGGTGCCCGACTTCTCGGTGCAGGACTGGCGCTACACGATCACCGGAGAGCTGGACATCCCGTACTTCGTGTCGAAGTTCGCCTGGCCGCACCTGGTGCGGCGCGGCGGTGGCGCGATCATCAACGCCGCCTCCATGGCGGGGATGATCGCCGGTCACGTCCCCCCGATGGTCGGTCACACAGCGGCCAACGCCGGCGTCATCGGCCTGACCCGACAGCTCGCTCTCGAGGGCGCGCCGCACGGCATCCGGGCGGTGGCGGTCAGTCCGGGGCCGATCATCAGCCCGGCCAGCGAGCGCGACCTGGGTGACGACCAGGCGGCCCGGGACGCGATCACCGGCAAGACGCTGTTGAAGCGGTTCGCGCAGCCGGAGGAGGTCGCCGAGCTGGTGGTCTTCCTCGCCTCCGACCGGGCGTCGTACATCACCGGCGCCAACTACCCGGTCGACGGCGGCGCGACGGCGTGGTGACCGGTGTTCGGGGCGCCGCCGCTCCCGGCGGCGCCCCGACGGTCACCCAGCCCAGCCCGTGCCGCCACCGCCCCCGTCGCCATCAACTGCCGGAACGCCCGGTCCTACCCGGCGCCCTCAGCGGAACCACCGTCCAGAGCGGCCACCCATCGAGTCAATCGCTTCTCGCGGAACGCGGTGACCCCTTCGCGTCCCTCCTCGGAGAGAAAGTAGCCGGTCGAGAGGGCGGACAGCCGGGCCAGGTCGCCGCGCAGCTCGGCGGTGCCCGGCCGGCGCAGCAGTTCCTTGGTGCCGGCCAGCGCGCCGGGCGCGCCGCGGACCAGCGAGTCGCAGTAGCCCCGTACCGCGTCGTCCAGCTCCGCAGCCGGCACCGAGGCGGTGACCAGTCCGACCCGCGCCGCGCGCCGCCCGTCGAAGGTGTCCCCGGTCAGGTACAGCTCGGCGGCGGCGCGGGGGTGCAGCCGGGGCAGCACGGTCGCCGATATCACCGCCGGGATCACCCCGATGCGGACCTCGGTGAACGCGAACGTCGCCTCGTCGGCGCAGACCGCCAGGTCGGCCGCGGCGATCAGGCCGAGCCCGCCGGCCCGCGCCGGCCCGGCGACCCGGGCCAGCACCGGCTTCGGGCACTCCCAGAGCGCCGCGAGCACGTCACCCAGCATGCCGGCCGGGACCGTCCCGCTGGCGTACGCCGCGGCGGTCTCCTTCAGGTCCGCGCCCGAGCAGAAGACCGGGCCGGTGTGGTCGAGCACGATCACCCGCACCGTCTCGTCGGCGACCGCCTCCGCCAGCCCGGCCAGCAACTGGGTCATCAGGGCGGTGGAGAGCGCGTTGCGGTTGTGCGGGCTGTCCAGGGTGAGCGTGGTCACCCCACGGGCCGTGGCGACCCGCACGAGCACGTCGGGAGAGGTCATGCCGGGCACACTAGTGGCCATGCCCGGCGTCCTTCCAGATGGTGAGACCGTCCCCGTCGACGGATCGTTGCCCGCCACCGCCACCACCGCGGTCGGCGCGCGCGGCTTCGGCGTGTACGTGCACGTCCCGTTCTGCGCCAGCCGGTGCGGCTACTGCGACTTCAACACCTACACCGCCGCCGAGCTGGGCGGCGGCGCCAGCCGCGAGGGGTACGCCGACACCGTCCTGGCCGAGCTGAAGCTCGCCGCCCGGGTGCTCGGCGACACCCCGCCGCCCCGGGTCGACACCGTCTTCGTCGGGGGCGGCACACCCACCCTGCTGCCCGCCGACGACCTGGCCCGCATCCTGGAGGGCATCGACAGCACCTGGGGGCTGGCCGCCGACGCGGAGGTGACCACCGAGGCCAACCCCGAGTCGGTCACCCCGGAGTCGTTGGCGCGGCTGCGGGCGGCCGGCTACACCCGGATCTCGCTGGGCATGCAGTCGGCCTCCCCGGGAGTGCTGGCGATCCTGGACCGCAGGCACAGCGCGGGTCGGGCCACGGCCGCCGCGCTGGAGGCCCGCGACGCCGGGTTCGCGCACGTCAACCTGGACCTGATCTACGGCACCCCGGGGGAGCGGGCCGAGGACTTCGCCGCCTCGCTGGAGCAGGTCGTCGCCGCCGGGGTGGACCATGTCAGCGCGTACGCCCTGATCGTCGAGGACGGCACCCGGCTCGCCGCCCGGATGCGGCGCGGCGAGCTGGCGTACCCCAGTGACGACGTGGCCGCGGACCGCTATCTGGCCGCGGAGGCCGCCCTCGACGCGGCTGGCATGTCCTGGTACGAGGTCTCCAACTGGGCGCGCGGCGACGAGGCCCGGTGTCGGCACAACCTGCTCTACTGGGCCGGCGCGGACTGGTGGGGCCTGGGGCCCGGGGCGCACAGCCACGTCGGCGGGGTGCGCTGGTGGAACGTCAAGCACCCCTCGGCGTACGCGAAGAGGCTGGCCGAGGGCGTCTCGCCCGGCCTGGCCCGGGAGGTGCTCACCGTCGACGAGGCGCACATGGAGGACGTGATGCTGCGGCTGCGGCTGGCCAGCGGTCTGCCGCTGGCGGTGCTCGACGCCGCGGGCCGGGCCGGCGCCGAGCGGGCGCGGGCCGACGGCCTGCTGGACGCCGACCGGTACGCGGCCGGTCGGGCGGTGCTCACGCTGCGCGGCCGGCTGCTCGCCGACGCTGTGGTGCGCGACCTGCTGCCCTGAGCGGTCCCGCGGCCCGGACGGGGCGGCGGTGAGCCGTGCCGGCCGGGGGAGCGGCCGGCAGGGCTCACTTGATGAAGGTGGTGGACATCGGGTAGCGGTAGGCGCTGCCCTCGTTGGCCTTCATGCCGGCGATGATCCCGAACAGGATCTGGATCACCACGACCGCGATGCTGGGCAGGAAGAGCAGGCACCAGCTCACGAAGAGCAGCACGAACGCGATGATCGACCAGAGGATCTGGAAGTTCAGCGCGGCCACGGCGTGCGCCCGGACGGTCGGCGACTGGTTGCCCCGGGCCAGGAAGGCGATGAGCGGGGCGACGAAGCCCAGCGGACCGAAGCTGACCAGCGCGCCGAGCGCGCCGCCGAAGTGCGCGACGAGGGCCCAGGTCTTGTCCTCGTTGCTGGCGTAGCCGCCGCCGGGGGCGCCGTAGGCCCCACCGGGTGGTGGGTAGCCGCCGGGCGGGGGATAGCCGCCGGGCGGGGGATAGCCGCCGGGCGGGGGGTAACCGCCGGGCGGGGGGTAACCGCCTGACGGCGGTTGGTCACCGGTGGGCGGCGGATAGCCACCGGCCGGGGGATAGCCGCCCGGGTCGGGTGCCCCGGACAGTGGTGCGGTGGGTGGCTCGGCCGACGAGTACGGGCCGGGCGAGGTCGGCTCCGGAGGGTTGTGGCCGGGGTCACCGGCTCCGGGAGGGCGAGGAGGTTCTGTCATGGCTGTCACGGTAGGGGTCAGCGGCAACGCGGCACCAGTTCGACACCGGCCACTGTCGTTGATCATCGCGCTGGCGGGTACCCCGACGTAGACTGGCACTCGCTACAGTCGAGTGCCAGGAACGGCCCGGCCGGCCCACGCGGCCGGCGGCCGACGTGCGACAGGAGGTGCGGAGGATGGGTCTCGACGACCGGAAACTCGCCGTGCTCCGCGCCATCGTCGAGGACTACGTCTCCACGCAGGAGCCGGTCGGCAGCAAGGCGCTCGTCGAGCGCCACCAGCTCGGGGTGTCCCCGGCGACGGTCCGCAACGACATGGCGGTGCTGGAGGAGGAGGGCTACATCCGGCAGCCGCACACCAGCGCCGGCCGCGTGCCCACCGACCGCGGCTACCGCCTCTTCGTCGACCGGTTGTCCCGGGTCAAGCCGCTCAGCCCGGCCGAGCGCCGGGCCATCGAGCGCTTCCTCGTCGGCGCCGTCGACCTCGACGACGTGGTGCACCGCACGGTCCGGCTGCTCGCCCAACTGACCCGGCAGGTCGCCGTCGTGCAGTACCCGTCGCTGGCCCGCTCCTCGGTGCGGCACCTGGAGCTGGTGCCGATCTCCACCACCCGGCTGATGCTCGTCATGATCGCCGATACCGGGCGGGTGGAGCAGCGGCTCGTCGAGTTGCCCGGGCCGGTGCCCGCCGACGACGTCACCGACCTCCGTCGGCTGGTCAACGAGAAGCTCGCCGGCATCCGGCTGTCCGAGACGCCGCCGCTGGTGCAGGCGCTCGTCGAGGAGGCGCCGGGCGAGCTGCGCCCGGCGATGACCACGCTCTCCACGGTCCTGCTGGAGACGCTCGTCGAGCGACACGAGGAACGCATCGCGCTGGCCGGCACCGCCAACCTCACCCGGGGCGGCCTGCTCGACTTCCAGGGCTCGCTCCGGCCGATCCTCGAGGCGCTGGAGGAGGAGGTCGTGCTGCTCAAACTCATCGGCGAGACCGAGCCGAGCACGACCCGGGTGTTGATCGGCGACGAGAACGAGTTCGACAACCTGCGCGCGGCGTCGGTGGTCAGCACGGGGTACGGCCCGGGCACCACCATCGTCGGCGGTCTGGGAGTGCTGGGGCCCACCCGGATGGACTACCCCGGCAACATCGCCACGGTGCGCGCCGTGGCACGCTACGTGGGCGAGCTGCTGGCCCAGAACTGACCAGTCAGGGCCGACGGCCGGCTGCGGCCGCCGGCGGCGCAACGCGAGACGAACATGAGGACACGGAACGCAGTGGCCAGGGACTACTACGGCATTCTCGGCGTGAGCCGGGAAGCCTCCGATGACGAGATCAAGCGCGCCTACCGGAAGTTGGCGCGCCAGTTCCACCCGGATGTCAATCCGGACCCGGAGGCACAGGAGAAGTTCAAGGACATCAACGCCGCGTACGAGGTCCTTTCGGACGACCGCAAGCGGCAGATCGTCGACCTGGGTGGCGACCCGCTCGCTCCGGGCGGCGGCGGTCCGGGTGGCCCGGGTGGCCCCAGCGGCGCGGGCCCGTTCGTCGGGTTCCAGGACATCATGGACGCCTTCTTCGGCGGTGCGGGTGGCAACGCCCGTGGTCCCCGTCCGCGCACCCGGCCGGGCGCCGACGCGATCCTGCGGCTCGAACTCGACCTGCACGAGACGGCCTTCGGCGTGGAGGCCCCGATCACCGTCGACACGGCGGTGCTCTGCACCACCTGCTCCGGCGCCGGCACAGCCGCCGGCACGCACCTGGCGACCTGCGAGGCGTGCGCCGGGCGCGGTGAGGTGCAGTCGGTCCAGCGCACCTTCCTCGGCCAGGTGGTGTCCGCCCGGCCCTGCACCGTGTGCCAGGGCTACGGCACCACCATCCCGCACCCGTGCCCCACCTGTGCCGGCGACGGCCGGGTGCGGACCCGGCGCTCGCTGACCGTCAAGATCCCGGCCGGCGTCGAGGACGGCATGCGGATCCGGCTCGCCCAGCAGGGCGAGGTGGGCCCCGGCGGCGGCACCGCCGGCGACCTCTACGTGGAGATCCACGAGCGCCCGCACGACGTCTACTCCCGCAAGGGCGACGACCTGCACTGCCGCGTGACGGTCCCGATGACGGCGGCGGCGCTCGGCACCCGGTTGACCATCAAGACGCTGGACAGCGAGGAGACCGTCGACGTCAAGGCCGGCACCCAGCCGGCCAGCACGCTGCGGCTGCGCGCCCGGGGCGTGCCGCACCTGCGCGGCACCGGTCGCGGCGACCTCTACGTGCACCTGGACGTGCGCACCCCGACCAAGCTCGACCCGGACCAGGAGAAGATGCTGCGCGACTTCGCCAAGACCCGGGGCGAGGAGGTCGCCGAGCTGTCCAAGCAGGGCGGCTTCTTCTCCCGGATGCGCGACGCGTTCAACGGGCACGCCTGAGTGTCCGCGCCGCTGTTCCTGGTCGAGGCGCTGCCCACCGGCGACACGCTGACCCTGACCGGTCCGGAGGGGCACCACGCCGCCACCGTGCAGCGGTTGCGCGTCGGCGAGGAGCTGCTGCTCGCCGACGGCCGGGGCGGCACGGCCACCGCCGTGGTCACCGCCGTCGGCCGGGGCAGCCTGGACGTCACCGTCACCTCCCGGGGGTACGCGGACGCGCCGGTGCCCCGCCTGGTGGTGGCGCAGGGCATCGCCAAGGGCGACCGGGGCGAGTTGGCCGTGCAGGCGATGACCGAGGTCGGGGTGGACGAGATCGTCCCCTGGGCGGCGTCGCGCTCGGTGACCCAGTGGCGCGGCGAGCGGGGCGTACGCGCCCGGGACAAGTGGGTGGCCACCGCCCGGGAGGCGGCCAAGCAGGCCCGCCGGCCGTGGCTGCCGGTGGTGGCCGGCGCGCCGGACGAGCCCACCGCGACGGTGGCCCGGCGGATCGCGGGCGCCGCCGCCGCGTTCGTGCTGCACGAGGAGGCCGAGGATCGGCTCACCACCGCCGACCTGCCGGCCGCCGGTGAGATCGTCCTGGTCGTCGGCCCGGAGGGCGGCATCGCCCCGGCCGAGCTGACCGCCTTCGCCGAGGCCGGCGGCCGACCCGTACGCCTCGGGCCGGCGGTCCTGCGCACCTCCACCGCCGGGGTGGCGGCGCTCAGCGTGCTCGCCACCCGTCTCGGCCGCTGGTGACCGTCCGGTCGCCCGTTCACGGGCGGGGGAACACCGGCACGACCTCCTCTTCCGGCCCCAGGTCCAGCCCGGCGTTGCCGATGATCTGCGGGTCCGGTGCGCCGACCACCTCGGGATTCTTGTCGGTGTAGTCGAAGCGGTGCAGAACGTGCCGCATCGCCTCCAGCCGGGCCCGCTTCTTGTCGTTGCTCTTCACCACCGTCCACGGCGCGTCGGCGGTGTCGGTCCAGAAGAACATCGCCTCCTTCGCCTCGGTGTACTCGTCCCACCGGTCCAGCGAGGCGATGTCCATCGGAGAGAGCTTCCACTGCCGCACCGGGTCGACCTGGCGGATGGCGAACCTGGTGCGCTGCTCGTTCTGGGAGACGGAGAACCAGAACTTGACCAGCCGGATGCCGGAGCGCACCAGCATCCGTTCCAGCTCCGGGGCCTGCCGGAGGAACTCCAGGTACTCCTTGCGGCTGCAGAAGCCCATCACCCGTTCCACGCCGGCCCTGTTGTACCAGGACCTGTCGAACAGCACGATCTCACCGGCCGCCGGCAGGTGCGCCAACCACCGCTGGAAGTACCACTGGCTGGCTTCCCGCTCGTCCGGCTTGGCGAGCGCCACCACCGAGGCGCCCCGCGGGTTCAGGTGCTCCATGAACCGTTTGATGGTGCCGCCCTTGCCGGCCGCGTCCCGCCCCTCGAAGAGGATCAGCAGTCGCTCGCCGGACTCCTTGATCCAGTCCTGGAGCTTCAGCAGCTCGATCTGGAGCAGTCGCTTGTCCCGGTCGTACTCGTCGCGGTCCATCCGCTCGTCGTACGGGTAGTCCTCACGCCAGGTGTCGACGGGCGTGCCGTCGGGGCGGAGCAGGACAGGGTCGTCGTCGTGGCCGTCGGCCACCCGGTAGTCGGCGGTCAGGTCCAGCAGCGCGGAGTCGGCCATGTCGAGGAGACTTACCCGCCCGGGAACCGTCAACCACCTACCCGACCGGGTGAGGTGCCTGCCGTGTCACTCCTTAACTGCGCAGGTAGGACGCCCCGTTCAGGTCGACGATCGTGCCCGAGGCCCACTCGGCCCCGGGCGAGGCGAGCCAGTGCACCGCCGCGGCGATCTCCTCCGGCCGACCCACCCGGTCGAACGGGCTCTGCGCCCGGATCGCCGCGCCCTGCTCGCCGTCGAGATACGCGGTCACCATGTCGGTCGCCACGAAGCCCGGCGCGACGGTGGCGACGGTGATGCCGTACGGGGCGAGGGCGACGGCGAGGGACTGGCCCAGCGCGTTCAGCCCCGCCTTGCTGGCCCCGTACGCCGGCTGGTGCGGCTCGCCCCGGAACGCGCCCCGGGACGAGACGTTGACGATCCGCCCACCGCGCTGGCGCAGGTGCTGGGCGGCGCACCAGATGACGTTGCCGGCACCGGTGAGGTTGGTCTCCACCACCTGCCGCCACCGCGCCTGCCACTGCTCGTACGAGGCGCCGAAGACCGGGTGCGGGTCGTCCCGGTCGCCGTACGTCCCGGCGTTGTTGACCAGCACGTCCAGGCCGCCGAGCAGCTCGGCGGCCCGGTCGACCATGACCCGGATCTGCTCCGGGTCGGTGAGGTCGGCGCGGACCACGACGTGCCCCGCGCCGGGCAACCGCTCCCGCAGCTCCTCGGCCGCCTCGGCGGAGTCGCGGTGGTGGATCGCCACCCGGTCGCCGCCGGCCGCGAACGCCATCGCCACCGCCCGGCCGATCCCGCGCGAGGCCCCGGTCACCAGAACCGCTCGATCCGTCATGGCGGCCATCCTGCCCGAGCCGTCGTCGGCTCTCTACACTGCCCCGATGGGATCCGACTGCCTGTTCTGCCGCATCGTCGCCGGGGAGATCCCGGCCACCGTCGTCCGGGAGACCGACACCACGCTCGCCTTCCGGGACATCGACCCGAAGGCGCCGGTGCACGTGCTGGTCATCCCGAAGGAGCACTACGCCGACGTCGCCACGCTCGCCCAGGGCGACCCGGCGCTGGCGGCGGATGTGCTGGCCACGTCCGCCGCCGTGGCCGAGGACGAGGGGCTGCTCGGCGACGGTTTCCGGCTGATGTTCAACACCGGGGCGTACGGCGGGCAGGAGGTGTTCCACGTGCACGCGCACCTGCTCGGTGGCGCGCCGCTCGGGCCCATGCTCGCCCGGAACCTGGCATGACCGAGCACCTCGACCGGATGGTCCGGCGGACGCAGGCCGACGGCCGGATACCGGCGGTGTCGGCGGCGCTGCACCGGGCCGACCGACCGCTCTGGAGCTGCACCGTCGGCCAGACCGGCACGGACAGCCCGCTGGGGCCGGAGACCCAGTTCCGGATCGGCTCGGTCACCAAGACCTTCACCGCGGTGCTGGTCCTCCAGTGCCGCGACGAGGGCCTGCTGGACCTGGACGATCCGGTGGGGCGGCACCTCGACCTCCCGGCGCACGGCGAGCTGACGGTGCGCCGGCTGCTGTCGCACACCGCCGGCCTGCAACGCGAGCCGTTCGGCGACGTGTGGGACACCCTGCGCGCGCCGGACGCGGACCAACTGGTCGCCGAGCTGGACCGGGCCGAGCGGGTGCTGCCCACCGGCCGCCGGTTCCACTACTCCAACCTGGGCATGGCGGTGCTCGGCCAGCTCGTCGCCCGGTTGCGCGGCGGGACCTGGGCGCAGGCGCTCACCGAGCGGGTCCTGACGCCGCTGGGGCTCACCGACACCACCGTGACGCCCCGGCCGACGGCCGCCACCGGATTCCTGGTCGACGCGTACTCCGACGAGGCGCGTCCGGAGCCGCCGACCGACCTCGGCGCCGTCGGTCCGGCCGCCCAGCTCTGGAGCACCGCCACCGACATGGCCCGCTGGGCGGCGTTCCTGGCCGATCCGGCGGCGCTGGACCCGGCGGGCGCGGTGCTCGCCCCGGCGACGCTGGACGAGATGCGCTGGCCGGTCACCACCACCGACGAGACCCTCTGGGGTGCGGGCTTCGGGCTCGGACTGATCCTGCTGCCGCAGGGGGAGCGGATCGTGCACGTGGGGCACGACGGGGCGATGCCCGGGTTCCTCGCCGGGGTCTACGGCCGGCGGGGCGGCGACGGCACGCCGGGCGCGCTGGGCGTCGCCGTGCTCGGCTCCTCCGGCACCGCCACCGACGTCTTCGACCTGCCGCACCGGCTGCTCGCCGCGGCGGTGGAGCACGACCCGGCCGAGATCGAGCCCTGGCGGCCCGGCGCGCCCGCGCCGGCGGCCCTGCGGGGGGCCCTCGGCCACTGGTGGGGCGAGGGCTCGGCGTACGTCTTCTCCTGGCACGGCGGCGCACTGCGGGCGCGCGCCGTCGACGACCGGGCCGGACGTCCGCCGGCGGTCTTCGCGGCCCTGCCCGACCAGCCGGACGTGTTCCGCACGGTCTCCGGGCGGGAGGTCGGTGAGCTGCTGCGGCTGACCCGGGACGAGACCGGCGCGGTGGTCCGGATGCACTGGGCGACGTACCGGTTCACCCGTCACCAGGAGACCTTCGACGGGTACGACTTCCGGACCGGGAGTTGATCGCGCGGCCAGCGGAAATGGGCGCGATGCCGCCCGCGTTGAACCGATACGATGGGGATAACGTCCGTACGCCAGGCCGACCGGCCGGCGCCGAGATCGAGAGCAGGTGGCGCAGGGCCCTTCGGCCCGACCTATGACCGGCACCCCACCTCCCGGCCCGCCCCGGGTGCAGACCAGGATCACCGTGCCCGACCCGAAGATCATGGTCAACCTGCTCGGCGCTGGCGACGAGATCCTCCGACTCGTCGAACGCTCGGTCAGCAGTGACGTGCACGTCCGGGGCAACGAGATCACCATCACCGGCGACCCCGCGGACAACGCCCTCGCCGAGCGGGTCTTCAGTGAGCTGCTCGAGCTCATCGAGAAAGGCGAGACCCTGACCACTGACGCCGTCCGGCGTACCGTCGGCATGCTCGAGCAGGGCAGCGCCGAGCGGCCCGCCGAGGTTCTGACGCTCAACATCCTCTCCCGGCGCGGTCGCACCATCCGTCCCAAGACGCTCGGTCAGAAGCGGTACGTCGACGCGATCGACACCCACACCATCGTCTTCGGCATCGGCCCGGCCGGCACCGGGAAGACCTACCTGGCGATGGCGAAGGCCGTCCAGGCGTTGCAGGCCAAGCAGGTCAACCGGATCATCCTGACCCGACCGGCGGTCGAGGCGGGCGAGCGGCTGGGCTTCCTGCCCGGCACGCTGAACGAGAAGATCGACCCCTACCTGCGCCCGCTCTACGACGCGCTGCACGACATGCTCGACCCGGAGACGATCCCGAAGCTGATGGCCGCCGGGACGATCGAGGTCGCCCCGCTGGCCTACATGCGGGGCAGAACCCTTAATGACGCGTTCATCATCCTGGACGAGGCGCAGAACACGACGCCCGAGCAGATGAAGATGTTCCTCACCCGGCTCGGCTTCAACTCCAAGATCGTCGTGACCGGTGACATCACCCAGGTGGACCTTCCCGGCGGGACGAGCAGCGGGCTGCGGGTCGTCCGGGAGATCCTGGGCAACGTGGAGGACGTGCACTTCTCCCAGTTGTCCAGCTCCGACGTGGTCCGGCACCGGCTGGTCGGGGAGATCGTCGACGCGTACGCCCGCTGGGACGCCGAGCGGGAGAACCAGCAGGCGCAGGGCGTGCACGCCGTGCCGGGGCGACCCGCCCAGGGCGGCCGGGCCGGCCGCCGCCGCTAAAGCAGAGGAAAGCAGTTGTCCATCGAGATCGCCAACGAGTCCGGTGTCGACGTCGACACCGACGCCGTGCTCGCCGTCGCCCGGCACGCCCTCGACGAGATGGGGGTCAACCCCCTCGCCGAGCTGTCGGTGCTGCTCGTCGACATCGACTACATGACCGAGCTGAACCACCGCTGGATGGGCGGCGACGGTCCGACCGATGTGCTCGCGTTCCCCATGGACGAGGGCAGCGTCGACCACGGGCCGGGCGAGTCCGCGCCGGCCGGCGGCGAGCCCGCCCTGCTCGGCGACATCGTGCTCTGCCCGGAGGTCGCGGCCAAGCAGGCGGCGACCGCCGGGCACGCGCCCGCCGACGAGCTGCACCTGCTCACCGTGCACGGTGTGCTGCACCTGCTCGGCTACGACCACGCCGAGCCGGAGGAGGAGCGGGAGATGTTCGGCCTCCAGGCTCGCCTGCTGGCCAGCTGGCGGTCGACCCGTACCCAGTGATGTCCACTCCTCCGTTACTGGCCGCCGGCGCCACCGCCGGCCTCCCCGACCTGCAACTGATCGTCTTCGCGGCCGGCCTGGTGGTCCTCGCCGGTCTGATCGCGATGACCGAGGCGGCGCTCGCCGCGGTGTCCCCGGCCCGCGCCGCCGAGCTGGCCCGCGACGGCGTACGCGGCGCCCGGACGCTCCAGGTCGTCGCCGGCGACGTCGTCCGGCACCTCAACCTGCTCCTGCTGCTGCGGCTGCTCGCCGAGCTGACCGCCACGACGCTCGTGGCGCTCGTCGCGGTGGACAGCTTCGGCGCCGGCTGGCGGGCCGCGCTGGTGACCGCCGGCGCGATGACGGTTGTCAGTTTCGTGGTGGTCGGCGTCGCGCCGCGCACCATCGGCCGGCAGCACGCGTACGCGGTGGGTCGCGCGGTGGCGCCGCTGGTCCGCTGGCTGGGCCGGGCGCTGAATCCGCTCGCCTCGCTGCTGATCCTGATCGGCAACGCTGTCACTCCGGGGCGCGGCTTCCGGGAGGGGCCGTTCGCCACCCAGGTGGAGTTGCGTGAGCTGGTCGACCTGGCCGAGCAGCGTGGCGTGGTTGAGCACGGCGAGCGTCAAATGATCCATTCGGTGTTCGCGCTCGGCGACACCATCGCCCGCGAGGTGATGGTGCCCCGCACCGAGATGGTGTGGATCGAGGAGGGCAAGACCCTCGCGCAGGCGCTGGCGCTCTTCCTGCGCTCCGGCTTCTCCCGCATCCCGGTGATCGGTGAGAGCGTCGACGACGTGCTGGGCGTGCTCTACCTGAAGGACCTCATCCGGCGGTCCCGCGGCGGCGACCCGGGGGCGGAGCAGTTGCCGGTGGCCGAGCTGATGCGACCGGCGACCTTCGTACCGGAGTCGAAGCCCGTCGACGACCTGCTGTCGGAGATGCAGGCCGCGCGCAACCACCTGGTCATCGTCGTCGACGAGTACGGCGGCACGGGCGGCCTGGTCACCATCGAGGACATCCTGGAGGAGATCGTCGGTGAGATCACCGACGAGTACGATGTCGAGCGCCCGCCGATCGAACGCCTGGCGGACTCCTCGGTCCGGGTGACCGCCCGACTGCCGGTGGAGAACCTGGGCGAACTCTTCGACACCGACCTGCCCACCGACGAGGTGGAGACGGTCGGTGGCCTGCTCGCCCAGGCGCTCGGGCGGGTGCCGATCCCGGGCGCCGAGGCCGAGGTGGCCGGGCTGCGGCTGGTCGCCGAGGGCACCACCGGCCGGCGCAACCGGATCGACACCGTGCTGGTCAGCCGGGTGGAGCCGGGCCACGAGCAGGACTCCGCGGGCCGGCCGGAGCACGCCGGCGCCGGCAACGACACCGACAACTACCGAGACGACGAGAGGCAACCCGCCGATGCCTGACACACCCGCCGTGCCCGCCGCCCGGCCCGCTCCGACTGCCTTGAGCGCGGAGGACGGCAAGCTCGTCGTACTGGCCCGGGGCGCCCGCGCGCGGGTCGGCGCCGTGGAGGGCGCCGCGGTACGCGACCAGGACGGGCGGACGTACGCGGCGGCGAGCGTGGCGCTGCCCTCGCTGACCCTCACCGCGTTGCAGCTGGCTGTCGCGTCGGCGGTGGCGGCCGGGGCGAGCCGGCTGGAGGCGGCGGTGGTGGTGACCGAGGCGTCGACGCTCGACGGGGCGGGGCACGCGGCGGTGCGTGACCTCGCCGCGGACGCGCCGATCCACGTCGCCGCCCCGGACGGGACGGTTCTCGGCACGGTGACCGAGTGAGCCCGGTCCAGGACCCGCAGGCGCGACCGTACCGGGCCGGGTTCGGCTGTTTCGTCGGTCGGCCCAACGCCGGCAAGTCGACGCTCACCAACGCCATCGTCGGCACCAAGATCGCGATCACCTCGAACAAGCCGCAGACCACCCGGCACGTCATCCGGGCGGTCCTGCACCGGCCGGAGTCACAACTGGTCCTCGTCGACACGCCGGGCCTGCACCGCCCCCGTACGCTGCTCGGCGAACGCCTCAACGACCTGGTCCGATCCACCTGGACGGAGGTCGACGTGATCGGTCTCTGCATCCCGGCCGACGAGCCGGTCGGGCGCGGTGACCGGTTCATCTCCGGCGAGTTGGCCGAGCTGAAGGCGACAGTGCTGGCGGTGGTCACCAAGACCGACCTGGTCGACAAGCGCCGGTTGGCGGAGCAGTTGCTCGCGGTCAGCGAGTTGGGCGACTTCGCGGAGATCGTGCCGGTGAGCGCGGTGTCCGGGCACCAGGTGGACACTCTCGTCGACGTGATGACCAACTATCTGCCGGCGTCGCCGCAGCTCTACCCGGACGACATGCTCACCGACGACCCCGAGCAGGTGCTCGTCGCGGAGCTGATCCGGGAGGCCGCCCTGGAGGGCGTCCGCGACGAGCTGCCGCACTCCATCGCCGTGGTGGTGGAGGAGATGATCCCCGAGGGTCAGGTCATGAAGATCTACGCCGACCTGTACGTGGAGCGGCCCAGCCAGAAGGCCATCGTGCTCGGCCACCGGGCGAGCCGGCTCAAGGAGGTCGGCACCACCGCCCGCAAGCAGATCGAGGAGTTGCTGGGCGGCCGGGTCTATCTCGACCTGCACGTGCGGGTCGCGAAGGACTGGCAGCGCGATCCGAGGCAACTGCGCAAGCTGGGTTTCTGACCGCCCGTCGGGCCGACGCCGGAGGGTGTCACCGTCGCCGGGCGGGAATGTTCACCTCCGGTTCGGGCGCCGGCTGTTTCGGGCCGGCAGCGTGCGGGGTAGGGAAGTGACGCCCGCGCTCCCGACCCAGGCAGGCTGATGCGCAACCGGTACCTCGACCTGCTCCGTTTCCTGGCCATCGTCCGAGTCGTGGTCTACCACGTCACCGGATGGGCGACCCTCACTCTCGTCTTCCCCGCCATGTCCGTGATGTTCGCGCTGGCGGGCTCCCTGATGGCCGCGTCGCTGACCCGTTCCGGGCCGGCGGCGGTCGGTCGGCGACTGCGCCGGCTGCTGCCGTCACTGTGGGTGCTCGCGGCGGTCTTCGTGCCGGCCATGCTGCTCACCGGGCTGCCGTTGAGCCCTCGGGTGCTGCTGTGGCTGTTCCCGGTCGCCGACCCGCCGGCCAACCACTGGGGCGCCCTGGCGCTGAGCATCATCTGGTATTTGCGTGACTACCTCTGGTTCGTGCTCGCCTCGCCGGTCGCGTACTGGCTGTTCCGGCGCGCCCCGCTGCCCACGGTGCTCGCCCCGTACCTCCTGCTGGTGACGATCGAGGTGGGGATCTACCCGGCGCCGTCGGTGGTGCGTGAGTTCGGGCTCTACTTCGGCGCGTGGCTGCTCGGCTTCGCCCACCACGCCGGGATGCTGCGCCGGCTCGCCGGTCGGGTGCTGTACCCGGTGGCGCTGGCGCTCGCCGTGGGCGGCGGCGTCTGGATCGTCGGGCATCCCGGCCCGCGCGGGTACGACCTGAACGACAACCACCTCGGCAACGCCCTCTGGTCGGCAGCGTTCATCCTGATCGTGCTGGGGCGGGCGCCCTCCGGGCTGGCCTGGCTGGGACGGAGCCGGCTGGCCGACCGGGTGGTGACAGTGGTCAACCGCCGGGCGCTCACCATCTATCTCTGGCACATGCCGTTCGTGGTGGCACTCACCCCGCTCGTCGACGTGGTGGGCTGGTCCCACCAGGACCCGGTGGGCCTGGCCGTCCGGGTGCTGCTGGTCTTCGTACTGGTGGGGCTGGTGACCCTCGCCGTGGGGTGGGTCGAGGACGTCGCCGCCCGTCGCCGACCGGAGCTGATCCCCGGGCGCCGCCCGGTCGACGCCGAGCCGGTGCCCCGGCCGACCGGTGAATCGGCGGACGCGACCGGGGCGGTCGTTGACCGCCCGGTGGTGCCGGCCCAGCGGCGGTCCGGGGAGGGGGCCACCGTGGAACTCAACGCTCGCTGATGGTGAGGTTGCCGCTGTTGGCCGAGCCGTCCAGCACCAGGGTCGCCGCCGGGTTGTCGGCGACGGTGACCGTCTTGTCGCCGGAGTCGGCGCTGGACCGGACCTGGTAGCTGCCCTCGGGCACCAGCAGCGTGACGTCGCCGCTGGAGGCGTGGACCCGGGCCGAGGCGGGCTTGTCCAGCTCGACGTTGACGTTGCCGGAGCTGGCCTCGGCGTCGACAGTGCCGCCGAGCCGGCGGGCGGTGATGTCGCCGGACGACGCCCGCAGCCGCACCTCGGCGCTGGCCTCGCTCACCTCGATGTTGCCGGAACGCGTCTCCACCCCGAGCGCGCCGGACGCTCCGGAGACCCGCACGTCGCCCGAGCTGACCTGCAGATCCACGGCGCCGACCCGGCTCAGCTCGACGTTGCCGGAACTGGTCTCGCCCCGCACCGTCACGCCCTCCGGCACCGTCACCTCGTAGGAGATGGCGCACCGCGAGCCGCAGTCGGTGTCCAGCAGCAGTTCGCTGCCCTTGATCTCGTAGCGGGCGTCGTCGGGCTCGCTGCCCTGGTAGCGCACCACCCGCTTGATCCTCGCCTCGGAGGCCGGGCCGGTGCCGCGAATCACCACGTCGCCCGCGCCACCCGACACCCGCACGGTGGTGATCCGGACCGCCTCGGTGTTGTCGTAGTCGAGTCGACGGAACGCCAGATTGTCGCACCCGGAGAGGACGATGAGCGTGGTGGCGAGGCCCAGCGCGACGGGGGTGACGACGCGCCGGAAGCGCGGGCTGATGGTGCGGTGCAGTGCCATGGCCAGCACGCTACGACCGGTGACGAGGCCGGCGCATCGGGGTTCGGCCGAGCATCCACCCCGAGCCGACCCTGATTTCACACCCCGAGGGAGAATGGCCCGATGGCCGGGTACCGCCGACAGCTCTACCGCGACGACGCGGTGGTGCTGCGTGTGCAGAAGCTCGGCGAGTCCGACCGGATCATCACCCTGCTCACCCGCCGGCACGGTCGGCTGCGCGCGGTGGCCCGCGGGGTCCGGCGCACCACCAGCAAATTCGGCGCCCGGCTGGAGCCGTTCGGCCACGTCGACCTCCAACTCGCCGGCGACCCGAAGGGCAACCAGGGCAGCGCCCTGCACACCGTGAGCCAGGTCGAGGGCATCGACCTGTACGGCAAGCGGTTCCTCGGGGACTATCCGCGTTACACCGCGGCGAGCGCGATCGCCGAGACCGCCGAGCGGCTCACCCCGGTGGAGCGGGAGCCGTCGCTGCGACTGTTCCAGCTCACCGTGGGCGCGCTGAAGGCGCTGTCCCGGGGCGAGCACGCCACCACCCTGGTGCTCGACGCGTACCTGTTGCGTGGGATGTCCCTCGCCGGCTGGGCGCCGGCGCTGGTCGCCTGCGCGGTCTGCGGCACGCCGGGCCGGCACCGGGCGTTCTCCGTGCCGGCCGGCGGCGCGGTCTGTCCGGACTGCCGGCCACCCGGGGCCGCCCATCCCGCCCCGGCCACCATCGACCTGATGTCCGCGCTCACCAACGGTGACTGGGTGGTCGCCGACGCCACCGATTCCGCCGTACGCCGAGAGTGCAGCGGACTGGTCGCGGCTCACCTGCAGTGGCACCTGGAGCGCGCGCTACGCTCGCTGCCGCTGGTTGACCGGGGTGCACCGGCGGCCGGCGCGGCCTCACCGCCGGAGGGCACCGGGGCCGTGGTGCCCCGGCCACGCGACATCGAGGCCGGGGCGGACGGCGCGAACAGGGAGTAACCGAGTGATCCGATCGAAGAAGGCCGGCCGGCGCCAGCCGACGCCACCGACCCCACACCCGTCCGGCGCCCGGCCGCCGGCGCTGCCCTCCGAGGCGGTCCCGAGGCACGTGGCAGTGGTGATGGACGGCAACGGGCGCTGGGCCAAGGACCGCGGCCTGCCCCGCACCAAGGGGCACGAGGCGGGGGAGCACAGCCTCTTCGACACCATCGAGGGCGCCATCGAGATGGGCATCCCCTACCTGTCCGCGTACGCGTTCTCCACCGAGAACTGGCGGCGCTCGCCGGACGAGGTCCGGTTCCTCATGGGGTTCAACCGGGACGTGATCCGTCGCCGCCGCGACCAGTTGGTCGACCTCGGCGTACGCGTGGTGTGGTCGGGCCGCCCCGGGCGGCTGTGGAAGAGCGTCATCTCCGAGCTGCAGACCGCCGAGGAGATGTCCCGCGACAACTCGACGTTGACCCTGCAGTTCTGCGTCAACTACGGCGGGCACGCCGAGATCGGTGACGCCGCCGCAGCGATCGCCCGGGACGTGGCCGCCGGCAAGCTCGACCCGGCGAAGGTCACCGAGAAGACCGTGGCGAAATACCTCTACCACCCGGAGATTCCGGAGGTCGACCTGTTCCTGCGCCCCTCCGGCGAGGAGCGGATCTCCAACTTCCTGCTCTGGCAGACCGCGTACGCCGAGCTGATCTTCCTGGACACGCTCTGGCCCGACTTCGACCGCCGCCACCTCTGGTACGCCTGCGAGCTGTACGCGCAGCGCGACCGGCGCTTCGGCGGCGCGCTGCCCAACCCGGTCGCCCCCGTTCTCTGAACAGACGCGCTTACCCGCACGTCACCCTGGGTATCACAGACGTCAGAAGTCACTGACGGAGGTGAACCCACATGATCCAGAAGCGCATTGCCCAGTGGGCGGTGATGGCGGTAGCAGTGCCACTGGCGGCTGCCGGCGCTCGCCGGCTCAGCCACACCCTGGAGGCCCGGCGTGGTCCCTCCGGTGCGACCCGGCTGCTGACCAAGGGCGCGGACCTGCTCCGCCCGCAGAAGGCCAAGCGCCGCCGCTTCTTCTGACCCCGATCTCCGGCGCCGCCCGCACCCGTGCGGGCGGCGCCGCGCTGCGCCCCGCCGCGCTGCCGCGCTGCGCCCCGCCTTTCCTCGGCGATCTTGCAGTTATGGTGGTCGATAAGCCGGATTCCACTCCTTTTGCGACCACGGTAAGTGCAAGATCGCCGGATGTGGGGACGCTGTGGTGCGGAGCGGGGGCGTGATGGGCTTGGTCGGGGGTGGGAGATTGCGGGGTTTGGCGCGGTGGGGCCGGGTAGGGTCCGGAGGTGGTGGGGCCTGTCGGGGTGGGGGTGGGTGTGCGGGATCTCCGGTTCAAAATGATCATGGCGTTGAACGCGGCCGATCTGGGCGACCCGATCTGCGAGCAGGTGGCCGAGATCTGCGCCGAGATCGCCGAGCAGCACTGCGCCGAGTTCGGCCACACGCCACAGGTGCGTACCGGTGAGATCGCCGAGCTGGCCACCGGCGAGCCGGCACTGACCTGGGCGCCGTCGACGCCCGACACCGGGCAGCGTGCCTGGTGACCACGTCCGCTCCCGCTGTCGACGTCCGCCGCGCCGAGGACCGGTTCGCCACCCGGATCTCCTGGTTGGATTCCAGGCACTCGTTCTCGTTCTCCCGGCACTACGACCCGGTCAACACCCATCACGGCCTGTTGCTCGTCAACAACGACGACGTCGTACGCCCGGGTGCCGGTTTCGAGACGCACCCCCATCAGGACATGGAGATCGTCACCTGGGTGCTGCGCGGGTCCCTGGTGCACCAGGACTCCACCGGGCACTCCGGGGTGATCTACCCCGGCCTGGCGCAGCGGATGAGCGCCGGCACCGGCATCCTGCACTCGGAGAAGAACGACGCCTGGCGACTCGACAACCAGGAGCCGCACTCCGATCCGGTGCACTTCGTGCAGATGTGGGTGCTCCCCGACGAGCAGGGTGTCGACCCCGGCTACGAGCAACTGGAGGTCGAGGACGAGCTGCTGCGCGGCGGCCTGGTGCCGGTCGCCTCCGGGATGGACCGCTACGCCGACGCGTCCGCGATCCGGATCCGCAACCGGTACGCGACCCTGCACGCCGCCCGTCTCGCCCCCGGCGCCGAGGTGACCATCCCCGACGCGCCCTACGTGCACCTCTACGTGCCCAACGGCACCGTGACCCTGGAGGGCAGCGGCCCGCTCGGCACCGGCGACGCGGCCCGACTCACCATGACCGGCGGCCGGCGGGTCACCGCCGACGAGCCGGCCGAGATCCTGGTCTGGGAGATGCACGCCACCGTCGCCTGACCGCCGCTCCGCGCAGCGGGAGGCGTCCGCCGCACTGCGCCGCCGGGAGTGCCCGTCAGGCGTCCATGGTCGCGCTCGAACATGGATGTAGTGGCCTCCCCGTTCGAGAAAGGCCACTACATCGTGGATCGTGCGTGATCATGTCCCGGCCCCGGTCCGGGCCGCGTCCGGGCCCCGGGCCGAATGCCACATGCGGGCCCGTGCACCCGTGCCGGGTCGGGAGCTGTGTGCGGTGCGGGGTCGCTCTGCGCCGCGCGTAGTGCCCTGCGGCGCGGGGCGCTACGCCGGGGACTCGGTGCGGTCGCCGGCCCAGGTGGTGTGGAACGAGCCCGCGCGGTCGACCCGCTGATAGGTGTGCGCACCGAAGTTGTCCCGCAGGCCCTGGATCAGCGCGGCGGGTAGCCGCTCCGCGCGCAGCGCGTCGAAGTACGCCAACGAGGACGAGAACGCGGGCGTCGGCACCCCGGCCCGGGTCGCGTCGCCCACCACCCGCCGCCAGCTCGGCACGCCGGCGCTGACCGCCTCGGCGAAGTACGGCGCCACCAGCAGCGTCGGCAGGTCCGGCTGCTCGTCGTACGCCTCCCGGATGCGGTCGAGGAAGCGGGCGCGGATGATGCAGCCACCCCGCCAGATGGTGGCGGTGCCGCCGAGGTCGATGTCCCAGTTGTATTCCTGGCTACCGGCGCGGATGTGGTCGAAGCCCTGTGCGTACGCGACGATCTTCGAGGCGAGCAGCGCGCGGCGGACGTCCTCGACGAACGCCTCCCGGTCGGTGACCTGCCACTTCTCACCCGCGTCGGGGAACGCGCGGCGGGCGGCCTCGCGCTGGTCGACGTGCCCGGAGAGCGAGCGGGCGAAGGTCGCCTCGGCGATCCCGGTGATCGGGATGCCCAGGTCGAGCGCGCTCTGCACGGTCCAGCGGCCGGTGCCCTTCTGCTCGGCCCGGTCCTGCACGATGTCGACGAACGCCCGGCCGGTCGCGGCGTCGGTGTGCGCGAGCACATCGGCGGTGATCTCGATCAGGAACGACTCCAGCTCGCCGTTGTTCCACTCCCGGAAAATCTCCGCGATCTCGGCCGGCGTCGCGTCCAGGCCGGCCCGCAACAGGTCGTACGCCTCGGCGATGAGCTGCATGTCGGCGTACTCGATGCCGTTGTGCACCATCTTGACGAAGTGCCCGGCGCCGTCCGGCCCGACATGCGTGCAGCACGGCACCCCGTCCACCTGGGCGGCGATCTTCTCGAACATCGGCCCGAGCTTGGCGTACGACTCGGCGGAGCCGCCCGGCATGATGCTCGGCCCGAGCAGCGCGCCCTCCTCGCCACCGGAGACACCGGTGCCGCTGAAGTGCAGCCCCTGCGCGCGCAGCGCCTCCTCACGCCGACGGGTGTCGGCGAAGTGGGCGTTGCCGCAGTCGACGATGATGTCGCCCTCGTCGAGCAGCGGCACCAACTCGTCGATCACCGCATCGGTGGGCGCGCCGGCCTTGACCATGACGATGACCGCGCGGGGGCGTTCCAGAGACGCCACGAAGTCGGCCATCGTCTCGCCCGGGATGAACGTGCCCTCGTCGCCGTGCTCGGCCACCAGGCTGCGGGTGCGCTCCGGAGAGCGGTTGTGCACCGCCACCGTGAAGCCGTTACGGGCCAGGTTGCGGGCCAGATTCCGACCCATCACCGCCAGCCCGGTCACACCGATCTGTGCCCTCGCCTGCTCAGCCATCCGTGCCGCCACCTCTCGTCACCACTATTGGCGTCTGGAAACTTACCGTGACACGCCCCGACAGGGACCAGCGATCAGGCGCGCGTCACAAGGAGTGGGACCGGCGGGGACGACCAGTGGCGGGTCAGCCCTCGGCGAGACGTGCGTCTATCCGCGCGACCTTGCCGGTCAGCGCGTCGGTGACACCGGGCCGGACGTCGGCCTTGAGCACCACACTCACCCGGGGCGCGTGCGCGGCGACCACGTCGACCGCCCGCTTGACCACGGCCATCACCTCGTCCCACTCGCCCTCGATGGTGGTGAACATGGCATCGGTCCGGTTGGGTAGGCCGGACTCGCGGACCACCCGCACCGCTTCGGCGACCAGGTCGCCCACTGAGTCGTCACCGCCGAGCGGGGTGACCGAGAACGCGATCAGCATGCGCCGATCGTGCCAGTAATTGGGGTGCGCGTGCGGGCGGGCGGTGGCTAGGGTACGGGCATGCGTAACTGACGCCCCCTCCTCCGAGCCGGCCCGCTGTCCCGCGTCGCGGTCCGTGCGCTCCCGGGCGTCCCGCATCTCTCGTCCTGCCGTGTGGCGGCGTCGGCCGTGCCCGACCCGGTGAGCAGTCAGTCCCCCTCGATCGTCGCGCCGCGACGGTCACCAGCCGAACCGACCGACCGCCGCTGCGCGGGACCGGCCGTGTCGGTCGGCACCGAAGGAGGCCCGGATGCCCGCCAGGCGTAACCCGAAAAAGTCCCGTACCCCGAAGATGACGCCGCCCGGCACCGGCCCGGCGGCCGGCGACGGCCCGTTCGCCGCCGTGGCCGATCCGCTCGCCGTGCCGGCGCCCGAGGTGCCGCTGGTGGTCGACGTGCGCCTGGTGGTGCAGTCCCCACCCGCGCTGATCAAGCCACAGTCGGCGGCACCGAAGGCTGGCCCGCCCCAGGCCACCGCCGCCCACCCCGCCGGCGGCAAGAGCCAACAGGCGGGCCAACCCCGCCGCTACGCCTTCCGCCGAAGCTAAACCCCCCGCCCCGCCCCGCCCCGCCCCGCCCTTAGCCCGCGCCAGCCCCGCAGCCCCCGCCCCTCGCTCAGCCCTCAGCCCTCCGCCCCTCAGCCCTCCGCCCTCAGCCCTCCGCCTCCGTCGATCTTGCACTTTCTGTCGTCCTATAAGCCGCAAAACACCACGTATCGGCAACAGGAACTGCAAGATCGACGGAGGCGGGGAGGCGGGGAGGCGGGGAGGCGGGAGCGGTGTGCGGGCGTCGGCCCTGATCGATCTTGCACTTTCTGCTGTCGCAAAAGCCGCGAGTGGCCAAATATCGGCAACAGGAACTGCAAGATCGGCGGGCGCGGGGCGCGGGGCGCGAGGGCTGGGGGCGGGGGGCCCGGGTGCGGCGGGCGCGGGCGCGAGGCGGGTGGGGTTAGCTGAGTAGGGGGCGGAAGGTGCCGGCCAGGACGCTCGTGGTCAGGGTCGCCGCGGCCAGCGTGAGGGCGCCGGCGACGAGGAGGGCGTCGGCGCGGGTGAACCGCTGGCGGCGGGCGACGGTACGGGGGGTGCCGGCGTCGAAGCCGCGGGCGTCCATCGCGACCGCCAGCCGGGTGCCCCGGCGGATCGCGCCGACCAGCAGCGCGAACGCGGTGGAGGCGAAGAGCCGCAGCTTCGCCACCGGATTGTGGCCCGCGTCGACGCCCCGCGCGCGTCGCGCCATGCTGATCATCTGCCACTCCTGGCCGAGGAGCGGCACCAGCCGGAACGCGGCCAGCGCCCCGATGGCGAACCGGGCCGGCGCCCGGACGTTCTGGATCAACGCGTCGGCAAGGTCGGTGGGATCGGTGGTCGCGAAGACGATCACGCCGGGCAGCGCCACCGCGAACACCCTGAGCACCAGGCCGAGGGCGGTGAGCAGCACACCGGTGCTGACCAGCACCGGACCGGCGTCCAGCAGGACCTGGCCGGACCGGTCGGCGGCGAAGAGCACCAGGGTGACCAGGATGCCGGCGGCGCTGAGCAGCAGCGGCCAGGCCCGGCGGGCCAGCACCCGGTAGCGGATGCCGAACAGCGGCAGCACGGCGAGTTCGATGGCGATGGCGATGGCCGGCGCCAGCGGGTCCAGGGTCGCCAGCAGGGTGAACGAGAAGACCATCGCGGCGGCGACCTTCGCCACCGGGTTGCGGCGGGCCAGCGGAGCGTCGGGCGCGGCGACCGGCTCGATGCTGATCATCGCTCGCGGTCCGACGCCGGCAGGGTGACGGTGCGGTCGGCGAGCGCGGCGACGAAGTCCGCGTCGTGGGTGACCGCGACGACACCGTGGCCGGCGTCGCGCAGGTCGGCGAAGAGGTCGACGAGCTCCCGCCAGGTCCGCCGGTCCTGGCCGAAGGTGGGTTCGTCGCAGACCAGCAGGCGGGGCGCGGTGGCCAGGGCGGTCGCCACGCTCAGCCTCCGCGCCTCGCCACCCGAGAGGGTGTACGGGTTGGCGGCGGCGAGCGTGGCCAGCCGCAACCGGTCGAGCAGCCCGGCCACCGTTTGGCTGACCACCGGCTCGGGCTGACCCGTCCGGCGCGGACCGAGCGCCAGCTCGTCGAAGACGGTGCTGGTGACGAACTGGTGCTCCGGGTCCTGGAAGACCGACCCGATCCGCCGGGCCAACGCGGGCGCACGCCAGCGGTGCGGGGGAGTGCGGTGGTCCGCGCCGGCCAGCTCGGCGGACGCGGTGACCCGCCCGGCGCCCGGCCGGAGCAGCCCGCCGAGCAGCAGCGCCAGTGTCGACTTGCCGGCGCCGTTGGGTCCGCGTACGGCGAGCGCCTCACCGGCGCGTACCGAAAGATCGGTGGAGCCCAGCCGGGGCGGCAGGCCGAGCCGGTCGGCGGTGAGCAACACCTCCCCGGGCCCGGCGGTGGCCGGTCGGGGCGCGATGGGGTGACCGGGCACCCAGACCCCCTCGGCGGCCAGGGCCGCGCCGTGCGCCGCGAAGACCGCGTCGGGGGCGCCGTCCGCGCGGACGCCGCCGCCGGGCTCCAGTACGACCACCCGGTCGACGAGCGGCAGCGCCTCGGCGACCCGGTGCTCGACCAGGATCAGTGTGGTGTCGGCGTCCAGGGCGCCGGCCACCGCGTGCCGGACCAGCTCGGCGCCGACCGGGTCGAGGTTGGCCGTCGGCTCGTCGAGCAGGAGCAGGCCGGGGCGCAGGGCCAGCGCGCCGGCCAGGGCGAGGCGCTGCTGTTCGCCGCCGGAGAGCGCGGCGGTGGCGCGGTCGCGGGGATAGCGGAAACCGACCCGGCGCAGCGCCGCGTCGACCCGGGGCCAGATCTCGTCGGTCGGTACGCCCCGGTTCTCCAACCCGAACGCGACGTCGTCGCCGCAGCGCGCCATCACCAGTTGGGTCTCCGGGTCCTGGAAGACGACGCCGACCCGTTCCCGCCCCTTGCGCGGGTCGAGGCCGTCGATCTCGACGGTGCCCTCCTGTTCGCCGGAGTCCTCCGGGAGCAGCCCGGCGAGGGCGCTGAGCAGCGTGCTCTTGCCGGCCCCCGACGGCCCGAGCAGCAGCACCCGTTCCCCGGCCTCGACCCGCAGGTCCACCCCGCGCAGCGCCCAGGCCCGCCGGCCGGCGTGCCGCCAGCCGAACCCGCGCAGCAGTACCCCGCCCACCAGACCCCCCTCTGCGGTGCCCGTCCGGGCGGTCAGATCAGGGCGCGGTCGCGGCCCGCGGGAAAGCGGTCCAGCACGCCGGTGTTGGCCAGCGCCCGGGTGAGCAGCCAGCTGCCCGCGCCGGCGATGACGGTGGCGCTGACGATGGTGAGCAGCGCGTACGGGATGCGGTAGTCGCCCAGCGCGTAGTCGACGTTCCAGACGAAGAAGTCGAACAGCGCGGCGCTCAGACCGGTCAACGCGCCGGCCAGCACCGCGGTCGGCAGCCGGAACGACCGGTACCGGAAGGCGGCGAACGCCAACTCGGCGCCGATGCCCTGCACCAAGCCCTGCGGGATCACCGTGCCGGCCCACTGGCTGCCCAGCAGCGCCGAGAGGACCGCCGCCACCGTCTCGCAGTACAGCGCGGCGCCGGGCTTGCGGATGACCAGCCCGCCGAGCACTGCCGGCATCAGCCAGACGCCGTAGAGCAGCGTCTGCGCCGGTGGGAAGAAGGCGAACGCGCCCTCGGTGGCGCTCCAGACCAGACCCCAGGCCCAGAAGATGACGCCGAAGGCGACAGCGATCACCGAGGCGACCACGATGTCGATGGTGCGCCAACGGTTGGTGTCGCTGGTGGATGTCATGTTTGCTCCCAGTTCAAGTGAAGAGAACCAGGAGAAGACGCACGCCGTGCCCGGTGGCGCCGGACCACGGCGCGGCTGGAGGTCGACCGAACTCCCTGCGCTGGCATTACCCAGATCAGGTTCGAGGGTCTGCGGGCGTGCCCGCACTCTCAGCGCTGTGCGCTCCCCTGTCGGATATGAAGTTGTCTCGCTGACGCTAACACCGACCCGGGCCGCCGGCCCAGCGGGCATCCGCCTGACCTGCGGCGGCGATCCGTCCGCCGCCGACTGGGTACGCTGTCGATCATGCGGGTTGACGCGCGAGGCTTCACGTTCGAGGTGACCGTCGACGGTCCGCCGGACGGCGTACCCGTTCTGTTGTTGCACGGTTTTCCCCAGCACAGCGGCGAGTGGGACGACGTGGTGCCGGCGCTGCACGCGGGGGGCCTGCGCACGTACGCGCTGGACCAGCGCGGCTACTCGCCCGGGGCCCGGCCCACGGCGGTGGCCGACTACCGGATCCCCGAGCTTGTCGCCGACGCGGTAGCGGTGCTCGACGCCCTCGGACTGGACGCCGTGCACCTGGTCGGCCACGACTGGGGCGCGGTGGTGGCCTGGGCGGTCGCGGCCCGGCACCCCGAGCGGGTCCGCACGCTGACCGCGGTGTCCGTGCCGCATCCGGCCGCGATGGCGCACGCGCTGGCCACCGACGCCCAGCAGAAGGCCCGCTCGTCGTACATCGCGCTGTTCCGCAAACCGGAGAAGGCGGAGAGGGTGCTGCTGGCCTGGCACGCCACCGCACTGCGCAAGCTGCTCGGCGGGGTGGGCGACGCGGCCCGGGTGAACCGGTACGCCGACCCGATGCGCGCGCCGGGGGCGCTCACGGCCGCGCTGAACTGGTACCGGGCGATGTCGCGCGCCGACCTGGCCGGCGTCGGCCCGGTCGCGGTGCCCACCACGTACGTCTGGAGCGACCGGGACGTCGCCATCGGCCGGACCGCGGCCGAGGCCTGCGCGGCGAACGTCACCGGGGACTACCGCTTCGTGCCGATCCCCGGGGTGAGCCACTGGATTCCGGACGTCGCGCCCGGCCCGCTCGCCGAGGCGATCCTGGCCCGCGCCGGTGGGACGGCCTGAGTGGCGGGCCGCCACCACCGGCCGGGGGCGGTTCGCGCCGGTCCGGAATCAGCAGGTTGACGCGCCGACGGGCGGCGGTCGACCTCGCGGTGAGTCGACTGGGCGGCAATCGGACATTGGAGGACGCATGACGGTGAGCGCCGAGGCCTATCTGGCTGTGGTGACCGAGACGATCGGCCGGGTGGCCGCCAGCCAACGGGAGGCGGTGGGGCGGGCCGCCGACCTGATCGCCGAGGCGGTCCGCGCCGACGGTGTGGTGCACGCGTTCGGCACGGGGCACTCGGAGGCCCTGGCCATGGAGATCGCCGGTCGGGCCGGTGGGCTGGTGCCGACCAACCGGATCGCGCTACGGGACCTGGTGCTGCTGGGCGGCGAACCGGCCGACCGGCTCGGTCCGTTTCTGGAACGGGACCCGTCGGTCGCGCACCGCCTGTACGAGCTGGCGCCGGTGCGACCCACCGACGTCTTCGTGCTCGCCTCGAACTCCGGGGTCAACGGCGCGATGGTGGAGTTCGCCACGCTGGTGAAGGAGCACGGTCACCCGCTGGTGGCGATCACCTCGGCGCAGCACTCCGACCGGATGGCCTCCCGGCACCCGTCCGGGCGGAGGCTGAGCGACCTCGCCGACGTGGTGCTCGACAACGGCGCCCCGTACGGTGACGCGACGCTGCCGCTGCCCGGTGGCGGCGCGGTCGGCGCGGTCTCCTCGATCACCGCCGCGCTGCTGGCCCAGCAGATCACCGTGGAGGTGGTGGCGCGGTTGCTGGCGGCGGGGGAGCGGCCGCCGGTCTACCTGTCGGCGAACATCCCCGACGGCGACGCGCACAACACGGAGTGGGAGGCCCGGTACGCGGGCCGCATCCGGCGGGGCGCCTGACGCCCGGTCCGGTCGGCATACGTGGCCGAGGTGCGTCTCCGAGATGAACGCGGGATGTCGTGAAGCTGTTTCGCGCTCGGCCGGGTGGGGCATTGGCGTTGCTGCCGGCGGCCGGGACCGCCGGCAGTAGCGTCGCACCGGAGGTAGCGCGTGTCCAAGGAGACCGAGAAGCAGCGTTGGCAGCGCAACTTCGCCGACCTGTTGCAGGAGTTGCGGGTCGCACAAACCGGAGTGCAGATCCTCTTCGCCTTCCTGCTCACCCTGCCCTTCAGCAACGGGTTCACCCGCACCAGCGAGTTCCAGCGGGACGTCTACATCGTCGCTCTGCTCGCGGCGGCCGCGGCCACCGCCATGATCATCTCGCCGGTGGCGTTCCACAGGGCGTTGTTCCGGCAGGGGCGCAAGCCGGAACTGGTCCGCTTCGCGCACCGGATGGCCAGCGGCGGTCTCGCCTTCATGCTGATCGCGATGGTCAGCGCGGTGCTGCTGATCACCGACTTCGTGCTGGCCCGGCCGATCGCCTTCCTGCTCAGCGCGCTGACCGGAGTCTGGTTCCTGACGTTCTGGATGATCCTCCCGTTCGCCCGTCGCAACTGGGGCGAGGACGACATCGACGATGACGACGACGACCCGGAGACGACGATCGGGCGCTGACAGGACCGGACACCACGCGACGCTACCCCCGGGTAATACCCGGGGGTAGCGTTGTGGTAGTCGCGCACGTCGACGCAGCCGCATCGAGGTTCGAGGGGGCAGCCGTGAGCACGACGCAGGACAGCCGACCGGCACCGGACGACCGCGAGCCGGAGGCCACCCCGCCGGGCGTCGCCGCCCCCCTGCCGGCGGAGGCCGGGCAGGTCTCCGAGAAGGAGGCCCGGCAGGTCGCCGAGGCGGCCCGCGAGTCCACCTGGGACCGCCCCAGCTTCGGCAAGGAGCTGTTCCTCGGCCGGTTCCGACTCGACCTGATCGACCCGTGGCCCCGCTCCGACCCGGAGGAGGCGACCCGCGCCGAGGATTTCCTCGGCCGGTTCCGCGCCTTCCTCACCTCCGAGGTGGACGGCGCGGCCATCGAGCGGGACGCCTCCATTCCGGACCGGGTGTTCCACGGCCTGGCCGACCTCGGCGCGTTCGGCATGAAGATCGACCGGAGGTACGGCGGGCTCGGGCTGAGCAACCTGCACTACTGCCGGGCGCTGATGCTCGCCGGCTCGGTCAGCCCGGCCATCGGCGCCCTGCTCTCCGCGCACCAGTCGATCGGTGTGCCGCAGCCGCTGAAGATGTTCGGCACCGCCGAGCAGAAACAGCGGTTCCTGCCCCGGCTCGCCGCCGGTGAGGTGTCCGCGTTCCTGCTCACCGAACCGGACGTCGGCTCCGACCCGGCCCGGCTGGCCACCGTCGCCGAGCCCACCGAGGACGGCGCCGGCTACCGGCTCAACGGGGTGAAGCTGTGGGCCACCAACGGCACGGTGGCCACCCTGCTGGTGGTGATGGCCCGGGTGCCGGCGGCGCCGGGACGGCGCGGCGGGATCACCGCGTTCGTGGTGGAGGGCGACAGCGCGGGCATCACCGTCGAGCGGCGTAACGAGTTCGTCGGCCTGCGCGGCCTGGAGAACAGCCTCACCCGCTTCCACGACGTGTTGGTGCCCGCCGAGAACGTCATCGGCGGCGAGGGCAAGGGCCTGAGGATCGCCCTGACCACCCTGAACACCGGCCGGCTCTCGCTGCCGGCGATGTGCGTGGGCGCCGGCAAGTGGGCGTTGCACGTGGCCCGGGAGTGGGCCGCCGACCGGGTCCAGTGGGGTCGGCCGGTGGGCGAGCACCAGGCGGTGGCGCAGAAGCTCTCCTTCATCGCCGCCACCACCTACGGCATGGAGACGATGCTCGACCTGTGCTGCCTGCTCGCCGACGACGACCGCAACGACATCCGCATCGAGGCGGCGCTGGTCAAGCTGTACGCCAGCGAGATGGCCTGGAAGATCGCCGACGAGCTGATCCAGATCCGGGGCGGGCGCGGCTACGAGACGGCCGACTCGCTCGCCGCCCGGGGTGAACGCGCGGCGGCCGTCGAGCAGATGATGCGCGACCTGCGCATCAACCGCATCTTCGAGGGCTCGACCGAGATCATGCACCTGCTGATCGCCCGGGAGGCGGTCGACGCCCACCTGTCGGTGGCCGGCGACATCATCGACCCGGACGCCGGGCTGGGCCGCAAGGCCCGCGCCGGCGCCCGCGCCGGCGTCTTCTACGCGAGGTGGCTGCCCACCCTGGCCGTGGGTCGGGGGCAGACCCCATCGGCGTACGCCGAGTTCGGGCCGCTCGCCGCCCACCTGCGCCAGGTCGAGCGGTCCTCGCGCAAGCTGGCCCGGTCGACGTTCTACGCGATGTCCCGCTGGCAGGGAAAGATGGAGCGCAAGCAGGCGTTCCTCGGCCGGGTGGTCGACATCGGCGCCGAGTTGTTCGCGATGTCGGCGGTGTGCGTCCGCGCCTGGACCGAACGCGACGACCGCCCGGAGAACGTCGAACTGGCCGACCTGTTCTGCCGGCAGGCCCGGGTGCGGGTGGACGCCCTCTTCGCCGCGCTGTGGGACAACACCGACGCGGTCGACACCACCGCCGCGAAGCGGATCCTCGCCGGCCGGTACGCGGCTCTGGAGGAGGGTGTCATCACCCCGCCCACCGAGCTGCCCTGGGTGGCCCGCTGGGCGCCCGGCCCGTCCACCGCCGACGACGTCCGCCGCCGCATCCCACCCAAGCCCTGACCGTGCCCGGTCAGCGGTGTCGCGCTGCCCGGCTGTGTCGCGCTGCCCGGCTGTGTCGCGTCGCGCCGCCGGCCGGTCAGCGGGCGACGGCCCAGGCCAGCACCCCCGCCAGGATCAGGCCGTTGAGCCCGGCCAGGGTCAGGTACGCCGCGGGCGGGATCCGCTTGCCCCGGCGGACGAAGGAGACCAGGACAGCGGCATAGCCGAGCAGCAGGACGGCGATGACGACGAGGAAGTAGAACACCCGACGACCTTAGCGGCCCCGCCCACGCAGACCGAGTTGGCGCTGCGCACGCCGGTCGCCCGAAACGTCGCCGCCGCGGCTTTCCCTTGATCAAGTGATGAGGAGTAGCTCAGAAGCCGCGTGCGGAACTACTCCTCATCACTTGATCGAGGCGCCAGGCGGAAGCACGGGGGCACGGGGGCACGGGGGCGCAGGGGCGCAGGGGCGCGGGCCTGTGCGGGCGACGGCTCAGCGGTCTCGGCCACGCAGGCCGAGGTGGCGTAGCTCCAGCGCGGCCAGCGCGTCGACGGTGGCGTCGTCGCCGCGTCGCCACGCCTCGGCGACGTCCGGGCCGATCCGGCTCAGCCGACCCAGCGGCTGGGTGGCCAGGGCGCGTAGGGCGAGCAGGTCCCGGCCGGCCGGCCCGACGGCCAGTCTCGCCGCCGACCCGGCCCGACGCATCCACCGGATGCGCAGCGGCAGCCAGCCGAAGAGCACCAGCCCGAGCGGGAAGATCAGCACCGCGACGGCGAGGGCGAGCGCGAGTTGGTCGACCAGGTGCTGCTGGTCGCGGCCGGCGTCGGCGAGCCCCCGGGCGGCGTCGGCCGCCTGCCGGAAGGGCGCTGTCAACTCGTCGCCGACCAGCGGCACCCGACGGACCTTGCCGCCGGCGTCGGCCAGGTTGTCGGCGAGGCCGCTGCCCGCGCCCTCCAGCTTCTGTCCGGGTACGGCGAGCTTCTGCACCAGGTCGTGCAGCCACAGCGCGCCGCGGATAGCCGCGTACACCCAGGCGACGACGAGCAGGTCGGTGATCAACTGACGGGCGGCGGTCGGAAACCGATCGGCGTAGATTTTCACGCCGGTCAGCGTGTCACGAACCCGTCGGGACCGGCACCCGTCGGATCGGCCTGGTCAGCGGAGGCAGGCCGGGCAGGTGCCGAAGATCTCCAGGGTGTGGCTGACGTCGGCGTAGCCGTGCTGGGTGGCGACCCGGTCGGCCCAGCTCTCCACCGCCGGGCCGGCCACCTCGACGGTACGCCCGCAGGCCCGGCAGACCAGGTGGTGGTGGTGCCCCTCGCTGCACCGGCGGTAGAGGTGCTCGCCACCCGGCGGGCGCATCACGTCGATCTCGCCCGCGTCGGCCAGCCCCTGAAGGGTGCGGTAGACGGTGGTCAGGCCGACCCGCTCGCCGCGCTGGCGCAGCATGGCGTGCAGGTCCTGGGCGCTGTGGAAGCCCTCCATCTCGCCCAACAGCGCGCTCACCGCCGAGCGCTGCCGGGTGTTGCGCACCGCGGCGCCGCTCTCGCTCATGACCCCTCCCCGGCGTGGCTGACCGCGTCCGCCACGATGTGTGCGACATGCTCGTCGACCAGGCTGTACGCGATCTCCCGGCCACGGCGGGAGCCGCGCACCACACCCGCCCCACGCAGCACCCGCAGGTGCTGGGAGACGAGTGGCTGCGCGGCCCCGAGCTTCTCCACCAGCTCGTGGACGCACCGTTCGCCGCCGGACAGCTCGCTGACGATGGCCAGCCGGATGGGTGCGGACAGGGCACGGAGCAACTCGCTGGCCCCGTCGAACCCGTCATAGCCCGTCGCGCTGGTCATCAGGCAACGGTAACCAATACCACTGAGGTCCTGCCGCTGAGGATCAGCTCAGCACCACCTCGTGCGGCTCCGGCACCGGCGTGGCGGCCGGTGTCGCCCGGCGGCGCAGCGTCCGCCAGACGCCACCGGCCACGGCCACGACCAGGAAGGACGCGATCGCCACCAGGACCACCGAGGCGCCCGGAGCGGTGTCGGCGGTGGCCGCGATCCACACACCCGAGCCGGCGGCGAACAACCCGAGCGCCATCGCGGCGGCCATCGTGCTCCGGAACCCCCGGGTGACCTGTTGGGCGGTGGCGACCGGCACCACCATCAGGGCGCTGATCAGCAGCACGCCGACGGCCCGCATCGCGATGGTCACGGTGACCGCCGTGGCGACCGCGATGAGCAGGTTCAGGGTCCGGACCGGCAGGCCGGAGACCCGGGCGTACTCCTCGTCGTGGCTGACCGCGAAGAGGGCCGGCCGCAGCGCGATCATCGTGACCAGGATGGCCGCGCCGAGCACCCCGATGGTGAGCAGGTCGGCGGGGGAGATGGTGGTCAGCGACCCGAACAGGTAGGCGTTGAGGTTCGCGCTGGTCGCGTCGGAGAGGCCGACCAGCAGCACACCGCCCGCGATGCCCCCGTAGAAGAGCAGGGCCAGGGCCAGGTCACCGGAGGTACGCCCGCGGGCGCGGACCACCTCGATGGCGATCGCGCCGATGGTGGCGGCGATCACCGCGACCAGCACCGGGGAGCGGTTGAGGAGCAGGCCGGCCCCGACGCCGGTCAACGCCACGTGCCCGACACCGTCGCCGATCAGCGCCAACCGGCGCTGCACCAGGTAGATGCCGAGCGCCGGCGCGGCCAGGCCGATCACCAACGCGCCGATCAGGGCGCGCTGCATGTAGGGGTACTGGAAGAGTTCCATGGGTCAGTTGCTCCACAGCCCGGCGGGCTCGTCGTAGCAGTGCGGATGCACGTGGTCGTGGCCGGGCTCCGCGTGATGCCCGGCCGGGTCCGGCACCGCGCCGTCGTGGGCGATGCGACCCTCGTGTACGACGACAGCCCGGCTGATCACCGGCCGCAGCGGACCCAGCTCGTGCGCGACGAGCAGCACCGTCCCGCCGCCGGCCACGAAGTCGCGCAGCGCGTCGGCGAACGCCTCCTGGCTGACCGCGTCCACACCGGCGGTGGGCTCGTCGAGCACCAGCAGCTCCGGCTCGCCGGCCAGTGCCCGGGCGATCAGGGTGCGCTGCTGCTGGCCGCCGGAGAGCGTGGACACCGGGTCGCCGGCCCGGTCGGCGAGCCCGACAGCGAGCAGGGCGGCGTCGACGGCGGCCCGGTCGGCGCGACCGGGGGGCCGCAGCACTCCCCGGCGGGCCAGCCGGCCGGAGGCCACCACCTCGCGGACGGTGGCCGGTACGCCGCCGCCGGCGCCCAGCCGCTGCGGGACGTACCCGATGCGGGCCCACTGCCGGAAGCGCCGCACCGGCCGGTCGAAGAGGGTGACCGAGCCGGCGCTGATCGGCACCAGCCCGAGCACGGCGCGGATCAGCGTCGACTTGCCGGAGCCGTTGGCGCCGAGCACCGCTACCACCTCGCCGGCGGTCACCGTGAACGAGACGTCCCGGAGCACGGGGCGGCCGTCGTAGCCGACCACCCCGTGCTCGACGGTGATGACAGGTGCGGTCACGAGCAGCCCAGGGCCGTCTGTAGGGTCCGCAGGTTGGTACGCATGACGGAAAGGTAGTCCCCGTCGCTGCCCGCGGCGAGTCCTTCGATCGGGTCCAGCACCGCGGTCCTCGCGCCGACCTGACCGGCGATGGTCTCGGCGACCTTCGGGCTGACCAGCGTCTCGAAGAAGATCGTGGTGGCCCGGTGCTCCTTGGCCTCCTCGATCACGTGCGCCAGCCGCTGCGGGGAGGGCTCGACGTCCGGGCTCAGCCCGGTGATGCCGACCTGGTCGAGCTGGTAGCGGTCGGCCAGGTAACCGAACGCGGCGTGGCTGGTCACGATCTCCCGCCGCTGGCAGGTCGCGAGACCGGTGCGGAACTCGCCGTCCAGGGTCTCCAGGTCGGCGCGCAGCGCCGCGGCGCGGGCGGTGTAGTCGGCGGCGTGTTCCGCGTCGGCGGTGCCGAGCCGCTGGGCGAGCTGGTCGCCGATGCCGGCCAGTCGCGTCGGGTCGAGCCAGACGTGCGGGTCCTTGCCGCCGCCCTCCTCGGTGTGCCCCTCCTCACCCTCGTGGTCGTGCCCACCGGCGGACGCGTCCAGCAGCGGCTGCACGCTCGTCACGTCGAACGCCCGGTCGCCGCCGTTCTGCGCGACGGCGTCGTCCACGGCGGGCTGGAAACCCTTGAGGTAGACGATCAACTCCGCCTCGGACACCTGGCCGACCTGGCTCGGGTTGAGCTCCAGGTCGTGCGGCTCGGCGCCGGGCTTGGCCAGGTTCGTCACCCGGACGGCGTCGCCGCCGACCCGCTCGGCCAGGAACTGGAGGGGGTAGAACGCGGCCACCACGTCGACTCGCTGCGGGTCGGCGCCGGCGCCGTCGGTGGAGCAGCCGGCCCCGGCGCCCACTGTGAGCAGGGCGGTCGCGGCGGCGGCGAGGACACGGTACGTGGCGCGGTTGGTCATGTCCTCAACTGTCCGTGGCAACGATAATGATTGTCAAAAACGCATGATTGCATGTCAGAGCAGCTTCGCGAGGCCGACCGCCACCAGCAGGGTCAGCATCAGCAGTCGCACCAGCCGGGTCTGCGGCGTCTGAACCGCCCAGGTCGTCGCCAACAGGGCGATCAACACCCCGGCGAGCGCGAGCGTCAGCAGGGCGCCGACCACCCCCGGCGTGAAGAACGCCACCAGCACCACCACCAGGGTGAGCAGGAACACCGACGTCGGGTTCGCCCCGGCCAACCGGGCGAGCAGAGGGCGCTGCGTACGCTGCATCCCACAGACTCTACGAGGAGGCACCCCCGTTGCTGGTGACCAACCGGTTCGTGGTCGACGTCGACGCCGCCGACGACTTCACCGAGCGGGCGCACGCCGCCCTCACCGCGCTGGCCGCCCGCCCCGGCTACCTGCGGGGTCAACTGGTCCGCGCGCTCGACGCCCCGCGGTACTGGTCGCTGGTCACCGAGTGGGAGTCGGTCGGCACCTACCGGCGGGCCCTGGGCGCCTTCGAGGTCAAGGTCAGCGCCGTCCCGCTGCTCGCCGAGTCGGTCGACGAGCCCTCCGCGTACGAGGCGCTGGCCACCGCCGCCCCCGGCGGGGCCGTGGTGGTCGCCGAGAGTGATCGGGCTGCGGGTCCTTACCGCTGAGCCGCTGGACACTACGCTGCTCCTATGACCGCACCCGCCCCGCCACCCGGTCCCGGGGTGGCGCCGCCGTTCGCCGCGCCGCCCACCGAGGGCCGCCGGACCCGGCTCTGGATCGGCCTCGGCGTCGGCGCGCTCGCCGTGGCGCTCTGCTGCGGCGGGGGTGGCACCGCCGTCGTCGGCCTGGCCGTCACCGGCGTGCAGGCGATCCGCGAGCAGGCCCGCACCGTGACCGGCGACTACTATCAGGCGCTCGTCGAGCGCGACTACGGGCGGGCGTACGACCAGCTCTGCGACGACGCGCAGCGGCGGGAGTCCCGGCCCGAGTTCGAGCGGCGCGCCTCTGCCGAACCTCAGGTCACCGCGTTCCGGGTGGGCGAGGTGGACACCACCAACCTGACCGTGCCGGTCGACGTGACGCTCGCCGGTGGCGACCGGGATCAGCAGCAGGTCAGCCTCGGTCAGGACGGGCAGACCGGTGGCGTGGAGGTCTGCGGGGTCAGCTGACCCGCCAGCGGTATTCTGCTGGGCTCGGGGCGGCGGTGGTCGTACCGTTGTCCCGGACCGACCGTTCCATCCACATCTCGCCCCCGCCGACCGCCAGCCGGCGTAGGAGGAAACATGCCAGCCGACCGTATCGACGCCGTCGTCAGCCTCGCCAAGCGCCGAGGCTTCGTCTTCCCCTCCAGCGAGATCTACGGAGGCACCCGATCGGCGTGGGACTACGGCCCGCTCGGCGTGGAGCTGAAGGAGAACGTCCGCCGGCAGTGGTGGAAGACCATGGTCCAGCAGCGCGACGACGTCGTCGGTCTCGACTCCGCGGTGATCCTGGCCCGCAAGGTGTGGGAGGCGTCCGGCCACATCGCCGAGTTCGTCGACCCGCTCACCGAGTGCCAGTTCTGCCACAAGCGGTTCCGGGCCGACCACCTGGAGGAGGCGTACGCCGAGAAGCACGGCAAGCCGCTCACCTCGCTGTCGGAGCTGAACTGCCCCAACTGCGGCAACAAGGGCACCTTCACCGAGCCGAAGATGTTCAACGGCCTGATGAAGACCTACCTGGGCCCGGTGGAGAGCGACGAAGGGCTGCACTACCTGCGCCCGGAGACCGCGCAGGGCATCTTCGTCAACTACAAGAACGTCGAGACGGTCGCCCGCAAGAAGCCGCCGTTCGGCATCGCGCAGACCGGCAAGTCGTTCCGCAACGAGATCACCCCGGGCAACTTCATCTTCCGTACCCGTGAGTTCGAGCAGATGGAGATGGAGTTCTTCGTCGAGCCGGGCACCGACGAGCAGTGGCACGAGTACTGGCTCCAGGAGCGCTGGAACTGGTACCTCGACCTCGGCCTGTCGGCGGACAACCTGCGCCTCTACGAGCACCCCAAGGAGAAGCTGTCGCACTACTCGAAGCGGACCGTGGACATCGAGTACCGCTTCCAGTTCGGCGGCAGCGAGTTCGCCGAGCTGGAGGGTGTCGCCAACCGCACCGACTTCGACCTCTCCACGCACAGCAAGCACTCCGGCGTCGACCTGTCGTACTTCGACCAGAGCAAGAGTGAGCGCTGGATGCCGTACGTCATCGAGCCGGCCGCGGGTCTGACCCGCGCGGTGCTCGCCTTCCTGCTGGAGGCGTACGACGAGGACGAGGCGCCGAACACCAAGGGCGGCGTGGACAAGCGCACCGTGATGCGCTTCGACCCGCGGCTCGCCCCGGTCAAGGTGGCGGTGCTGCCGCTGTCCCGCAACGAGGCGCTGTCGCCGAAGGCCAAGGACCTCGCCACGCTGCTGCGCAAGCGCTGGGTGGTGGAGTTCGACGACTCGCAGGCGATCGGCCGCCGCTACCGCCGGCAGGACGAGATCGGCACCCCGTTCTGCGTCACAGTCGACTTCGACACGCTGGACGACAACGCCGTGACGGTCCGTAACCGGGACACCATGGCCCAGGAGCGGGTCTCCCTCGACCAGGTGGAGCGCTACCTGATCGAGCGACTCCCCGGCTGCTGAGACGCCGCGCACGGGGCCTCGGCCGACGCGAAAAGCGCCGGTCGGGGCCCCGTACACTTGTCCGGTGACTGCCTCGACCGTGTCCACGCCGCGCCCGTTGACCCTCGGGCCGCACCAGGTGTGGCCGCCGGTGGTGCTCGCGCCGATGGCCGGCATCACGAACGTGGGGTTCCGCCGGCTCTGCCGTGAGCAGGGCGGCGGCATCTACGTCTGCGAGATGATCACCACCAGGGCGTTGGTCGAACGCAACCCGAAGACGCTGCGCATGATCGCGTTCGGTGACGACGAGAAGCCCCGCAGCCTCCAGCTCTACGGCACCGATCCGGAGATCACCGCCGCCGCCGTGCGTATCGTCGTCGAACGCGACCTGGCCGATCACATCGACCTCAACTTCGGCTGCCCCGTACCCAAGGTCACCCGGCGTGGCGGCGGCGCGGCGCTGCCCTGGCGCCGCCGGCTCTTCGCACGGCTGGTCCGGGCCGCGGTGGCCGCCGCGGCGCCGGCCGGGGTGCCCGTCACGGTCAAGATGCGCAAGGGCATCGACGACGACCACCTGACGTACGTCGAAGCGGGGCTGGCCGCCCAGGAAGCCGGCGTGGCCGCTGTGGCCCTGCACGGGCGGACGGCCGCGCAGCGTTACTCGGGCACCGCCGACTGGGACGCGATCGCCACGTTGAAGCAGGCCCTCGACGTGCCGGTGCTCGGCAACGGCGACATCTGGGAGGCCGACGACGCGCTGCGGATGGTCGCGCACACCGGCGTCGACGGCGTGGTGGTCGGGCGCGGCTGCCTCGGTCGGCCGTGGCTCTTCGCCGACCTGGAGGCCGCCTTCAACGGCCGGCCGGAGCGGCGGCTGCCCACCCTCGGCGAGGTGGCGGTGACCATGCGCCGGCACGCCGAACTGCTCGTCGACCAGTTCTCGGCCGGCGCCCGCAACCCGGCGCGGGGCGAACGCGACGGCTGCACCGACTTCCGCAAGCACGTCGCCTGGTACCTCAAGGGCTTCCCGGTCGGCGGCGAACTGCGCCGCTCGCTCGCGATGATCGAGAGCCTGGCCCAGCTCGACGACCTGCTCGGCAAGCTCGACCCGGCGGAGCCGTTCCCGGTCACCGCCCTGGGGCAGCCGCGCGGGCGCACCAACGCGCCGGGCAAGGTCGCCCTGCCCGACGGCTGGCTGGTCGACCGCGACGACGACACGGTGCCCGAGGGCGCCGAGATGGACGACTCCGGCGGCTGACGGTCGGGCTGTTGTCGGGTGGTCGGGCGCGCCGTTGCCGGGCGCCGGGTCCGACCTCCGGTGCGCGTCGCTGCGGACGCCCGGGTGACCTCCGGTGCGCGTCCTGCGGACGGCCCGGGTGCGGAGATGGTGAAGGGCCGGGCCCCGGGTGGGGTCCGGCCCTTCGTGAGTGCCTGTAGTTGGGTCAGCTGGCGGCGTAGCCGCGGGTGGCGATCCAGTCGGCGAGGTGCTCGACGGTGATCTGGTAGGAGGCGGTGTCGGGGTTGGCGGAGTCGGCGATCGTGACGACGTTGCCGTTGTCGCGGTAGCCGGTGACGCTGATGTAGTGCCCGCCCTCGTAGGAGTGGGTGTTGCCGTCGGTGTCGGTGCTGGTGCCGGCGATGTTGGCGACCACGGCGCGGCCGTCGTCGATGGTCTTGACGATGTCGGCGCGGAGCTGGTCGGTCTGCGCGGTGTTGGCGTCCGGGGTGCTGATCTCCACGGAGCGGTAGGCGTTGGCCTTGCCGGTCTCCTTGTTCAGCACGGGGGTGATGTCGTTGATGGAGTTGGTGCCGGCCTCGGTGGTGCCCATCTCCTTGGCCATGTCGTCGACGTTGATGTTCTTGCCCTGGACGGACAGGGCGTTGCGGGTGGCGGCGGGGCCGCAGTAGTAGAAGTTCGGCTGGGCCTCGTAGCGCACGCCGAGTTCCCGCTCACCGTGACCCTTGCGGTCGGTGACCGTCTGGGTGGTGGGCTTGGCGTCGGCCATGGCGTAGGCCGCGGTGACGGGGCCTGCGATGGCGCCACCGGTGAAGGCGAGGCCGGCGGCGGTCAGAGCGGTCTTGCGAATCAGATCGGTACGCATGATGGCGTGCTCCTCTGCATTCGGGGGATAGACCCACACGATGGGGGGTGTGTTCGTGCGGGGAAGATCGGGGTGCCCGGCGGCCCTGCGGTGGGGTCGGCATCGGGACCGGGTGTAACGACACCCGACCGGGGCTCATTCCCGGGCCCCGGGGACCCGCGACAGGTGCGGCCCGGAGGTGTAACCGGGCGGCGCCGGCCGGTGTTCCCGGCTCGGGCCGAGGCTTGAGGGCCGGGGCCACGATCGCGACGGGCGAGGCCGGTGTGGCGTCGGGGCCGGGGCTCGCGGGTGTTGCGGTGTCCAACTCGACCGGCCCGGCCGGTGTTCCCGGCGGCTGCCCTGCGCCGCCAGCTGACAGTCGCGGCGGCGTGCCAGGTATAACGGCCTCACCCCGGCGGGGATTCCGCCGTCAGAGTGGCCCCGCCCACGGGACGCGAGGCGGCAAACCGGACGAATGGCCCATCGGGCGGTCTGCCGCACGAACACCCACGGGACCGGTCTGCCGCGAACACCCAGCGGGCGGTCCGCCGGATGACCACCGGATTCGGGCGGTCCGCCGCCACCGCCCATCCGAGTGATCCACTCGGCTTGCTGGAAGTCGGGCCTTCCGGCTGTGTGGGATGGCCCGGTTTCACGGAAGCCGAGTCGATCACCCGATCACGACTGGTTGCTCCCGTCCGGGCGGGATGCGGCGGTGTCGGCCTCGGGTGCGGGGCGCTGGCCGGGGATGCCCCGGGCGCTCGGCCAGGGGATCTCGGGCGCGCGGTGGAAGGTGATGCCGGCGGCTGTCCAGCGGGGGCCCTGCCCGGCCAGGCGGTCACGGAAGTTGGCCCAGTCGTGGGTGTGGCGTGGGGACCAGCCCAGCTCGGCGATCGCGGGGAGACGGGGCAGGAGCAGGAACTCGATGTCGGTCAGCGAGGTGACCGATTCGGTCCAGAGCGGGGCCTCCACGCCGAGGACGGCAGTCGCGGGCACGTCGGCGACGTGGCTGCCCGGGTCCCAGTCGTACGCCGTGTGGACGTCGATCAGGCCGGCCCAGTCGTGCCCGATCGGGGTGTCCGGGGCGTACTTCATGTCCAGGTATGCGTGGTTACCGGGGGAGAGGACCAGCCGGGCGCCCCGGCGTACGGCGTCGGCGGTGGTGGGGTCTTCGCCGTTGGTGCCCCACCACTGCAGGACGCGTCCGTCGCTGTGGGCGGCCGGCGCGAGCTGGTGCCACCCGACGACGCTCTTGCCGAGGTCGGCCACGATGCGCTGGACCCGCTCGACGAAACCGGTGTAGACAGCGCCCTTGACCTTGAACGCCTCGTCACCGCCGACGTGCAGCCACGGTCCGGGGGTCAGCGCGGCCACCTCGCCCAGGACGTCGGCGACGAAGTCGTACGTCCGCTCGTCGGATGGGTCGACGTAGCTGAAGCCGACCTCGGTGCCGGTGTACGGCGGTGGCGCGATCTTGTCCGGTGCCAGGTGCGGGTACGCGACGAGCGCCGAGTTGGTGTGCCCGGGAAGGTCGATCTCCGGGACGACGGTGATGTGGCGGGCGGTCGCGTAGGCGACGATCCGGGCGTAGTCGGCCTTCGTGTAGTGCCCACCGGGGCCGCCGCCGACCTCGGTGGCGGCGCCGACAGTGGTCAGCTCCGGCCACGAGTCGACGGTGATCCGCCAGCCCTGGTCGTCGGTGAGGTGCAGGTGCAGGTGGTTGAGCTTGTAACGGGCCAGGTGGTCGATGACCCGCAGCACGTCCTCGACGCCGAAGAAGTGGCGGGCGACGTCGAGCATCGCTCCCCGGTACGGGAACCGGGGCGCGTCGGTGATCGTGCCGCGGGGAAGCGCCCAGCGTTCGGTGACCGGGACCGGACTCTCGATCGCCGCCGGCAGTAGTTGGCGCAGCGTCTGCACGCCGTAGAAGAGGCCGGCGGCGGTGGCCGCGGTGAGGCGGACCCCGTCGGTGGTGATGTCGAGCCGATAGCCCTCCGCGCCGAGGTCGGCGCTGTCGTGCCCTGCGCCGGGGTCGGCGCTGTCGTGCCCTGCGCCGGGGTCGGCGCTGTCGTGCCCTGCGCCGAGGTCGGCGCTGCTGTTGAGCACCAGGGCGATGCCGCCGGCGGGCTCCGGGGTGATGGCGTCGGTGACCGGTAGCGGGTAGCCGGTGGCGGGGCGCAGCAGCCCGGCGAGCTGCTCGGCGACCGCGAGCGCGGCCGGGTCGGCGCTGACCGCGATGATCGCGTCCGGTGGCAGCACCCATGCCCCGGCCGGCCCGAGCTCGACCTGCCGCGGGGCGGGCACCACCTCGTCCAGGCGGTGCGGGGCGGGTGGGGTGAGCAGGTCGCCGGCGGTCCGCTCGGCGGCCTGGGCCAGCGCGGCCGCTGCCGGCTCCCGCGCCGGAACGGCGGCGGAGCTGGGGGAGGGGATGGTCGACACGGTGGCGACTCCGGGGTGTATTCGCGTGGGTTATGGCAAAAGCGAGGTTCACCGGCTGGCGTGCCGTCAAGCGTACGACGGTGGGCGGGGGTGCGTGATGGTGCGCGTGGAAGCGTTCCCAAAAACCGGTACGAACACGGATAGTCGTGATAGCTGTGCCAATTGTCACCGAACGGTCCCAGGTCGCTCGATGGTCGCTTAACCTTCGCCCACCGATCAGCGTCGACCCCGGGATTACCGGCGGTCCACCTCGGGGAAGAAGAAAACTGAACCTTCGTTAAGTTTCCGTCCGGCGCGTGTTGTGGAGGCTCTGGTGGCAGCGCAAGAGACCGTCGATCACAAGTACGTCTATGACTTCTCCGAAGGCAACAAGGACCTCAAGGACCTGCTCGGCGGCAAGGGAGCCAACCTCGCCGAGATGACGAACCTCGGCCTGCCCGTACCGCCGGGCTTCACCATCACCACCGAGGCCTGCCAGGCGTACCTCGCGACCGGACGGGAGCCGGACGGACTCGCCGCCCAGATCGAGGCGCACCTGGAAGCACTGGAGCGCGCGATGGGCAGGCGGCTCGGCGACCCGCGGGACCCCCTGCTGGTGTCCGTCCGCTCCGGCGCCAAGTTCTCCATGCCCGGCATGATGGAGACCGTCCTCAACGTCGGTCTCAACGACCAGAGCGTGATCGGGCTCGCCGCGCAGGCCGGCGGCTCCGCCGACCCGGCCGCCTCCGGCGGCTCCGCCGACCCGGCCGCCTCCGGCGGCAACGACAGGTTCGCCTGGGACTCCTACCGCCGGCTCATCCAGATGTTCGGCAAGACCGTCTGCGAGGTGCCCGGCGAGGAGTTCGAGCACGCGCTCGACGAGGTCAAGAACGCCAAGGGCACCCACAACGACCTGGATCTGGACGCTGACGACCTACGGGGGCTCGTCGACGCGTACAAGAAGATCTTCTCGAAGCACACCGGCCGGGAGTTTCCGCAGGAACCGCGCGAGCAACTCCACCTGGCCATCCGTGCCGTCTTCGACTCGTGGAACGCCGAGCGGGCGGTGCTCTACCGGCGCCAGGAGCGGATTCCGGCCGACCTCGGCACCGCTGTCAACGTGGTGAGCATGGTCTTCGGCAACCTCGGGCCCGACTCCGGCACCGGCGTCGCGTTCACCCGCGACCCGGCCAGTGGCGCCCAGGGCATCTACGGCGACTACCTGGCCAACGCCCAGGGTGAGGACGTCGTCGCCGGCATCCGTAACACGGTGCCGTTGCAGGAGTTGGAGCGGCTCGACAAGACCTCCTACGACGAGCTGCTCGGCATCATGGCCCGGCTGGAGGAGCACTACCGGGACCTCTGCGACATCGAGTTCACCATCGAACGCGGCAAGCTGTGGATGTTGCAGACCCGGGTCGGCAAGCGCACCGCCGCCGCCGCGTTCGTCATCGCCGGGCAACTCGTCGACGAAGGGCTGATCGACCTGGACGAGGCGCTGCACCGGGTCAACGGCGCCCAACTGGCGCAGCTGATGTTCCCCCGCTTCCAGCTCGACCACGAGTTCGAGCCGGTCGCCACGGGCATCGGCGCGTCGCCGGGCGCGGCGTCCGGGAAGGTCGTCTTCACCTCGGCGCGGGCCGTCGAGCTGGCCGCCGAGGGCGAGTCGGTGATCCTGGTCCGCCGGGAGACCAACCCCGACGACCTGAACGGCATGATCGCGGCGAAGGGCATCCTCACCTCGCGGGGCGGCAAGACCAGCCACGCCGCCGTGGTGGCCCGGGGGATGGGCAAGACCTGCGTCTCCGGCGCCGACGAGATCGACGTCAACGTCCCGGCGAAGCGGTTCGCGGTGGCCGGGCAGACAGTCAACGAGGGCGACGTCGTCTCCATCGACGGCACCACCGGCAAGGTCTACCTCGGCGAGGTGCCGGTCACGCCGTCGGAGGTGGTGCAGTACTTCGAGGGCAGCCTCGACCCCGAGCGCGTCGACGACGCGCTGGTCCGGGCCGTACACCGGATCATGACGCACGCCGACGGGAAGCGGCGGCTGGCGGTCCGCACGAACGCCGACACCGGCGCGGACGCGGCGCGGGCCCGGCGCTTCGGCGCCGAGGGCATCGGGCTGTGCCGCACCGAGCACATGTTCCTCGGTGACCGGCGGGAGCTGGTCGAACGGCTGATCCTGGCGCGGGCGGAGGGTGAGCGGGAGGCGGCGCTGGCGGCGCTGCTGCCGTTGCAGCGCGCCGACTTCGAGGAGATCTTCCGGGAGATGGACGGCCTGCCGGTCACCGTCCGGCTGATCGACCCGCCGCTGCACGAGTTCCTGCCACCGTTGGAGCAGCTCGCCGTCAACGTCGCTGTCGCTCAGGAACGCGGTGAGGACGTCGCCAAGGAGGAGGCCCTGCTCGCCGCCGTCCGGCGTATGCACGAGGAGAACCCGATGCTCGGGTTGCGTGGCGTCCGTCTCGGCCTGGTCATCCCCGGCCTGTTCGCGATGCAGGTCCGGGCCATCGCCGAGGCGGCGGTCGCGGTCACCCGCGCCGGCGGCGCCGCCTGTCCGGAGATCATGGTGCCGCTGGTCGGTGCGGTGCAGGAGTTGGAGACGGTCCGCGCCGAGGCCGAGCGGATCATCGCGGACGTGGTCGGGGACAGCGGGGTCGAGGTGCTGATCGGCACGATGATCGAGGTGCCCCGGGCGGCGCTGACCGCCGGGCAGATCGCCGAGGCGGCCGAGTTCTTCTCCTTCGGCACCAACGATCTGACCCAGATGGGCTGGGGCTTCTCCCGCGACGACGTCGAGGGCGCGTTCTTCTGGCGTTACCTGGAGCTGGGCATCTTCGGCATCTCGCCGTTCGAGTCGATCGACCGGGACGGCGTCGGCCGGCTGGTGCGCATCGCCGCCGAGGAGGGCAGGGCCGCGCGACCCGGACTGAAGCTCGGCGTCTGCGGCGAGCACGGGGGTGACCCGGACTCGGTGCACTTCTTCCACTCCGTCGGCCTGGACTACGTGTCCTGCTCGCCGTTCCGGGTGCCGGTGGCCCGGTTGGAGGCCGGGCGCGCCGCGGTGGAGACCGACGGGTCGGACAGCAGGTGACGCGAACCGGCGGCGGCCCGGTCACCCGGCCGCCGCCGGTGCTCGGATCGGCGGGCCAGGCCAGGTGGGCCGGGATGAGTGGCCGATCGTCGATGCGTCGTCGGCGGGCCGGGCGGCGGTGGCGGGCGTAATCTTGGCTCGCTCGCACACGGCCGATTGCGTACGCCGTCGAACGGGAAGGGTGACTGCATGACAAGCGTCTGGGAGAGCCTGACTGTCGATGCCCGCGATCCGGCCCGGCTGGCGCGGTGGTGGGCCGAGGCGCTCGGCTATCAGGTGGTCACCGAGCGACCGGACGAGGTGGAGATCCGTCAGTCCCCCGACCGTCTGCCCGGCCTGGTGTTCGTGCCGGTGGCCGACGGCAAGGAGCGCAAGAACCGCCTGCACCTCGACCTGCGTCCGGCCGACCGGGAGGCCGAGGTCGAACGGCTCGTCGACATGGGCGCCCGGCACGTCGACATCGGCCAGGGCGACGTCGAGTGGACGGTGCTCGCCGACCCGGAGGGCAACGAGTTCTGCGTGCTCCGCGAGCGCGAGCGCGAGGAGTGAGCCGGTTTTGCGAGCCCCGCAGTCGCGAGCGACGGCGGCTCAGGCGAGCGCGAGGAGTGAGCCGGTCGTGCGAGCCCCGCGGTCGCGAGCAGTGGCGGCTGCGTGAGGAGTGACCCGGAGGCTCGGCTGGTCGAGGAGCCGCCCAAGGACACCGGTCACCGTCGCTCACCGTACGAGCGCGACCGCGCCCGGGTGCTGCACTCGGCGGCGTTCCGCCGACTGGCCGCCAAGACCCAGGTGCACACCGCCGGCACCGACGACTTCCTGCGTACCCGGCTCACCCACTCGCTGGAGGTTGCCCAGATCGCCAGGGAGATGGGTTCCCGGCTCGGGTGCGACCCGGACGTGGTGGACGTGGCGGGGCTCGCTCACGACCTCGGCCACCCACCGTTCGGGCACAACGGTGAGGCCGCTCTGGACCTGCTCGCCACGCCCTGCGGGGGCTTCGAGGGCAACGCGCAGACGCTGCGGGTGCTGACCCGGCTGGAGGCGAAGGTGCTCGCCCCGGACGGGTCGTCCGCCGGCCTGAACCTGACCCGGGCGTCGCTCGACGCGATCGGCAAGTACCCCTGGCCGCGCCGGCCGGGGGAGCGCAAGTTCGGGGTGTACGCCGACGACGCGGCGGTGTTCACGTGGATCCGCGCCGACGCGCCCGGCGAGCGGCGGTGCCTGGAGGCGCAGGTGATGGACTGGGCCGACGACGTCGCGTACTCGGTGCACGACGTGGAGGACGGCATCCACGGCGGCTACGTCACGTTGCGGCCGCTGCTCGTGGACGCCGACGAGCGTGCCGCGCTCTGCGCCGACGTGGCCGCCGCCTACTCCGGGGAGTCCGCCGACGACCTGGCCGAGGTGCTCGTCGAGCTGCTGGCCGGTCCCCTGCTCGCCCCGCTCGCCGGGTACGACGGCAGTCACCGCGCGCAGGTCGCGTTGAAGGCCACCACCAGCCAGGTGACCGGGCGGTTCGTGTCGGCGGCGGTGGCCGCCACGGAGGAGCGGTTCGGTCCCGGTCCGCACCGCCGCTACGGTGCCGATCTGGTGGTGCCCCGCCTGGTCCGGGCGCAGTGCGCCCTGCTGAAGGGCATCGCGCTGCGGTACGTGATGCGCCGCAGCGGCTTCCGGGGCCGCTACGAGCGGCAGCGGACGATCCTGGCCGAGTTGGTCGCCGCGCTGGTCCGACGGGCCCCGGACGGGCTCGACCCGATCTACGCCGCGCTCTGGCGGGCAGCGCCGGACGACGCGGGCCGGCTGCGGGTGGTGATCGACCAGGTCGCCTCGCTCACCGATCCGGCGGCCGTGACCTGGCACACCCGCCTCATCGGGAAAGTTGCACCGCCGATCGTCGATGAGTCAGCTTAGGCTAGCCTAACTGGTATGACGGAACGTCCCAGGAACGTCACCTCGGCCCGGGTGCTGCGCACCGAGCGGCCCACCCCGCACCTGATCCGGCTCATCCTCGGCGGCGACGAGCTGGCCGACCTGCCGGTGGGCGAGTTCACCGACCACTACATCAAGGTGGTGTTCCCGCAGCCCGGCGTCGCGTACCCGCAGCCGATGGACCTCGCGGCCATCCGCCGGGACCTGCCGCGCGAGCAGTGGCCCCGGCTGCGCGCGTACACGGTGCGACGCTGGGACCCGCTGGCCGGGGAGCTGACGGTGGACGTGGTGCACCACGGCGACGAGGGGTTGGCCGGCCCGTGGGCCGCCGCCCTGCGCCCCGGCGACCCGGTGCGCTTCGTCGGCCCCGGCGGGGCGTACGCCCCGAACCCGGAGGCGGACTGGCACCTGCTGGTCGGCGACGAGAGCGCTCTGCCGGCGATCGCCGCCGCGGTGGAGCGGCTGCCGCTCGGCGCACCGGCGCACGTCTTCGTCGAGATCGCCGACCCGGCGGACGAGCAGAAGCTGCTCAGCCCGGCGGCGGTCACGCTGACCTGGCTGCACCGTGGCGACCGGCCGGTGGGCGAGGCGCTCGTCGAGGCGGTGCGCGCGCTGGAGTTCCCGGCCGGTCGGGTGCACGCCTTCGTGCACGGCGAGGCCGCCTTCGTCCGGGACCTGCGCCGGCTGCTGCGCGGGGAGCGGGGCGTACCGATGGACCAGCTCTCCATCTCCGGCTACTGGCGGCGGGGCATGGACGACGAGGGGTGGCGCTCCACCAAGGCGGACTGGAACCGGCAGGTGGCGGCCGAGGAGGAGAGCAGCGCGGGGGCGCTGGCCGCCTGAGGTCCCCTCATCCCGCCGGGGGTCGGTGCTCCGCGCCGGCTTGGGTGAGTCGTCGGTTGAGCAGCACCGCGTACCCGACGACCGCCGCGGCCAGCAGCGACAGCATCAGCCTCGGTTGGTGCACCGTCGTGGTGATCACGCAGGCCGAGACCACCCCGTAGCCGGCGATCGCCAACCGCACGGCGCTCGGCCGGGTCCACAGCCAGTACAGCGCCAGGCCGCACACCGTCCAGATCACAATCGACGCGCCCAGCAGCAGCCGCAGCTCCAGCGGCAGTCGGGGCGCGTCCGCGTCGATCAGCCGGACCGTCTGCCCGAGCGCCCAGCCGAGCAGCAACAGCGCGCCACCGAGCGGAATGTGCAGGTAGGTGTAGGCCTGCCCGCCACGCAGCCGACGCTGCAACAGGCGGGTGGTGACGAAGGTGGTGTAGATCCACCAGACGGCGGCCGGAATCAGGAAGGCCAACGCGGCGGTGAGGATCATGTGCGGCGGCGGGTGGTCCGGTACGGCGAAGAGCAGGTTGGCCAGCGCGCTGCCCAGCACGATGATGGTGAACTGCCCGATCCGTTCCGGCAGGTGCCGGTTGTCCACCGGCCAGCGGTTCAGCCAGCGGACGCCGACCCAGGGGGTGGCCAGCTCGATGGTCATCGCGGCGATCCACAGCGCCGGGCGCAGCTCGGCGGGTGCGGTCAGCGACGCCAGCCAGATCAGCCAACCCGACCCGAAGCCGATCAGGTAGACAGTTGTCACCACCCGGGCCATCGGGCTGGTCGGCCGGGCCCGGACGTACAGCAGGAGCAGCACCCCCCGCACGATCAGGTACCCGACCGGCAGCAGCACGCTCTCCGGAACCTCGTCGACCCCAAGCGTGATCGCGCCCGCGCCGACCAACGCGGCCAGGACCAGCAGGCGCTGCACCGCGTCGTCCGGGTCGAACCGGGTGTCGTAGAAGACCTGCCCCAGCCACGCCCACTGCACCACCACGAAGAGCCCGATCACGGTCAGCACGGCGCTCGGCGACGGGGTCACGTCGTCGCCCAGCCGGCGCACCACCGCCGCCAGGGCGTACACGAAGATGAGGTCGAGGAAGAGCTCCAGCCAGGTGGCGTGCCGGTGGCCGGCCTCGTCCGCCTGCGGGGCCTGGCCGCGCAGCCCGAACCAGCCCGCCAGCCATCTCGGCAGGTGGGGGGCCGCGGTTCGTACCCTGCGCATGTGGTCATGGTCCCCGGACGGCGCGGACCGGCGGGCCGGAACCGCGTAGCCGGCAGCGGCGGTCGCCACACCGGCGTCCCCCGGCCGGCGTGTCGTCGGTCCGGCAGGGCAGGATGTACGGCGAGGGGGTGGCGCATGGCTGGGCGGATCCGGGACGAGGACATCGCACTGGTCCGGGAACGCACCTCGATCGGGGATGTGATCTCCGAGACGGTCACCCTGAAGTCCGCCGGCGGCGGCAACCTCAAGGGGCTGTGCCCGTTCCACGACGAGAAGAGCCCGTCGTTCAACGTCTCGCCGGCCCGCAACGTGTGGTATTGCTTCGGCTGCGGGGCCGGCGGCGACGCCATCAAGTTCCTGATGGACGCCGACCACCTCAGCTTCGTGGAGTCCGTCGAGCGGCTGGCCGCTCGCGCCGGCATCCAACTGCGCTACGTCGAGGACGACCGGGGCGCCCCGCGTGCCCGCCCCCAGCAGGGGCAACGCCAGCGGTTGGTGGCCGCGCACGCCGCGGCTGTCGAGTTCTACCGGGCGCAGCTCGGCACCGCCGGCGCCCGGCCGGCCCGGGAGTTCCTGGCCCGACGCGGCTTCGACCGGGCCGCCGCCGAACGCTACGGCTGCGGCTTCGCGCCCGACGGCTGGGACCTGCTCACCAAGCACCTGCGCCAGCAGGGCTTCACCCACCAGGAGCTGGTCACCGCCGGGCTGTCCCGGGAGGCCCGTTCCGGCAGCCTGATCGACAGGTTCCGCCGCCGCCTGCTCTGGCCGATCCGCGACCTGGCCGGCGACGTGATCGGCTTCGGCGCCCGCAAGCTCTTCGACGACGACGACGGCCCGAAATACCTGAACACACCCGAGACGCCGATCTACAAGAAGTCCCAGGTGCTCTACGGCATCGACCAGGCCAAGCGGGACATCGCCAAGCAGGGGCGGGCGGTGATCGTCGAGGGCTACACCGACGTGATGGCCTGCCACCTGGCCGGGGTGACCACGGCCGTGGCGACCTGCGGCACCGCCTTCGCCGCCGACCACATCGCCGTCCTGCGCCGGCTGCTGTTCGACAGCGACGAGGTGGCCGGCGAGATCATTTTTACCTTCGACGGCGACGCCGCCGGGCAGAAGGCCGCGCTGCGCGCCTTCGAGGACGACCAGCGCTTCGTCGGCCGCACGTTCATCGCGGTCAGCCCGGACAACATGGACCCGTGCGACCTGCGGCTGGCCAAGGGCGACCTGGCGGTGCGTGACCTGGTCGCGCGCCGCGAACCGCTCGTCGACTTCGCTCTCCGCCACGTGATCAGCCGCTTCGACCTGGACACGGTGGACGGTCGGGTGGAGGCCATGCGGCACGCCGCGCCCCTCGTCGCGCGACTCAAGGACCGGGAGAAGCGCCCGGAGTACGTCCGCAAGCTCGCCATGGACCTCGGGATGGAGATCGAGCCGGTGCAGCGGGCGGTGCTCGCCGCCGCCAACACCCCGCCGTCCGCCGGCCGTGACGCGCCACCCGCCGCCCGGCCCGCCCCGGCCCAACCCGAACCGGCGGTGGACAGCCCGCAGTCCATGGTCGAGCGGGAGGCGCTGAAGCTCGCCCTCCAACAGCCGGTCCTGGCCGGGCCGATGTTCGACGCCGTCGAGGCCACCGAATACCGCCACCCGGTGCACGTCGCGGTGCGTACGGCCATCGCGGCGGCCGGTGGCGCGGTGTCGGCGACCGGCGGCGCGGTCTGGATCGAGTCGGTCCGCGACGCCTGCGCCGACCTGGCCGCGGCGGCGCTCGTCGGTGAGCTGGCGGTCGAACCGCTGCGGATCGACGGCGAACCGGACCCCCGCTACGTGTCGATCACCATGGCGCGGGTGCAGTTCGGCTCGGTCACGGCCCGCATCCGCGACCTCAAGTCCCGCATCCAGCGGATCAACCCGGTCAACAACAAGGACGACTACTTCGCCGCCTTCGGCGAGCTGCTGTCCCTGGAGCAGCACGCCCGGGCGCTGCGCGAGCAGGCCGCGGGAGGGCTCTAGATGGGACTGTTCAGTCGCAAGCCGAAGCTGCCGCCGGCCGACCGGCCGCCACTCGCCGCCGACGAGCGGGTGCTGGCGTGGGCGGCGGCCGGCAACGGCGAGGGCGACGGGGTGGTGGTCGCCACCAACCTCGGGCTGTGGCTGCCCGGCCGGGGCCACCGGATCGGCTGGCACAGCATCCTCAAGGCGGTCTGGTCCGGCCGGGAGTTGACGGTCACGCCCGCCGAACCCGTCGTCGAGCGGGACGGCTACGCGGTGGTCGCCGACGGTCCGGCCGAGACCTACCTCCTGCTCGACCCGGGCGAGCTGCCGCACCAGGTGCGGGCGCGGGTGACCCGCTCGGTCGCGTACACCCAACACCACCCGGTCCCCGGCGGCGCGGGGCGCGTCGCGGCCCGCCGGGTGGCCGGAGTCGACGGTCTGACCTGGACGGTCCGACTCGACCCCGGCACGCCGGCGGACGACGAGGCTCTTCTCGTCGAGATCGACGCCCTGGTCAGCGCGGCCCGCGCCGCCACCGCGCCGGCCGACGCCTGACCGACCGGGTCACTTCGCGCCCAGGTCCCGCAGCGCCTTCTCCGCGCCGCGGTGCAACGGCACCGGCTCGGTCCGGCGGGCCGTCTCCAGCGAGATGCCGCGGGCCGCCGGGTTCGCCTGGGCCAGCGTGTCCCGCTTGTCGAACACCGTCCGGGTGATCGCGCACGCCACGTTGGCGTCCAGGTCGCGACGGACCAACAACACGTTGGGTACGACGATGGTCGGCGTGTCGGTCGCCGTCCGGTACGCGTCCCGGCCGATCGTCCCGGCCTGGTAGGCGGGGCTCAACTCGGTCATCTTCGGCAGCAGCGACGCGATGTCGACGAACGTCACGGTGTCGCCGGCGGTGGTGAACAGATCCGTCAGACCGCCGGTGGGCAGGCCACCGGACCAGAAGAACCCGTCGATGCTGCCGTCCTTGACGCCCTCGACGGTCTTGGTGAGGTCGAGCCGCTGCGCCCGGACGTCCTTCGCCGGATCGAGGCCGGCGGCCTCCAGCAGCCGGTTCGCGATCACCTCGGTGCCGGACTTCGGGGAACCGGTGGAGATCCGCTTGCCGCGCATCCCGGCCACCGAGGTGATGCCGGAGTCCTTACGGACCACCACCTGCGTGTAGTTGTCGTAGATGCGGGCCAGCGCCTGCACCGGTTGCGGCGCGGTGAAGCTGCCCTTGCCCTCGACCGCGTTGACAGCGGTGTCGAACAGCGAGAACGCCACGTCGTACTGCCCGCCGACCAACTGCTCGACGTTCTGCACCGAGGCGCCGGTCTCGGCGGCGGTGCCGGTGAGCTTGCCGCCGGTGGCCCCGGACAGCTGCCCGGCCAGGGCGTTGCCGACCACGTAGTAGACGCCGGTGGCGTTGCCGGTGGCGATGCCCACCCGGGTCTCCCGGGTCACCTCGCAGGTGACCTCGCTGGCCGTGTCGTCGGTGGCCGCGCCGCCCTGCCGACCGCCGCAGCCGGTGGCGCCCGCCGTGATCAGGGCGAGCGCGCTCAGGCCCGCCGCGAGCCGTACGTCGATTCGTCTCACTGGTGCTCCTTTACGGGTTCGGCTGGTGATCCGGGTTCGGTCGGTGGTCGGGGCGACGGTCGGCGGGCCCGTCGCAGGAGGACGCCCGCCGCCGCGACGGCGGCGAGCGTCGCGCCGACGGCGACCGGAACGGGTTCGAGCCAGAGCAACGTGACGCCGCCGAGCGCGCCGAGCACCCGCTCCGGGACGCCGGCCGGCCCCACCCCGGGCAGCCAGCCACCGGCGGCGACGGCGAGGACCGCCACGCTGAGCGCGGTGACCACGGCGGCGACGGCGATCCGTCGCACACCGCCGATGCCGAGCAGGCCGAGCCCGGCGGGCGTCACGACGAACGCGATCGGGGTCAGGTAGGCCGGCAGCGCGTACCGCAGGGTCTGCCACATGGTCGGCACCAGCCGGCCGCCGGTGACGGCGGCGGCGGCCACCGCGGCGAGCGCGGTCGGCGGCGACACCTCGGAGAGTACGGCGAAGTAGAAGACGAACATCGCCACGGCGGGCGGGCTCACGCCCAGGTCGAACAGGGCCGGGCCGATGATCACCCACCCGATCACGAACGAGGCGGTGACCGGCACGGCCAGCCCCAGCAGGCTGAGCGCGACGGCGGCGAGCAGGGCCGTGAGCAGCAGGACCAGCGTCGGGTCCGAGGTGACCGCCTGTGCCCCGCCGACCAGCAGCGCCGCCGCCTGCGGCCCGAGGCCGGTCTTGGTGGTGGTCGCGGTGATGATGCCGGCGGCGGCGCACACCGCGGTGACCGCCAGCACCCCGCGTACGCCGGTGACGAGCGCTGTCACCAGCCGGGCCGGGGTGAGTCGGTGCCCCCGGTCCAGGTAGGACAGCGCGACGGTGAGGACGATGGCGAACACCACAGCCCTCGTCGCGGAGACACCGACCGCGAGGAACACGATGATCGCGATCAACGAGGCGAAGTGGTAGCCGAATCGGCCCAGCAGCCGCCACGGCGAGCCGACGTCGAGCACGACCGGGCGTATCCCGGACCGGCGGGCGTCGATCTCCACGGAGAGCAGGATGCCCAGGTAGTAGAGGACCGTCGGCACCGTCGCCCAGCCCAGCACCTGAAGGTAGGAGACGCCCAGGTATTCCGCGATGATGAACGCCGCCGCCCCCAGGGTGGGCGGGAGAGGATCGCGCCCACCCCGGCCGCCGCCAACATGCCGCCGGCACGCTCCGGCGGATAGCCGGCGCGGCGCAGCAACGGCCAGGTGACCGCGCCGATGCTCACCGTCGTCGCCGCACCCGAGCCGGAGACGGTGCCGAGCAGGAAGCCGGAGGCCACCGCCGTCCGACCGGCGGCGGTACGCGAGCGCCGGAACGCGGCGGCGGACAGGTCGACGAAGAACCGCCCGGCCCCGGACACCTCCAGCACCGCGCCGTAGATGGTGAACAGCACGATGTACGTGGCGGCCACGTCCAGCGGGGTGCCGTAGAAACCGCTGTCGGAGTTGTAGAACGCGTCCACCAGTTGACCGAAGTCGAGCCCGGCGTGCGCGACCGGCCAGGACTGCGGCAGCAGTCCGCCGTAGTAGCCGTACCCGAGGAACAGCAGGCAGACCACGGGCAGAACCCACCCTGTCGTACGCCGGCACGCCTCCAGCAGCAGGAGCAGCAGCACGGTGCCCAGCACCAGGTCCGCCGGCGCGAGCAGGCCCTGCCGGTCCAGGAACGCGTCGTAGCCGCCACCACCGGCACCGATCGTGATCGGCAGGACGGGGTAGAGGCAGGCCACCAGGGTCAGGCCGGCCAGCGCCCAGTCGGTGACGGTGGGTCGGGTCGACGCCGTCGCCCGGACGCTCTCGCCGTTCTGTCGCGGCGGGCGTCGTCGGGTCCAGCGCGGCAGGTCGGCCGGGTAGGCGAGGAAGACGAGCGGGAGTATGCCGGCCAGGAAGATGATCAGGTAGTACTTGCTGCCCTGCGACAGTGGGCGGAACACCTGCCAGAGGGCGAGCGCGCCGACCGCCAGCGCCGCCGCGCCGAGCAGCAGGCCCGCCGGTCCGGTCAGCGCCCGGCCGGGCTTCTCGTCCTCGAACCGGGCGGCCAGGTCCCGGGTGGCCGGCTCGGCGGTGTTGGTTGGCGCGGCGGTGTTGGTTGGCGCGGCGGTGTTGGTTGGCTCGGCGGCGTTGGTTGGCTCGGCGGTGTTGGTTGGCGCGGCTGTTCTGGCCGGCTCGGCGGGCACGCGCGGTCGGGGTGGGCTGTCGTTGGCGTGCGTGGCGGGTGCGCCGGTGGCGCGCGTGGGGGTGTCGTCGGCGGTGCCGGTGTGCGGCCCGTCGGGGGGAGAGTTGGCTGGTCGGGCGGGTGGCGGCGGACCATCGGGTGAGCTGATGGGCGACACAAGGGGACGATACCTGTCGATCGGCGGATGGACGTGGCACCGGCCGGTGTTTCCTCGTCGACGCCGCTGTCGACGGGTGGTCGGCCGGTCGGGTATTCACGTGGAGTTGTGTCGTATCCGGCGTCTACTGTCGGGCGATGACTGCGGGGCGAGCACTGATTCAGGCGCGCGGGCTGGTGAAGCGCTTCGATGACTTCACCGCCGTGGACGGCATCGACGTCGAGGTGCGGGCGGGTGAGGCGTTCGGTTTCCTCGGGCCGAACGGCGCGGGCAAGTCCTCCACCATGCGGATGGTCGGCTGCATCTCCCCACCCACCGCCGGTGAGCTGCGCATCCTCGGCCTGGACCCGGTGGCCGACGGGCCGGCGATCCGGGCCCGCCTCGGGGTCTGCCCGCAGCTCGACAACCTCGACCCGGAGCTGACCGTCCGGGAGAATCTGACCGTCTACGCCCGCTACTTCGGCATTCCGCGCCGGGCGGCGCGGGCACGCGCCGACGAGCTGCTCGACTTCGTCCAGCTCAGCGAGCGGGCCAACAGCAAGGTCGACCCGCTCTCCGGCGGCATGAAGCGCCGGCTGACCATCGCCCGCGCCCTGGTCAACGACCCGGAGATCGTGCTGCTCGACGAGCCGACCACCGGGCTCGATCCGCAGGCCCGGCACCTGGTGTGGGAGCGGCTGTTCCGACTGAAGCAGCAGGGCGTCACACTGGTGCTCACCACGCACTACATGGACGAGGCCGAGCAGCTCTGCGACCGGCTGGTGGTGATGGACGGCGGGCGGATCGTCGCGGAGGGCTCCCCCCGAGCGCTGATCGAGCGGCACTCCACCCGCGAGGTGGTCGAGCTACGGTTCGCCGCCGAGTCGCAGGAGCCGTTCGCCGCCAAGCTCGACGGTCTGGGGGAGCGGGTCGAGGTGCTGCCCGACCGGGTCCTGCTCTACGTGGCCGATGGCGACGTGGCGGTCGCGCAGGTGGCCGCCCTGGGGTTGCAGCCGGCGAACGTCCTGGTGCGGCGCAGCAGCCTGGAGGATGTCTTCCTGCACCTGACCGGCCGAACCCTGGTCGACTGATACGGCCCCGACGCGGCCGATCCAGCCAACGACGCGGTCCGGCCCCCCCGTCCTCGCACGATCTCGAGATCTTGGACAGTTTCCGTCATCACGTGACGGAAACTGTCCAAGATCTCCTTGTGTCGCAGCGACTCGTCGGCGCTCATCGGGTTCTGGCCCAGGTGAGGAAGCGGTCGGTCAGCGGGTCGACGCCGGGGAGGTCCCCGGTCGCCTCGTCGAGCAGCGTGGCGAGGTAGACGAGCAGGCCGGTCCGGTTCTCCCGGTACTCGCCGAGCAGCGCCAGGCGAGCCGGCGAGCACGGCCAGGCGGCCCCGCAGACCCGGCAGCGCCACGACGGGCGCGCCGCCACGTGCGGGCGGTAGCGGGGCATGGACACCTCCCATTGCTGCCAGTCGGCGGGCCGGGCGGATTGGATGGGGAGCGCCCCGGATCGGGGGTCACGGGGCGCTCCCGGCCTGGTTCCGCCCGTCGTCCGATCCCGTGAGCGGTTCCGCTGCGTGACAGTCTGCTGATGATCCGACTACGGTGGGAGGTCCCGCACGCCGACGACCAGCGCGTCCGGCGGTCGGCCCGGCACGGTACGACGATGTACGGAGGTTGTCCGTGGAGAGTTCGTCCATGCTGGAGCACTTCGCCGAGGAACTACGGCTCGCCCGTGCCGCCAGTGGCATGTCACAGGCGGCGCTCGCCGAGGCGTTGAGCTACTCGGGTGCGCTGGTCGCCAAGGTGGAGACCTCCGAGCGTCGGCCGAGCCTGGACTTCGCGCGCCGGTGTGACGTGGTGTTCGGTGCCGACGGCCGGTTCGAACGCATCCAACGGCGGATCAGCCGCGAGGCAGTAGTGCCGTGGTTCCGCGACTGGGCCGGCATCGAGCAGGAGAGCACAGCCCTGCGTTGGTTCGAGCCGCTGTGTGTGCCAGGTCTGGTGCAGACCGAAGGCTACGCCCGCGCACTGTTGACCGGTGGCGGGTTGTTCGCGCCGGACGAAGTCGAGCAACATGTGGCGACCAGGCTGGACCGGCAGACACTGCTCGCCCGCGAGCGGCCGCCGCTGATCACCGCCGTGATCGACGAGCACGTGCTGCGCCGTGATGTCGGTGGGCCGGAGGTGATGCGCGAGCAGGTTCAGCATCTCGTGAAACTCGGTTCGGTGTTTCCGCGGGTGCGAATCCAGGTGGTGCCGACCTCTGCCGGTGCTTACGCCGGGCTCGGAGGACCCTTCGTGATCGCGACGTCGCCACCGGGGGAGGACCTGGTCTACCTCGCTGGCCAGCGACACGGGCAGGTCATCGACCGGGCCGAGTACGTCCGGCAGATGGTCGAGGTATGGGAGTCGATCCGGGGTGAGGCACTATCGCACGGACAGTCCCTCGATCTGATGGCGGAAGTGGCAGAGACATGGATCTGATCGGCGCCCGGTGGCGCAGGAGCAGTCGTAGCGGTCCGGACGGTGGCAACTGTGTGGAGGTTGCCGACAACCTCCCGGGAGTGGTGGCCGTTCGTGACTCGAAGGACCCGGACGGTCCGGTGCTGGTCTTCGCGCCCGAGGCGTGGCGCGCGTTCGTCAGGCTCGGTGCCGGTGCCGGTTAGGTGGCCGGTCGGTCGCACGGTCGGACCCCTCGGCCAGCGCGCCAAGGTCCACTCGGCTTCCTGCAAACCGGGGTGTCTGCGGGACCGGGACACCCCGGTTTCCGGAAAGCCGAGTTGATCTGGCGGCAGTGCGCGACTCGACGGACCCGCGCGGCCCTGCGCCGGTCCGCCGAGAGCGCCGCCAGCGGGTGATCCACTCGACGTGCAGGAAGTTGGGGCATCCGTCAGCGGTTGATACCCCGACTTCCCGGAAAACCGAGTTGATCACGGCGGGCGCGGCCGAAACCGGGTCGCGGCTGTCGTACCTCAGGGGTAGACAGGTCGTGGTCGGACGGTCGGGCGGAGGTGGTCGCGCGTGAGCGTGGTGGGAGCGGCCCGGAGCCGGGAGCGGCCCGGGTCGCCGTGGCTGCCGGCGTGGGCGGTGTTCGAGCACTACCTGGTCGGGCTGCGGCGCACCTGGCGGGCGGGGGTCTTCTCGTCGTTCCTGCTGCCGGTGCTGACGGTGCTCGGGTTCGGCGTGGGTGTCGGGGGTTACATCGACCAGGGTGTCGACGGGGTGCCCTATCTCCAGTGGCTGGTCCCGGGGTTGATCGCCTCGACCGCTCTCCAGGTGACCGTGGGTGACTCGACCTGGCCGGTGTTCAGCAACTTCCAGTGGGTCAAGACCTACTTCGCGCAGACCGCGTCGCCGTTGCGGGTCGGCGACATCCTGGCCGGGCACCTGGCCTTCGTGCTGTTCCGGGTGCTCACCACGATCGCGGTGTTCCTGCTGGTCACCGGGTTGTTCGGGGCGCTGGCGTCGCCCTGGGCGGTGTTGACCCTGCCGGTGGTGGCGTTGCTCGGGCTGGCCGTCGGTGCGCCGACCTTCGCGTACGCGGCGTCGGTGCCCAGTGACAACTGGCTGGCCATGCTGTTCCGCTTCGCGGTCATCCCGATGAGCCTGTTCGCCGGGGTGTTCTTCCCGGTCGAGTCGTTGCCCGAAGGGTTGCGTTGGCTGGCCTATGCGACGCCGCTGTGGCACGCCGTCGACCTGTGCCGGGCTGCCACGCTCGGGGTCGCCCCGCAGTGGTCGATCGTCGGGCACCTGCTCTACCTGGCGGCCTGGGCGGTCGCCGGGTGGCTGCTGGCGCTGCGCGCCTTCCGTCGCAAGCTCGTCGTCTAGGAGATCGCGTGGTCACGCTGCTGCTACCCCGGCTGGTCGACGTCTCCGGCGCGTCCCGCCGATCGGCGTCGGTGCTGGAGCGCAACGTCACGGCGTTGAAGTCGGTCTACTGGCTGTTGCTGCTCTCCGGCTTCGTGGAGCCGCTGCTCTATCTCCTCTCCATCGGGGTGGGCGTCGGCGCGCTCGTCGGTGAGCTGCCGCTGCCCGACGGGCGGCTGGTCCCGTACGCCGAGTTCGTGGCCCCGGCGATGCTGGCGTCGTCGGCGATGACCGGGGCGATCTCGGAGACCACGTTCAATTTCTTCGGCAAGATGAAGTACATGAAGCTGTACGACGGGATGATCGCCACCCCCGTCCGGCCGATCGAGATCGCCCTGGGTGAGTTGGGCTGGGCGATGCTGCGCGGCAGCGCGTACTCGGCGGCGTTCCTCGCCGTGATGATCGCGCTCGACCTGACCACCGTGCCACGGGCCCTGGCCGCGCTTCCGGCGGCGGTGCTCGTCGGCTTCTCGTTCGGCGCGCTCGGCATGGCGGTGGCCACCGTCATGCGCTCGTGGCAGGACTTCGACCTGGTGGGGTCGGCCCAGTTCACCCTCTTCTTCTTCTCCGGCACGTTCGTGCCGGCCCAGGCGTACCCGGCGGTGCTGCACTGGCTGGTCGAGGTCACCCCGCTGTACCGGTCGGTGCACCTGATCCGCGGGGTCACGTTGGGCGCCGGCGGCTGGCTCTGGCTGCTCGACGTGCTCTACCTGCTGGCGATGATGGCGGTCGGTCTGCTGGTGGCCTCCCGCCGGATGGGCAGGTTGCTCTACACGTAGGGGTTATCCGGGCCCGTCGACGGGGCATGTCCGCAGGTGACACCGCCGACGATGAGGAGGGGCGATGGCCTCGGACGAGTCTTCCGCCCAGCGGGAGCGTGAGCGTGACCAGGCCGGCGCGGTCGGCCCGGTCGGGCCGGACGCGGGGCCGGACAGCCCCACCGACCTGCCCGGCAGTGGTTGGAAGGCGGCGCTGCGCCGGACGGTCACCGAATTCCAGGACGACAGTCTGACCGACTGGGCGGCGGCGCTCACCTACTACGGGGTGCTCTCCATCTTCCCCGGCGTGCTGGTGCTGATCTCCCTGCTCGGCCTGCTCGGGGAGAGCGCCACCCAGGGCGTGACGGACACCGTCAACCAGGCGGTCCCGGAGGGCAACATCCGGCAGATCATCACCGACGCGATCGACACCGCGGACCGCAACGGCGGCCTGGCGAGCATCGCCGCGATCCTCGGTCTGGTCGCGGCGTTCTGGTCCGCGTCCGGCTACGTCGGTGCGTTCATGCGTGCCTCGAACACGATCTACGACGTGCCGGAGGGGCGGCCGATCTGGAAGACCCTGCCGATCCGCCTCGGCGTGACCGCCGTGATCGGGGTGCTGCTGCTGGCCAGCGCGGTGATCGTGGTGTTCACCGGTCGTCTCGCCGAATCGGTCGGCGACGTGATCGGCGTCGGCTCGACGGCGGTGGCGGTGTGGGACGTCGCGAAGTGGCCGGTGCTGCTGGTCCTGGTCAGCCTGATGTTCGCGATCCTCTACTGGGCGTCGCCGAACGCGCGACACGGCGGCTTCCGCTGGGTCAGCCCCGGCGGCGTGCTGGCCGTGGTGATCTGGCTGGTGATCTCCGGCCTGTTCGCGTTCTACGTGAGCAACTTCGGCTCGTACAACAAGACGTACGGGACGCTGGCCGGCGTCATCATCTTCCTGATCTGGCTCTGGCTGAGCAACATCGCGATCCTGCTCGGCGCCGAGTTCGACGCGGAGTTGGAGCGCAGTCGCGCGATCTCGGCCGGCCACCCGGCGGACGACGAGCCGTACGTCGAGCTGCGCGACGACCGCAAGCTCCGCAAGAAGCGCAACTCCGCCGCTCGCCGCTGACCGCGGCACCGCACCCGAAACGCCCCACCGGACGGTCTCCGCTGGTGGGGCGTTTTTCGCGTCCGTCGATGAAACTGCTCGCGAGCGCGCGCGGGCAGCCAGTGAACCTTTCCTTGATCAACTAGTAGCTTTTGTTCTTTCGGACAAAAGTTGGCCTCGGAACGGTCGAAGCTCTGGACAGGTGCCGTGGAGCGCTTCTACTGTGTCGGACACAACACATCGGCATTGCGTCGATGTGAACGATGCCAATTCAGAGGGGGCTCCGGTGCGGACGGTCGACCCCCTGCACGTGCGACTGCTGCGGCTGCTCCGCGACGAGGGCGCCGTGTCCCGCGCCGAGCTGGGCGACCGTCTCCAGATGCCGCGCCCCCGGATGCTGGCCGAGCTTGATCGTCTGGTCGCGCTGGGCTATGTCGCCGAGGCCGGGCTCGCCGCGTCCCGGGGCGGGCGACGCTCGACGCTCGTCGAGCTGAACCCGCAGCTCCGCTTCGCCGCAGTCGACCTCGGCGCCAGCTCGATCGACGTCGAGGTGGTCAACGGCCGGCTGGAGCCGGTCGCCTACTACGCCGAGGCCGCCGACATCCGCAACGGACCCAAGGTGACCCTGCAACGGGTCAACGAGTTGCTGCACAAGGCCCGCGTCGACGGCGCGTACGAGCGACTGGACGCGGTCGGCATCGGCGTGCCCGGACCGGTCAGCTTCCGCGACGGCGTCCCGGTCTCGCCGCCGATCATGCCGGGGTGGGACCGGTTCCCCGTGCGCGAGCTGCTCAGCCGTGAGCACGGCTGCCCGGCGGTGGTCGACAACGACGTCAACATCATGGCGATCGGTGAGCGGCACGGTGGGGTCGCCCACTCGGTGGACGACTTCCTCTTCGTGAAGATCGGCACCGGCATCGGGTGCGGCATCTACCTCACCGGCGAGGTCTACCGGGGCACCGACGGCTGCGCCGGCGACATCGGCCACATCCAGGTCGACTCGCACGGTCCGATGTGCTCCTGCGGCAACATCGGCTGCCTGGAGGCGTTGTTCAGCGGCGCCGCGCTGGCCAAGGACGCGCTCGCCGCCGCGCGCAGCGGGGCGTCGCCGGCGCTCGCCGAGCGGCTGGCAGTGCGCGGCGCGGTGACCGCCCAGGACGTCGCCGAGGGCGCCGTCGAGGGCGACGTGACCTGCATCCAGCTGATCCGCGACGGCGGACGGCGGGTCGGCGGGGTGCTCGCCGGCCTGGTCAGCTTCACCAACCCGTCGATGATCGTGATCGGCGGCGGGCTGGCCCAACTGGGGCACATCCTGCTCGCCGAGATCCGCAGTGTGGTCTACCGCCGGTCGCTACCCCTGGCCACCGGCAACCTGCCCGTGGTGCTGTCCGAACTGGGTGGCCGGGCCGGTGTCGCCGGCGCCGCCGTGCTCGCCAGCGACGTCGCCTTCGGGGAGGCGTCATGAGTGGGGCCGTCGTGCGGCTGACCGAGATCCGTCGTGAGCGAGGAGGAGACTGTGGCTCTGCCCGAGGATGACCCCGCCACCGCGTCGGCCGAGGCCGTCGCCGAGGCACCGCTGGTCGAGGCTCCCGCCGACACCGTCGCGGGCGAGGTGGTCCTGCGCCTCACCGATGTGGTCAAGACCTTCCCCGGTGTACGCGCGCTCGACGGCGTGCAGTTGGAGGTGCGTGCCGGCGAGGTGCACTGCCTGCTCGGGCAGAACGGCGCCGGCAAGTCCACCCTGATCAAGGTGCTCGCCGGGGTGCACCAACCGGACTCCGGGCTGGTGGAGTGGTGCGGCGAGCCGGCCACCTTTGCCAACCCGCAGGCCGCGATGAGGGCCGGCATCGCCACCATCTACCAGGAGTTGGACCTCGTCGAGGACCTGTCGGTGGCGGAGAACGCCTTCCTCGGTCACGAGTACCGCCGCTTCGGGTTCGTCCGGCGCGGCAGCATGGCGCGGCACACCCGGCAGATCCTCGGTCGGCTCGGCCACGGTGAGATCCCGCCGGGTCGGATGGTCCGCTCGCTGCCGGCGGCCGGCAAGCAGATCGTCAGCATGGCCCGCGCGCTGTCGCACGAGGCGCGACTGATCATCATGGACGAGCCGAGCGCGGTGCTGGCCCACGACGAGGTCGAGAACCTGTTCCGGATCATCCGGGAGCTGACCGCGCAGGGCATCGCCGTCATCTACATCTCGCACCGACTCGAGGAGATCCGCGAGATCGGCGACCGGGTCACCGTACTCAAGGACGGCCGGACCACGGCGGCGAACCTGCCGGCGCGCGACACCCCGACCCGCGACCTGGTCAGCCGGATGACCGGCCGGACCATCGAGTACGTCTTCCCGGACCGTCCGGCCGACGACACCGCGGGCGCCGATCTGCTCCAGGTCGAGGGGCTGACCCGGACCGGCGAGTTCGCCGACGTCTCGCTGACCGTGCGGGCCGGGGAGATCGTCGGCATCGCGGGTCTGGTCGGCTCGGGCCGTTCCGAGCTGCTGGAGACCATCTACGGCGCCCGACTGCCGGAGGCCGGCACGGTCCGGATGGACGGCAAGGTGCTGCGGCCCGGCGTCGGCGCGGCGGTCCGGGCCGGCATGGGCATGGCCCCGGAGGAGCGCAAGAGCCAGGCGTTGCTGCTCGGCGAGCCGATCTACCGCAACGTCACGCTGGCCACCTTCGGCCGGTACGCGCGGCTCGGCTTCACCGACGCCGCCAAGGAACGCGCCGAGGCGGACCGGATCGCCGAGACCCTGGAGCTGCGTCCCCGGGACGTCGACCGGCCGGTACGCACCCTGTCCGGCGGAAACCAGCAGAAGGTGGTGGTCGGGCGCTGGCTGCTCGGCGGCACCAAGTTGTTGCTGCTCGACGAGCCCACCCGCGGTGTGGACGTGGGCGCGCGGGCCGAGCTTTACCAGGTCATCCGCTCGTTGGCCGCCCAGGGCGTCGGGGTGCTGCTGGTCTCCAGCGAGGTGCCCGAGGTGCTGGGCCTGGCCGACCGGGTGCTGGTGATGCGGGAAGGGCGGGTCGTCCGCGAGGCCGCGGCCGGCGAACTCGATGAGAACACTGTGCTTGACCTCGTGATGGCGGGGTCCTTGATGGAAGGCGCACCGGCATGAGCGACGCGACTCCCACTCCCACCGCGACACCGGAGCGCCCGCAGCTTCCGCCGCAGTCACCGCCGGTGGACCCGGCGGAGACGGCGGCTGCCAGCGACAAGGCGGCGGGCGCGGGCCGGCTCTCCTGGTGGCGGGGCGACGGCGGCGACGGCGCGAAGCGAAACCTCGGCCTGATCGGGGTGCTCGCCGCGCTCGTCGTGGTCGGCGCGATCACCAAGCCCGACCTGTACGGCGACCCGAACTGGGTCTGGAACAACGTCCTGGCCATCCTTCAACTCGCCTCGGTCGTCGGCGTGGTCACCGTCGGGATGACCTTCGTGATCATCGGGGGCGGCATCGACCTGTCGGTCGGGGCGATCGTCGCGCTGGCCGGCGTCTGGTGCACCACCGTCGCCACCCAGAGCTACGGCGCCGGCGGCATGATCTTCACCGCCCTCGCTGTCGGTCTCTGCGTCGGCCTGGTCAACGGCGTGCTCATCTCGTACGGCAGGTTGGTGCCGTTCATCGCGACGCTCGCGATGCTGGTGGCCGCCCGCGGCCTCGCGGCCTCGATCTCGAACAAGCAGACCCAGGTCTCCACCAGCACGTTCATCAACGACATCGCGGCCCGCAAGGTGCTGGGGATTCCGATCCTCGTCTACATCCTCGGCGCTGTGGTGCTGGCCGGCTGGATCATGCTCAACCGGACGACCTTCGGCCGCCGCACCATCGCCGTCGGCGGCAACCCGGAGGCGGCGCGGCTGGCCGGCATCAATGTCAAGCGGCACACCATGCTGCTCTACGCGCTCTCCGGCCTCTGCTGCGGCATCGCGGCCATCATGCTCACCTCGCAGGCCACCTCGGCCCAGGCGGCGATGGCCAACCTGTACGAGTTGGACGCGATCGCCGCCGCGATCATCGGCGGGACGCTGCTCAGCGGTGGTCGGGGCACGATCGTCGGCTCGCTGCTCGGCGTCATCATCTTCGCCACGATCACGAACCTCTTCGCCATCAACGGCCTCTCCATCGAGGCGCAGAACATGGTCAAGGGCGGCATCATCGTCGCCGCCGTCCTGATCCAGCAGTTCCAGTACAAGTCCGTCACTCGGCTCCTCGCGCGGAACAGGGTCACCACCGCCTGACGCACCGCACCGATGTCCCTGGCCACGTCGAGACTTTCGACGTGGGCAGGGCCCCGCACACCCTCATTCAGACAGATACCGCTCCCAGGAGGTCGTTCATGACCCAGCACAGTCGCGACGTGTCGCGCCGCCGGTTGCTCTTCGGTGGAGCCGCAGTTGGCGCCGCCACCCTGCTGACCGCCTGCACCAGCAACGAGACTCCGGCCGCCAGCACCCAGACCAAGGCCGCGGGCGGCGGCGAGGGCAACAACGCCCCGGGCAAGAAGGTCGTCATCGGCTTCTCCGCCCCGGCCGCCGACCACGGCTGGATGGGCGCCATCCACGCCAACGCCAAGGCGCAGGCCGCCGCCTACTCGGACGTGGAGTTCAAGGAGGTCGACGGTGGCTCGAGCTCCGAGGCCCAGCGCTCCACGCTCGGCACGCTGATCGCCCAGAAGCCGGACATCATCGTCGTGCTGCCGCACGACGGCAAGGAGGTCAACGCGGTTGCCCTCCAGGCGATGCAGGCGGGCATCCCGATCGTCAACCTCGACCGGGTCTTCCCGGACGCGCTGGCCTCTCGGCTGGTGATCAAGGGTGACAACTACGGCATGGGCGTCGCCGCCGGCCACTTCATCGGCAAGATGCTCAAGGACAAGGGCGTCACCAACCCGGTCATCGGTGAGATCGCCGGTCTGGAGATCCCGCTGACCGTCGAGCGCACCACTGGCTTCAACGCCGCCCTGGCGACGTACGGGTTCAAGGTGGCCAACCGGCGTTCGGCCGAGTTCACCTCGGACAGCGGCCAGCGCGAGGCGGCGCAGCTCCTCCAGGCGCTGCCGAAGATCGACGCCATCTGGAACCACGACGACGACCAGGGCATCGGCGTGCTGGCCGCCATCAAGCAGGCCAACCGGTCGGAGTTCTTCATGGTCGGCGGCGCGGGCTCCAAGCTCGCGATCGACGCGATCAAGGCAGACAACAGCGTGCTCAAGGCGACGGTCACCTACAACCCGTCGATGGCCTCCTCGGCGATCTCGCTCGCGCGGCTCATCGCGCAGGGTCGGGGCCTGGGCGACCTGACGGAGCTCCAGGTGCCCAAGGAAGTGACCCTGGCCTCGGAGACGATCACCAAGGAGAACGCGAGCAGCTACGACAAGCTCGGGTTCTGACATACCGGGGGGAGACCCACCTTGTCCACGACAGACAAAGAACTGCGGATCGGCATGGTCGGCTACGCGTTCATGGGCGCCGCGCACTCGCAGGCGTGGCGCACCGTGAACCGCGTGTTCGACGTGCCGGCGCGGGCCCGGATGGCGCTGATCTGCGGCCGAGACACCGCGAAGGTGGCCGAGGCCGCCGACACGCTCGGCTGGGACGCGTACACCACGGACTGGCGTGACCTGATCAACCGGGACGACATCGACGTTGTCGACATCTGCACCCCGGGCGACAGTCACGCCGAGATCGCCCTCGCCGCGTTGGCCGCCGGCAAGCACGTCCTGTGTGAGAAGCCGCTGGCAAACACTGTGGAGGAGGCTCGGGCGATGACCGCCGCGGCGGACGCCGCCCGGGCCGCCGGAGTCCGGTCGATGTGCGGGTTCAACTACCGCCGGGTCCCCGCGGTCACGATGATGCGCCAGTTGGTGGCCGACGGACGACTCGGGGTGATTCGACACGTCCGTGCGACGTACCTCCAGGATTGGATCGTGGACCCGCAGTTCCCGCTGGTCTGGCGCCTCCAGAAGGACAGGGCGGGCTCCGGCGCGCTCGGTGACATCGGTGCCCACATCATCGATCTGACCCAGTACGTCACCGGCCAGCGGATCAGCGGGGTCAGCGCGATCACCGAGACCTTCGTCAAGGAGCGGCCGTTGCCGGCCGAGTCGAGCGGTCTGGCGGCGACGGTGGACGGCGGCAGCGCCCCCACCGGGCCGGTCACCGTCGACGACGCCGCGGTCTTCGTGGCCCGGCTGGACGGTGGCGCGCTGGCCACGTACGAGGCGAGCCGGTTCGCCACCGGCCGGAAGAACGGCCTGCGTGTCGAGATCAACGGCTCGCTGGGCAGCGTGGTCTTCGACCTCGAGCGCCTCAACGAGCTGGAGTTCTACGACGCCACCCGACCGGCGGCCGAGCAGGGCTTCAGTCGCATCCTGGTGACCGAGGGCGAGCACCCGTACATGTCGGCGTGGTGGCCGCCGGGCCACATCATCGGCTACGAGCACTCGTTCACGCACGAGATGCGCGACTTCATCGAGGCGGTCGCCACCGGCGTCGACCCGACTCCGTCGTTCGCCGACGCGTTGCAGGTCCAGCTGGTGCTGGACGCGGTGGCCCGCTCGGCGGAGCTCGGCTCTTCCTGGGCCGAGGTGGAACCGGCGCTGAGCGCGGCGGTCGCCTGACCTTCTGACCATCCGCGACGGCGGTGTCCGAACCGCCGCCGCCCGACCAGCTTCCCGGAGCCGACCGGCGAGGGACCGACCACGGATTGCGCCCCGTGGCCGGGACAGAGGTCGGCGTCGGAGAGCGTGCGGCCGGGCCGTACGGCCCGGTGGCGCACGAGCAGGACGGTCGTCCGGTGCGACCGGACCGGGATTCCCCGGCCGCACCGGAGGACCGCCACCAACCGGTGGACACCGAAAGACTGACGGCACCGCTCGCCGTGGCGCGGTGACCTGAGACGCCCGGTCGGGGCAGCCCCAACGCCCCGGCTGGTCGGATGCGGGGGAGGCAGGGTCGAGACGCCGACCCGACCCTGCCTACCAGCCCCGTCTGCCCACACCCGTACCGGGGATCGGTCCGGCGTCGTCGCCGCCGACGCCGACGTCGGAACCCGGTGCCGTTCCGGTACGGACGGGCGGACGGGGCCTATCCACCCGGCCTGTGTTTCCGAAACCAGGCCGTATCTTTCCGAAACATATTCTGATATTCCTATATTTGGCGGTACCGACGGTTCCTCGTGAACGGGGAAGGAGCACCATGCGAACAGGTGTCTGGCTGGTAGGGGCGCGCGGTTCCGTCGCGACCACCAGCATCGTCGGGGGGCTCGCGTTGCGAGCCGGCCTGGCCGGGCCCACCGGCTGCGTCACCGAGCTGCCCGAGCTGCGCGGCCCCGCGCTACCGGCCTTCGCCGACCTGGTCTTCGGCGGGCACGACCTGGCCACCACCCCGCTGTGCAAGCGCGCCGAGGCGCTTGCCGACGCGGGTGTCATCCCCTGGCGACTGGTCGCCGCGCTCCGGGACGAGCTGGTCACCGTCGACCAGGAGCTGCGGCCCGCGCCGACCGGCGTCACCCAGGCCGACCGGGCCGCCGCCGTGGTCCGCGACCTCACCAGCTTCCGCGAGCGGCACGGGCTGGACCGGGTGGTGGTGGTGAACGTCTCCGCCACCGAGCCCGCCCCGCTACCGCACCCCGGGCACGCCGACCCGGCCGCGCTGCGCGCCGCCCTCGACGGGCCGGACGAGGTGCTGCCGGTCAGCTCCCTCTACGCCTATGCGGCTCTGCTGGCCGGCTGCCCGTACGTCGACTTCACCCCGTCCACCGGGCTGCGGCTGCCGGCGCTGGCCGCGCTGGCCGAGGAGGCCCGCCTGCCGTACGCCGGGCACGACGGCAAGACCGGGGAGACCCTGGTCAAGTCGGTGCTCGCGCCGATGTTCGCGATGCGCAACCTGACCGTGGGCTCCTGGTCCGGGGTCAACCTGCTCGGTGGTGGCGACGGCGCCACGCTCGCCGACCCGGCCGCCAACGCGGCGAAGGTGCAGAGCAAGCAGCGGGTGCTCGGCGAGACGCTGGGCTACGTCCCGCAGGGCGGCACCCGCATCGAGTTCGTCGAGGAGCTGGGCGACTTCAAGACCGCCTGGGATTTGATCACCTTCTCCGGCTTCCTCGGCACCGGCATGCGGATGGAGTTCACCTGGCACGGCTGCGACTCCGCGCTGGCCGCGCCGCTGGTGCTCGACCTGGCCCGGCTCACCGCCGCCGCGCACGCGGCCGGGCGGGTGGGGCCGCTCGCCGACCTCGGCTTCTTCTTCAAGGACCCGCTCGGCTCGCCCACCCACTCGCTGGGCGAGCAGTGGGCGCGGCTGACCGCGTTCGCCCGGCAACTGCACGAGGGCCGGGACGGTGCCGATGGCCACGCTGGCTGACGTCGCCGAGCTGGTCCGGGCTCCGGCCGCGCTCTCCGTCCCCGGCGACGTGATCGCCGGGGCGGCGGCTGCCGGTGCGCTCGGTCCCCGTACCCCCGCCCTGGCCGGCGCGTCGGTGCTGCTCTACTGGGCCGGCATGGCCGCCAACGACTGGTCCGACCGGCGGCTGGACGCCGTGGAGCGGCCGGAGCGGCCGATCCCCAGCGGTCGGATCAGCCCGGCCGCCGCCGTCGGCCTGGCGGCGGGGCTCACGGCCGCCGGCGTGGGCCTGGCCACCGCCGTGGGCGGTCGCCGCGCCGCCGCGCTCGCCGTGCCGCTGGCCGCCAGCATCTGGGGGTACGACCTGCTGGCCAAGAACACCGCTGCCGGCCCGGCCGTGATGGCGGCCTGTCGAGGGCTGGACGTGCTGCTCGGCGCGTCCGGTGGCCGGTGGGCCAGGGCGTTGCCGGCGGCGGCCACCGTCGCCGCGCACACCTGGACGGTCACCGCGCTGTCCCGGCGCGAGGTCAGTGGGGCCGACACCACCCTGCCGAAGCGCACCCTCGCCGGCACCGTGGTGGTCGCCGCCAGCGCCGCCGTCGCCGTGCCGCGCGCCCGGCGCGTGGCGGCCGAGCGTGCCGGCGGCACCGACCGGGCCGGGGCCGTCGACGGGGTCGGTGGGCACGCGACGAGGTCCGCCGGGATCGCGACGGTGCTGCCGGCCGTGCTGGCCGGTTGGTACGCCGCCCGCTACGGCGCGGCGCAGGCGGAGGTGGTCCGGGACCCGTCCGCCGGTCGGGTCCGCGCCGCCGTCGGCGCCGGCATCACCGGGCTGCCCGCCCTCCAGGGAGCGCTCACCGCACGCGGCGGCGCCGGTCTGCTCGGGTTGGCCGTCGCGGCCGCCGCGCCGCTGGGCCGGCGGCTGGCCCGGAAAGTCTCCCCGACATGAGCGTCCCCGCGCCCCGCGCCGCCGACGCCGCGACGCTGCGCCTCGGGTACGGCACCAACGGCTTCGCCAACCACCGTCTCGACGACGCGCTCGCCGTCCTGGCCGACCTCGGCTACGACGGGGTGGCGCTCACCCTGGACCACGACCACCTGGACCCGTTCGCCCCCGGGCTGACCCGCCGGGTCGCCGCTGTGGGTCGCCGGCTGAGCGAGCTGGGCCTCGCCGTGGTGATCGAGACCGGGGCCCGCTACCTGCTCGACCCGTGGCAGAAGCACGCGCCGACGCTGCTGCACGACGACCCGACCCGGCGGATCGAGTTCCTGCGCCGGGCCGTGCGCATCGGCGCCGAACTGGGCGCGGAGGCGGTCTCCTTCTGGGCCGGCGTCCGACCCGAGACGGTGTCCCCGCAGTGTGCCTGGGACCGGCTGGTGGCCGGCTGCGCCACCGTCGTCGACGCGGCCGACGCCGCCGGCGTCACTGTCGGCTTCGAACCGGAGCCGGGCATGCTCGTGCAGGACATCGCGGACTGGCGTCGGCTGTACGCCGCCCTGGACGCTCCGGCGCGCTTCGGCATCACCCTCGACATCGGCCACTGCCGCTGCCTGGAGCCGTGGCCGGTGCCGCAGTGCGTCGCCGAGGTTGCCGAGCACCTGGTCAACGTCCAGATCGACGACATGCGCCGGGGCGTGCACGAGCACCTGGAGTTCGGCGTCGGCGAGATCGACTTCCCGCCGGTGCTGGCCGCCCTGGCGACCGCCGGCTACCGGGGGCTGGTCGCGGTGGAGCTGCCCCGCGACTCGCACGCCGCGCCGGCCGTGGCCGCCCGGTCGATCGAGTTCCTGCGTGCCGCCGCAGCCACCGCCGGCCGCAGTGACCACACCCTTTGCTCTGCACCCACCGATGCGCCGGCCGCCGATGCGCCGGCCGCCGATGCGTCCGCGGCCCACACGCCGCCCGCCGGCGCGCCGCCCGCCGGCGCGCCGGCCGCCGACGGGACCCCGGCGCACATGTAGGTGCAGAGCAAAGGGCGGGTGGCTGGCCACCGCGAGCAGCACGCACAAGGGGAGGAGACGGGATGACACCGGATTCACTACGGGCCGCGCTGCGAGGCGTACCCGATCCCGACTGGCTGGACACGGCAGTGCGCCGGGTCGCGACCGAGCCCACGGCGATCACCCGGCTCTTTCCCGCCGCCGGCCGGAAGTGCGGTCGGGCCGCGCTGCCCGACGCCCCCGGCTGGACCGCCGACGACGCCGCCCGGGTGCTGCTGCTGACCAGCCTGCCCGGCGACCACGCCGAGTACGCCCAGAACCTCTACCAGCACGGGGACGCGGCCGAGAAGCGCGCCGTGCTGCGGGCCCTGCCGCTGCTGCCGATCGGCGCCGAGGCGGTGCCGCTGCTGCACGACGCGATCCGGACCAACGACACCCGGCTGGTCGCGGCCGCGCTCGGCCCCTACGCGGAACACCTCGACCCGGCCGCCTGGCGGCAGGCGGTGCTCAAGTGCGTGTTCAGCGGCGTCCCGCTCGCCGCGGTGGCCGACCTGGACACCCGGGCCGACGGGGAACTGGCCACCATGCTCGCCGCGTTGGCCGCCGAACGACACGCCGCCGGCCGGGACCTGCCCGCCGACGCCACCGCCCTGCTCCACCGGCTCACCGCCGCATCGCCCCGGGAGGCGTGAATGCGCATCTTCGACCCCCACATCCACATGACCTCGCGCACCACCGACGACTACGAACGGATGGCCGCCGCCGGCGTACGCGCGCTGGTGGAGCCGGCGTTCTGGTTGGGGCAGCCGCGCACCAGCGCCGCGTCGTTCGTCGACTACTTCGACTCGCTGATCGGCTGGGAGCCGTTCCGGGCCGGGCAGTTCGGGGTGCGCCACTTCGCCACCATCGCGCTCAACCCGAAGGAGGCCAACGACCCGCGCTGCCGGCCGGTGCTGGACCTGCTGCCCCGCTACCTGGACAAGGACGCGGTCGTGGCGGTCGGCGAGATCGGGTACGACTCGATGACGCCGGAGGAGGACGAGGCGTTCGCCGCGCAGCTCGCCCTCGCCGTGGCGTACGACCTGCCGGCGCTGGTGCACACCCCGCACCGGGACAAGGCGCGCGGCTGCGAGCGCACCCTCGCCGTGGTCGCCGAGTCCGGCATCGACGCGGGCCGCGTGGTGGTCGACCACCTCAACGAGGTGACCGTCAAGCTCGTCAAGGACAGCGGCTGCTGGATGGGCTTCTCCATCTACCCGGACACCAAGATGACGCCGCAGCGGATGGTCGAGCTGCTGCGCGAGTACGGCACCGAGCGGATGCTCGTCAACTCGGCGGCCGACTGGGGGCGCTCGGACCCGCTGCTGACCCGGGCCACCGGCGAGGCGATGCTGGCGGCCGGCTTCAGTAACGACGACGTCGACACCGTGCTGTGGCGCAACCCGGTGGAGTTCTACGGGCAGTCCGGGCGGCTCGACCTCAGCGACCTGGAGGACCCCGCAGCGGTGGACCCGCAGACCGGCAACTCGATCCTGCGCGGCGGTAGCTGATGCGGCTGCGGCATGCCGGCGGCGAGACCGTCCACCTCGGCTACTGCACGAACGTGCACCCGGCCGAGGACCTCGCCGGCATCCTGCGGCAACTGGACACCTACGCCGTGCCGGTCCGCGCGGCGCTCGGCAGCGACCTGCTCGGGCTGGGGCTGTGGCTGGCCGCCCCGGTCGCCGCCGAGCTGGCCGCCGACGCGACGCTGCGCCGCCGGCTGCGCGCCGAGCTGGACGCGCGCGGTCTGGAGGTGGTCACCCTCAACGGCTTCCCGTACGCGGCCTTCCAGGCCCCGGTGGTCAAGCAGGACGTGTACCACCCGGACTGGACCACCGAGCAGCGCCTGACGTACACCCTGGATCTGGCCCGGGTGCTCGCCGACCTGCTGCCCGACGACGCCGCCCGGGGCTCCATCTCCACCCTGCCGCTGGCCTGGCGGCAGCCGTGGGACGCCGACATGGCGGACGCGGCCCGCCGCCGGCTGGACCAGCTCGCCGCCGGTCTCGCCGGGGTGCGGCGGGACACCGGCCGCGAGGTGCGGGTGGCCTTCGAGCCGGAGCCCGGGTGTGTGGTGGAGAGCAGCAGCCAGGCGGCCGCGTTGCTGTCCGGGATGGACACCGACCGGCTGGGGATCTGTCTCGACCTGGCCCACCTGGCGTGCGCGTGGGAGGACCCGGCCGAGGCGCTGGGCCGACTGCGGGCGGCCGGGCTGCCGGTGGTGAAGGTGCAGGTCTCCGCCGCGGTGGAGGCCGCCGACCCGGCGGGCGGGGCGGAGGCGTTGCGCCGTTGGGTGGAGCCGCGCTTCCTGCACCAGACCCGGGGCGCCGGCTGTGCCGGTCCGGGTGACCCGGCCGACCCGGCGTACGCCGCCGACGACCTGGACGAGGCGCTGGACCGGGCCCTGCCCGGACCGTGGCGGGTGCACTACCACGTGCCGCTGCACGCGCCACCCGAGGAACCGCTCGGCTCGACACTACCGGTGCTCCGCGCGGCTCTGAGAGCGCTCTTCGACGGGCCGGACGCGGGCTGCGACCACCTCGACGTCGAGACGTACACCTGGGGGGTGCTGCCGGCCGCACGGCGGCCCGGCACCGACGCGGAGCTGGCCGCCGGCATCGCCGCCGAGCTGGCCTTCGCGCGCGACGAACTGGTCGGCCTCGGGCTGACCGTTGACCGAACCGTGAGCATGGGGGTGACGCGATGAGCCGGCGACTGGTGGTCCTCGACGTGGTGGGGTTGACCCCGCGACTGCTGAAGCACATGCCCCGACTGCGCGGCGTCGCCGACGGCGGTTTCCGGGCCGAGCTGGGCACGGTGCTGCCGGCGGTGACCTGCTCGGTGCAGTCCACCTTCCTCACCGGTGAGCCGCCCAGCGGGCACGGCATCGTCGGTAACGGGTGGTATTTCCGGGAGTTGGGCGAGGTGCTGCTGTGGCGGCAGCACAACGCGCTCGTCGGCGGGGACAAGCTCTGGCACGCGGCCCGCCGGGCCGAGCCGGGCTACACGGTGGCGAACGTCTGCTGGTGGTACGCGATGGGCGCGGACGTCAACTGGACCGTCACCCCCCGCCCGGTGTACTACGCCGACGGCCGCAAGGAGCCCGACTGCTACACCGACCCGCCGGAGCTGCACGACGCCCTGACCGGGCGGCTCGGCACGTTCCCGCTGTTCACCTACTGGGGGCCGACCGCCGGTCTGCCGTCGTCGAAGTGGATCTGTCAGGCGGCCGAGCAGCTACTGGCGGACGTGTCACCGGACCTGACCCTTGTCTACGTCCCGCACCTCGACTACGACCTGCAACGGTTCGGCCCGTCGTCACCCCAGGCCGCAGCCGCGGCGGCCGAGCTGGACGCGGTGCTCGGTCCGCTGCTGGACGCCGCCCGGGCCCGGGACGCCACTGTGGTGGTGCTCTCCGAGTACGGCATCACCGACGTGTCCCGGCCGGTGGACGTCAACCGGTTGCTGCGCTCCGAGGGGCTGTTGCGGGTGCACACCCAGGCCGGTATGGAATACCTCGACCCGTGGACGTCGAAGGCGTTCGCCGTCGCCGACCACCAGGTCGCGCACGTCTACGTCAGGGACCCGGCCGACGTGCCGGCGGTGGCGAAGCTCTGCGCCGGCCTGCCCGGGGTGGCCGAGGTGCTCGACGCCGACGGCAAGGCCGCGCACGGATTGGACCACCCGCGCGCCGGTGAACTGGTGCTGGTGGCCGAGCCGGACGCCTGGTTCACCTACTACTACTGGCTGGACGACGACCGGGCACCGGACTTCGCCCGACTCGTGGAGATTCATCGGAAGCCGGGTTACGACCCCGCCGAGCTGTTCTTCGATCCGGCCAACCCCGGTGCGGCGAAGACTCGTGCCGGTGTGGCGCTGGCCCGCAAGAAGCTGGGCATGCGGTACCTGATGAGCGCTGTCGGCCTGGACGCCGGCGCGCGGGCGGTGCGGGGCTCGCACGGCCGGCTGCCGGACGACCCGGCGGACGCACCGGTGCTGCTCTGCTCCGACCCGACGGCGGCCCGGGACCGGATCGCGGCAACCGAGGTCAAGGCCCTGCTGCTGGAGCTGGCCGGCCTGGGCGCCGGTGGTGCGGACGGCTCGGGGGAGCGGGGATGACGCTCACCGTCGCGGCGACCGACGCGAGTGAGCTGCGGGCGCGCTTCGACGCCGAGCTGGCCGGGTTCCTCGACCGGCAGGGCCCGGACTGGCCGGACGGCGCGCCGCGCGGGGTGTTCACCGCGTTGCAGCGGTTCGTGCTGGCCGGTGGCAAGCGGATCCGGCCGCTGTTCTGCTACTGGGGCTGGCGCGGCGCGGGAGCGGCCGACGGCACCCCGATCGTGGTGGCCGCCGCGGCGCTGGAGCTGTTCCACGCGTTCGCGCTGATCCACGACGACATCCTGGACGGCAGCGACCGCCGCCGGGGCGAGCCGTCGGTGCACCGGCTCTTCGCCGACCTGCACACCCGCTCGTCCTGGCGGGGCGACCCCGAGGCGTACGGCCGCAACACCGCGCTGCTCTGCGGCGACCTCTGCGCCGCCTGGTCGGACCAGATGTTCCACGAGTGCGGGCTGAGCACCGAGGAGGTGCACCGGGGATACAGCGTGTTCGCCCTGATGCGCACCGAGGTGATCGCGGGGGAGTACCTGGACCTGGTCTCCGGTGTGGGCGACGGTTCGGTGGCGAGCGCGCTCACCGTGATCCGGATGAAGGCGGCCCGGTACACGGTCACCCGACCGTTGCAGATCGGCGCGGCCCTGGCCGGCGCGGAGCCGGAGCTGATAGACGCGCTCGGCGAGTTCGGTGACCCGCTGGGCGACGCGTTCCAGCTCCGCGACGACGTGCTGGGCGTCTTCGGCGACCCGGCGGTCACCGGCAAGTCGATCCTCGACGACCTGCGGGAGGGCAAGCCCACGGTGATGATGGCGCTGGCCCGCAGCGCCGCCGACCGGCCGCAGACGATCCGGCTGCGGGAGCTGTTCGGCAACCCGGCGTTGGACGCCGAGGGCGCCGCGGAACTGCGCGGGATCATCGACGCGACCGGCGCCCGGGAGCGGATCGAACAGATGATCAGGGTCCGGACCGAGGCCGCGCTCGCCGCGCTGAAGAACGCGGCGGTGGCCGACGAGGCGCGCGCGGCGCTTGTCGCGCTGGCCGAACAGGCCATCGACCGCCGCGCCTGACCGGCGACTTTCGATCAAATCGACGAAAGTTGATGCTGGGTCGCCGGAAGGTATGGACACATCGACACTCGTTATTTAGTGTCGTGACCAACACGACATTGTTTCGTCGAGGTGAACCGGCGGCGCGGTAACCCATCGACCCCCACCACCCACCGCTACGGCATCCGGCGCGACGGCGCGCGCCCGGCCTGGCAGTCCATCGTCAGGAAGGGGCAGCACAGATGTCCATGAAGGACGCTCCCACGCGTCGATCCCGAAGGTGGTCCTCAGCCGGATCAGCGCTGCTGCTGGCGGTCACCGCCGGCAGCGTCGCGCTGGCCGCCGGCTCGGCGCCCGCGCAGGCGCACACCATCGTCGCCAGCGACTTCCAGCAGGTCGAGCTGGCCCGCGGCGTCAACGACATGGGTGAGCCGATGTCGTTGGCGGTGCTGCCGGACCGGTCGGTCCTGCACACCGCCCGCAACGGCACCCTGCGTCGTACCGACGCGGGCGGCACCACCTCGGTGATCGGCACCCTCCCGGTCTACACGCACGACGAGGAGGGGTTGCAGGGCGTCGGGGTCGACCCCGGCTTCGCCAGCAACCGGCAGATCTACCTCTACTACGCCCCGCCGCTCTCCACACCCAGCGGCGACGCGCCCGCCACCGGCACCGACTTCTCCGCCTGGAACGGGGTGAACCGCCTCTCCCGGTTCACGCTGAACTCCGACTTCACGCTCAACCAGTCCAGCAAGGTCGACGTGCTCGACGTCCCGGCCAACCGGGGCATGTGCTGCCACGTCGGTGGGGACATCGACTTCGACGCCGCCGGCAACCTCTACCTGTCGACCGGTGACGACACCAACCCGTTCGAGTCCGCCGGCTACTCGCCGCTGGACGAGCGGACCAACCGCAACCCGGCGTACGACGCCCAGCGCAGCGCCGGCAACACCAACGACCTGCGCGGCAAGATCCTGCGGATCAAGGTGAACGCGAACGGGACGTACTCCATCCCGTCCGGCAACCTGTTCGCCCCCGGCACCGCCCAGACGCGCCCGGAGATCTACGCGATGGGCTTCCGCAACCCGTTCCGGATCAGCGTGGACAAGGCCACCGGTGTCGTCTACGTCGGCGACTACGGGCCGGACGCCGGCTCCACCAGCTCCACCCGCGGGCCGTCCGGCCAGGTGGAGTTCAACAGGGTCGCCGCGCCGGGCAACTACGGCTGGCCGTACTGCACCGGCACCAACACCACCACCGAGACGTACAACGAGTGGGACTTCGCCACCAACACCAGCGGGGCGAAGTACAACTGCACCGGCGGGCCGACCAACAACTCGTTCCGCAACACCGGCCGGACCACCCTGCCGCCGGCCCAACCGGCCTGGATCCGGTACGCCGGTGACGCCGGCACCCCGACCGAGTTCGGCGGCGGCTCCGAGTCGCCGATGGGCGGCCCGGTCTACCGGTACAACGCCTCGTCGACCTCCACCACGAAGTTCCCGCAGTCCTTCGACGGCCAGTTCTTCGCCACCGAGTTCGGCCGGGGTTGGATCAAGCCGATCCACGTCAACTCCGACGGCTCCCGGGGCGCCATCGACACCTTCCCCTGGGTCGGCAAGCAGGTGATGGACTCGGCGTTCGGCCCGGACGGCGCCTACTACGTGCTCGACTACGGCACCGGCTACTTCAACGGTGACGCCAACTCGGCGCTCTACCGCTTCGACTACGTCGGTGGCGGCAACCGGGCGCCCACCGCGGTGGCCAGCGCCAACCGCACCTCGGGGGCGGCCCCGCTCGCGGTCACCTTCTCCTCGGCCGGCTCGTCCGACCCCGAGGGCGGCACGCTGACCTACTCGTGGGCCTTCGGCGACGGGACCACCTCGACGGCGGCCAACCCGACGAAGACGTACACCTCGAACGGCACCTACACGGCCACGCTGACGGTCCGCGACCCGCAGGGGGCCACCGGCAGCAGCAGCGTACGGATCAACGTCGGCAACACCGCGCCCACGGTCACGATCAACAACCCGGGCAACGGCCAGCTCTTCGGCTTCGGCGACACGGTGCCGTACAGCATCACGGTGACCGACCCGGAGGACGGCACCATCGACTGCACGAAGGTCAAGATGACCTACGTGCTCGGCCACGACCAGCACGGACACCAGATCACCTCGAAGACCGGCTGCTCGGGCTCGATCACCATCCCGGTCGACGGCGAGCACGACGACGCGGCGAACATCTTCGCGATCTTCGACGCGGAGTACACCGACGCCGGCGGGCTGACCACGCACACCCAGCACACGCTGCCGCCGCGCCACCGGCAGGCCGAGTTCTACGGCACCTCGTCCGGGATCAACGTGTTCAGCAAGACCCCGGCCGAGGGTGGCAAGACCGTCGGCGACATCAACAACGGTGACTGGATCGCGTTCCAGCCGTACCGGTTGGGCAACGTGACGTCGTTCACCGCCCGGGTCTCCTCGGCGGGCGCCGGCGGCACCCTCCAGGTCCGGGCCGGCTCGGCCACCGGCACGGTGCTCGGCTCGGCCCCGGTCCCGGTGACCGGCGGCTGGGAAACCTTCACCACCGTCACCGGGACGATCAGCAACCCGCCGACCGGCACCACCACGCTCTACCTGACGTTCGCCGGCTCGGGCACCGGGGCGCTCTTCGACCTGGACGCCTTCACCTTCGTCACCGGCACCTCCACCGGTGGTGGCGGGACCGGCCCGATCAAGGGTCTGGGCGGCAAGTGCCTGGACGTCCGCAACGCGGCCACCGCCGACGGCACGCAGATCCAGATCTACACCTGCAACGGCAGCGCGGCGCAGACCTGGGCGGTCACCCCCAACTCCACGATCAAATCGTTGGGCAAGTGCCTGGACGTCTCCGGCGCCGGGACCGCGGACGGCACCAAGATCCAGCTCTGGACCTGCAACGGTACGGCCGCGCAGAACTGGACGGCCCAGGCCGACGGCACGCTGCGCAGCGCGGCGTCCGGCAAGTGCCTGGACGTCTCCGGCAACAACTCCGCCGACAGCACCGTGGTCCACCTGTGGACCTGCGTCAGCGGTGCCGCAAACCAGAAGTGGACCCTGCCCTGAGCTGAGGAGAGGCCCCCTCGGCAGCGCCTAGAGTGGTTGCCGAGGGGCCCCTCCTAACCCGCGATTAGGAGAGCGATATGCGCAGACGCCTGCGACCCGTCCTCGGTGCGGCCATGGCCGCCCTCGCCGTCCTCGCCTGTACGACACCCGCCACCCCGGCCAGCGCCGCCGACGCCCCCTACGACGTGCTGGTCTTCTCCAAGACCGCCGGTTTCCGGCACGACGCGATCCCGGTCGGCATCCAGACCATCCGCGACCTCGGCGCGGCGAACAACTTCACCGTCACCGCCACCGAGGACGCCGCCGCCTTCACCACCAGCAACCTCAACCAGTACGAGGCGGTGGTCTTCCTCAACACCACCGGCGACGTGCTCAACGCCACCCAGCAGACCGCCTTCGAGTCGTACATCGCCTCCGGGCGCGGCTACGTCGGCGTGCACGCCGCCGCCGACACCGAGTACGACTGGCCGTTCTACGGCAACCTGGTGGGCGCGTGGTTCAACTCGCACCCGGCCATCCAGCAGGCCACCATCAAGGTGGAGGACCGGGGGCACGCGGCGACCGCACACCTGCCGCAGACCTGGACCCGCACCGACGAGTGGTACAACTACCGGACCAACCCCCGGTCCACGGCGCACGTGCTGGCCACCCTCGACGAGTCGTCGTACTCCGGTGGCGGGATGGGCGCGGACCACCCGCTGAGCTGGTGCAAGAGCTACAACGGCGGCCGGTCCTTCTACACCGGCGCCGGGCACACCCAGGCGTCGTACGCGGAGCCGGCGTTCCGCAACCACCTGCTCGGCGGCATCCGGTACGCCTCCGGCCGGAGCAAGGCCGACTGCCGGCCCGAGACCGGCTACACCCCGCTGTACAACGGCTCGACGACCGGGTGGTCGCAGGCCGGTCCGGGCAGCTTCACCAACTCCGACGCCACGCTGACCTCGGTCGGCGGCATGGGCCTGTACTGGTACAGCGCCAAGCAGTTCACCAACTACTCGCTCAAGCTGGACTGGAAGATGGCCGGTGACGACAACTCCGGCATCTTCATCGGCTTCCCGCCGTCGAGTAGCCCGCAGTCGGCGATCGACAACGGCTACGAGGTCCAGATCGACGCCACCGACGCGGTCGACCGCACCACCGGCGCGGTCTACACGTACAAGGCCGCCGACATCGCCGCCCGCGACGCGGCGCTGAACGCGCCGGGGGAGTGGAACACGTACGAGCTGTTGGTCGAGGGTGAGCGGTTGCAGGTCTTCCTCAACGGCGTGAAGATCAACGACTTCACCAACACCAACCCGGTCCGCTCACTGGCCGGCCACATCGGCATCCAGAACCACGGCACCGGTGACGACGTCGCGTTCCGCAACATCCGGATCAAGGAGCTGGGCGGCACGCCCCCGCCGACCGGCAACACCACGATCCAGGCCGAGGCGTTCAGCTCGGCGAACGGTGTCTCCGCGTTCACCAAGGCGGGCGCCAACGGTGGGCAGACGCTCGGCTACATCGAGCCGGGTGACTGGGCCGCGTACAACGGCGTCAACCTGACCGGTGTCACCTCGTTCACGACCCGGGTCGTCTCGGGCGGCGCGGGCGGCAGCATCCAGGTGCGCACCGGCTCGGCCACCGGCCCGGTGCTCGGCACTGTCGCGGTGCCCAACACCGGCAGCTGGGACACCTACGCGAACGTGAGCACCACGCTGTCGAACGTCCCGTCCGGCACCCAGAACCTCTACCTCACCTTCACCGGTAGCGGCACCGGGCTCTTCGACGTCGACGACTTCACACTGGTCAAGGGCACCGGCGGCACGAACGGGGTGGGCCCGATCAAGGGCCTGGCCGGCAAGTGCCTGGACGTCCGCAACGGCGGCACCGCCGACGGCACCCAGGTCCAGATCTACACCTGCAACGGCAGCGCGGCGCAGACCTGGACCGTGACGCAGACCCCGACGATCAGGGCGCTCGGCAAGTGCCTGGACGTCAACGGCAGCGGTACCGCCAACGGCACCAAGATCCAGCTCTGGACCTGCAACGGCAGCGGCGCCCAGAACTGGGCTGCGCAGTCCGACGGCACCCTGCGCAACCCGTCGTCGGGCAAGTGCCTGGACGTCTCCGGCAACAACTCCGCCGACAGCACAGTGGTCCACCTGTGGAGCTGCATCAGCAACGCCGCCAACCAGAAGTGGACCCTGCCCTAACCCCACCCCGCCCCCGCCCCAACGCCGTCCCCACCCCCGCCCCCGCCCCAACGCCCCCGCCCCAACGCCCCCGCCCCAACGCCCCGTCGATCTTGCACTTCCTGTCGCGACCAATGCCATCAATACCGGCATTTCGGCAGCACAAAGTGCAAGATCGGCGGGGCGTGTGGCGGGGCGTGTGGCGGGGCGTGTGGCGGGGCGTGTGGCGGGGTGGGGGTGCGGGGTGGGGGCGCGGGGTGGGGGTGGGTGGGGGTGGGTGGGGGCGTAGTTTGGGGGGCATGGGTCGGTTCGCGCAGTGGCGCGGGATGCTGCTGGCGCGAGGTCACCAACTGCGCGGCGCGCTGGGCCGGGCGGCGGAGCCCGACGACACGTCGACGTCGACGGCCAGCCTGAACCGTCTCGACGCGCTGGTCGAGGGCTTCGCCGCCGGTCAGCCGGTGCGGTGGACCATGGCGGGTCAGCCCCGGCCGCTGCCCGGTCCGGTCGACCTGGTGGCGTACCGGGTCATCGAGGAGGCGCTGACCAACGCGTGCCGGCACGCCCCGGGCGCGCCGGTGGCGGTCCGCCTGCGCTACGACGCCACCGGCATCACGATCGAGGTCCGCGACGAGGGCGCCGTTCGCGCGCCCACCCGGGGTGCCGGTCAAGGTCTGCTCGGGGTACGCAGGCGCGCCGAGCGGCTCGGCGGCACGTTCTCCGCCGGGCCACGCGCCGGTGGTGGGTTCACCGTCCGGGCGGTTCTGCCCGCTCCGGAGGAGGTGGTCGGATGATTGGCCGGCGCTGGGACTTCCGTGATGGGGTGCGGCGCAAATAGGGTGGGGTCGGCGACCGTACGGTGGCCGGTGACCCGGTGGGAGGCGCAACCCGCCGGGCCCAGGTGTGCAGCACACCCACCGGTGGCCGTCCCTCGCCGCGTACGTCCGGTCACCCTCGCCCCGGTCCGCACAGGGAATCCCCATCACAACAGGGGAGAAGGACAATGGCGCGACCCATCACGCTCTTCACGGGCCAGTGGGCCGACCTTCCGTTCGAGGAGGTCTGCCGGCTCGCCTCCGAGTGGGGCTACGACGGTCTGGAGCTCGCCTGCTGGGGCGACCACTTCGAGGTCGACAAGGCGCTCGCCGACGACTCGTACGTCGAGCGTAAGAAGGAGACCCTCGCGAAGCACAACCTCCAGGTCTTCACGATCTCCAACCACCTTGTCGGTCAGGCGGTCTGCGACCACCCGATCGACGAGCGGCACCAGGACATCCTGCCCGGTCGCATCTGGGGTGACGGGGAGCCCGAGGGCGTCCGTCAGCGGGCCGCCGAGGAGATCAAGGACACCGCGCGGGCGGCGGCGAAGCTTGGTGTGAACACCGTCGTCGGTTTCACCGGCTCGTCGATCTGGCACACCCTCGCGATGTTCCCGCCGGTGCCGCCGTCGATGATCGAGCGCGGCTACCAGGACTTCGCCGACCGGTGGAACCCGATCCTCGACGTGTTCGACGAGGTGGGGGTGCGGTTCGCGCACGAGGTGCACCCGAGCGAGATCGCGTACGACTACTGGACGACGAAGCGGACGTTGGAGGCGATCGGCAACCGGCCGGCGTTCGGGCTCAACTGGGACCCGTCGCACTTCGTCTGGCAGGAGCTGGACCCGGTGAACTTCATCTTCGACTTCGCCGACCGGATCTACCACGTGGACTGCAAGGACGCCAAGGTGCGTACCGGCGACGGCCGACGCGGCCGGCTCGCCTCGCACCTGCCCTGGGCGGACCTGCGCCGCGGGTGGGACTTCGTCTCCACCGGGCACGGCGACGTGCCCTGGGAGGACTGCTTCCGCGCCCTGAACGCGATCGGCTACGACGGCCCGATCTCGATCGAGTGGGAGGACGCCGGGATGGACCGCCTGGTCGGTGCCCCGGAGGCGTTGCAGTTCGTCCGCCGGCTCGCCTTCGACGCCCCGAGCGCCGCCTTCGACGCGGCGTTCAGCAGCAAGGACTGAGCGCACCCCGGACGTACCACGGGCCGGTCGCCCTGCGGCGACCGGCCCGTCGAGGTGCGGTGGATCAGAGCGTGCTGGCGTTCGTGCCCGTGCCGGACGGCTTGGTGCGGGGGTTCGTGGACGACGGCGACCCGGAGGTCGTGCCGACCGGGCTGTTGCCCGCCTTGGCGCCCACGGTGGCGGGCGTGCCGGCGAACGCGTCGTCGGCGGCGGTCAGCTCCTGCTTGCCGGAGCTGCCGTTGCCGGTGCCCAGCTTCTCGCCCAGCCTGGTGTGGCCGAGCTTGTCCTTACCCTCGCTGTAGAGCTTGTTGGCCTGGGCCTGCGCGACCCCGGCCGCCTCCTGGACGGTCGGGTGGTCGAGCACCTTGCGGCCCCGGACCACCAGCTCCTCGTACTTCTCCCGGCCGGCACGGGCGCCCAGGACGAATCCCGCAGCCAGCCCGCCAAGAAACATGATCTTTCCGCGCATGGCGGCTCCTTCCGTACCTGACGCGCCGTCACCCCGGCGGGTTGCCCCGTCGGAAGGCGACCTGTTCGCGCCTGCGTCCTCTGTCCGCAGCTAACTACCCATCCTGCTCCCCGCTCAAGCATGCTTGTGCCGGGATGGCGATTTACACCGATTGTCGATACGTCCCGCCGGTGACCTGCGCTTCTTGATCTTCGCGAGTCGGGGCGGAACCCGCTGGACCACCACCGGGGAATGTCCTGTACTCTTGTCCCGTCGCACGGCGTCGGGGAGATCCGGTGTCGCGCGGTGCACGGTCCCCTGTAGCTCAATTGGCAGAGCAGCCGGCTGTTAACCGGCAGGTTATTGGTTCGAGTCCAATCGGGGGAGCTTCTCCATCCCGCGCCCGTCGGCCCGCATGCCGGCGGGCGTTTTCCGTGCCCAACACGCACCGGTTGGTTTCGGGCGCCCGAGATCGCGCTCGAACATTGTTGTAGTGGTGTCGGTGCGTCGGGAGGCCACTACTTCCTGGTTCGAGCACAATCTCGGGCACGGGGCACGGGGCACGGGGCACGGGGCACGGGGCACGGGGCACGGGGCACGGGGCAGAATGCGAGGTTTGGACCGCTTGGCGCTCGTGTGCCCGGCAGGATGGTCGCTGTCGACCGAGGCTTCCGCCACGTCGACTCACGCGTCGATCCATGGGGTGAGTGCGGATGTCCGGACGAGGCGGCCGGGTCACGCTGATCGCGGTGGCGATCGTGCTGGCCTGGCTGGTGGTCGGCGCCGTCGCCGGTCCGTACTCGGGGCGGCTCAGCGAGGTCGCCACCAACGACAATGCCGCCTTCCTGCCCACCGACGCGGAGGCGACCCGGGCCCAGGATCTGGCCGACGACTTCGTCGACCGGCAGACCATCCCGGCCCTCGTCGTCTACGAGCGGCCCACCGGGATCACCGACGCCGACCGGCAACGGGTACGCGCCGACGCCGCCCGGTTCGCCCAGATCCCCGGAGTGGTCACCCCGCTGCCCCCGCCCATCCCGAGCGAGGACGGTCAGGCGGTCCAGGTCATCGTGCCGGTGGACGACGCCGAGGGCGAGCAGATCGGCCGTGTCGTCGAAGACCTGCGCGACAGCGCCGGCGGTGACCGGGACGGGCTGAGCGTGGACGTCGCCGGACCGGCCGGGCTGCTGGCCGACCTGATCGAGGTGTTCTCCGCCATCGACGGGCCGCTGCTGCTGGTCACCCTGGTCGTGGTGCTGATCATCCTGTTGGTCGTCTACCGCAGCCCGGTGCTCTGGATCTTTCCGCTGCTCGCCGCCGGGATGTCGTACGCCCTCGCCGCGGTCTTCGTCTACCTGCTCGCGGACGCCGACGTGCTCAAGCTCAACGGGCAGGCCCAGGGCATCCTCACCGTGCTGGTCTTCGGCGCCGGCACCGACTACGCGCTGCTGCTCATCGCCCGCTACCGGGAGGAGTTGCACCGGCACGGCCGGCCCTGGGACGCGATGCGCGCCGCCTGGAAGGGTGCCGCGCCGGCCATCATCGCCTCCGGCGGCACGGTCATCGTCAGCCTCCTCTGCCTGCTGCTGTCCAGCCTCAACTCGAACCGGGCGCTGGGTCCGGTCGCGGCCATCGGCATCGCCGCCACCCTGCTGGTCATGCTCACCTTCCTGCCCGCGCTGCTGGTGCTCGGCGGCCGGTGGGCGTTCTGGCCCCGCAGGCCCCGGGCCGACCAGGCCGACCCCCGGGTCGAGCACGGCATCTGGAGCCGGGTGGCCGGCTTCGTGGCCCGGCACGCCCGGCCGATCTGGTTGAGCACCGCCGTGGTGCTGGCGGTGCTCACGCTCGGCCTCACCCAGCTCGGCGCCACCACCCTCGGCCAGTCCGACCTGTTCACCCAGCGCACCGACTCGGTGGACGGGCAGGAGGTGATCGCCCGGCACTACCCGGGAGGCACCGGAAGCCCGGCCAGCATCTTCACCACCGAGCGGGCCGCCCGGCAGGTCGCCCAGGTGGCGCAGGACGTGCCCGGCGTCGCCGACGTCCGCCCGCTCACCGCCGGCCCGCAGGCCGGCCCACCCGACCCCGGCGCCGCGCCGAAGGTCGTCGACGGGCGGGTGCAACTGGAGGCGACGCTGACCGACCCGCCGGACAGCGACGGCGCCGAGCGGACCATCCGCGAGCTGCGGGTCGCCGTCCACCGGGTGCCCGGCGCGGACGCCGTGGTCGGCGGCTTCACCGCGATCAACGTGGACACCTCGGACGCCGCGAAGCGCGACCAGAACGTCATCATCCCGGTGGTGCTGCTGGTCATCCTGGTGATCCTCGCCCTGCTGCTGCGGGCCCTGCTCGCCCCGCTGCTGCTGATCGCCACGGTGCTGCTCAGCTTCGCCGCGACCCTCGGGCTGTGCGCGCTGCTGTTCCGGCACGTCTTCGACTTTCCCGGCGTGGACTCCTCGTTCCCGCTGTTCGCCTTCGTCTTCCTGGTCGCGCTCGGGATCGACTACAACATCTTCCTGATGAGCCGGGTACGCGAGGAGTCGGTCCGGCGGGGCACCCGCGCCGGTGTGCTCGCCGGCCTCGCCGTCACCGGCGGGGTGATCACCTCCGCCGGCATCGTGCTCGCGGCCACCTTCTCCGCTCTCGCCGTGCTGCCCCTCGTCGTGCTCGTCGAGCTGGGTAGCGCGGTCGCCATCGGGGTACTGATCGACACCATCATCGTCCGGTCGTTGCTGGTGCCCGCACTCGCGTACGACATCGGGCCGAAGATCTGGTGGCCGGGCCGGTTGTCCCGGACGAACGGTGAGCGGGAGGCGCGCGGTGCTGGCTGAAACCGATGTGGTCATCGTCGGCGGCGGCCTGGCCGGCCTCGCCGCCGCCCGCCGGCTGCACCGCGCCGGCGTGCCCTGGCGGCTGCTGGAGGCCGGCGGCCGGCTCGGCGGCCGGGTCGCCACCGACGTGGTCGACGGCTACCGCATCGACAGGGGTTTCCAGGTGCTCAACACCGCCTACCCCCGGCTCGGCACGCTGCTCGACACCGACCGGCTGCGGCTCGGCTACTTCACCTCCGGGGTGCTAGTGCGCAAGGGCGACGACCTGCTCCGGCTGGTCAACCCGCTGCGCGAGCCGACCGGCGGCCCCCGCACCGCGCTCGCCGGGGTCGGCACCCTGCTCGACCGTCTGCGCTTCGCCACGCTCGCCACGGGCTGCGCCACGCTGCCGCCGGCCCGACTGCTCGCCGCGCCGGAGACCACCACCGAGACGGCGCTGCGCCGGGCCGGCCTCTCCGACGCCATCATCGAGGAGCTGCTGCGGCCGTTCCTGTCCGGCGTCTTCATCGACCGGGAGCTGTCCACCTCCAGTCACGTGTTCGCGATGGTGCTGCGCTCCTTCGCCCGCGGCCGGATCGGCCTGCCCGCCGAGGGCATGGCCGCGCTGCCCCGGGCCATCGCCGACCCGCTCCCCGCCGACCTGCTCGACCTGGACACCCCGGTCGCCGAGGTCGTCCCCGGCCGGGTCCGCACCCAGGCCGGCGAGATCCGCTGCCGGGCCGTCGTGGTCGCCGTCGACCCACCCGCCGCGTCCGCGCTGCTACCGGCCCTGACGACGGTACGGATGCACAGCTACACCACCTACTACCACAGCGCTCCCGAGCCGCCGCTGAGCGAGCCCATCCTGCTCGTCGACGGCGAGCGGCGGGAGATCGTGGCGAACACGGTGGTGCTCAGCAACGCGGCACCGACCTACGCCCCGGCCGGCCGGCACCTCGTGGCCACCTCGGTGGTCGGCCCGACCGCCCCACCCGAGCCGACCATCCGGGCCGAGTTGACCCGGCTGTACGGCCGGTCCACCGCCGACTGGACCCACCTCACCACCGTCGCCGTACCGCAGGCGCTGCCCGCCGCGCCGCCGCCGCAGGGTCGGCTGCGCAAGCCCGTCGCGCTGGGGAAGGGCCTGTTCGTGGCCGGTGACCACCGGGACAGCCCATCGATCCAGGGCGCTCTGACCAGCGGCTGGCGGGCCGCCGGGGCGGTGCTGGACGAGCTGCGCGCGACGTGAACGGGCTGCGGACGGGCCGGTAAACGGGACATCGGCGGCGTAGTTGATCACCTATGATCGCCGCCATGCCCGCCCCTCTACCGGCACCCACCTTCGACGCCGGTGCCGCGTACCCCGAGGTCAACGACCTCCGGAAGGCGCTCGACGCGGCCGACTGGCCCGCTGTCCGCGCACTGTTCGCCGACCGTGACCACGACGGCCGTACCCTGCTCGTCCGGGAGGCCGGCGACCACTGCACCACCGACGCGTTCCTGCGCCGCGTCCACGACGAGGACCCCACCGACCAGCTCGCGGGCACCCTGCTCGGCACGCACCTCATCTGCGCGGGTTGGCGGATCCGTAGCGGCGCCCGAGCGGAGCACGTCAGTCGGTCGCAGTTCGACCAGTTCCACGACCACCTGCGCCGCGCCGAGCAGGTTCTCATCGACGTCACCGCACGCCACCCGGACGACGCGGCAGCGTGGACCCAGCGGATCACCCTCGCCCGCGGCCTACAACTGGGCCAGAACGAGGCCCGCCGCCGCTACGACCGGCTCGCCCAGCACCACCCGCACCATGCCCCCGCCCAGGCGAGCCTGCTCCAGCAGTTCTGCCCGAAGTGGAGCGGGAACTGGGACCGGGCGTTCGGCTTCGCCCGTGAGTGCGCGGACGCCGCGCCCGACGGGTCGCTGAACGCCGTCGTCGTCGCGGAGGCGCATCTGGAACGCTGGCTCGACTTCGACACCGCACGGGAGCAGTCGGCCTACCTGCGCAGCGAAGCGGTGGTGAACGAGATCATGCGCGCCGGGCAGCGATCAGTGCTGCACCCGGACTTCGTCGACCGGCCCGGGTGGGTCTGGGTCCGCTCGTCGTTCGCGCTGATGTTCAGCCTCACCGAGCAGTGGTCGGCCGCCGCCAGCCAGTTCCGGGCGCTCGGCAACCGTGGCACCTCACTGCCCTGGGCCTACGTCGACGACGCCGAGGGTTTCACGAAGTACCGCGACAAGGCGTACGCGAAGGGTGGCCAGTCATGATCCAGCACCTGGACGTGGACGGGGTGCCCACGCTGCTCGCCCCCACCGGCGGGCCGATGCACGCCGGGTTGACCTTCCGGGTCGGCACCGCCGACGAGACCCTTGCCCGAGCCGGCATCACCCACCTCATCGAACACCTCGCGCTCGCGCCGCTCGGTCTCACCGACTACCACGTCAACGGCGCGACCGCCCCGGTGTTCACCACCTTCCACACGCAGGGCTCCGAGGCGGACATCGCGGCCTTCCTCACCGCCGTCTGCGGGCACCTCTCCGACCTGCCGGTCGGGCGGCTGGACGTCGAGAAGGAGATCCTGCGCACCGAATGGAGCAGCCGGGGCTCCGCCGCCGTCGACGACATCCCGCTGTGGCGCTACGGCTCCCGCGACTTCGGCCTGAGCAGCTACCCCGAGTGGGGCCTGGGCGGGCTCACCGCCGACGACCTGCGGGAGTGGACCGCCCGCTGGTTCACCCGGGAGAACGCCGTGCTGTGGATCGCCGGTTCCCGCGTGCCCGCCGGGCTGCGGCTCGCCCTGCCCGGTGGGGTCCGGCAACCCGTACCGGCGGCCTCGTCGGCGCTGCCACGGACCCCGGCGTACTTCGTCAGCGGCGCCCGCGCCGTCGTGCTCGACTCGGTGGTGCGACGCAGCGCCGCCGCCAGCACCTTCGCCGGGGTCCTCGAGCGCGAGCTGTACCGGTCACTGCGCCAGGACGCCGGCCTGTCCTACACCACCACCACGGGGTACGAGCCGCGCGGCGACGGGTACGCCACGCTGCGGGCGCTCGCCGACGCGCTGGCGGAGAAACAGGACGCCGTGCTCGGCGGATTCGTCGACGTCCTCGCGAAGATGCGGGTGGGGCGCATCGAACAGGCGGACCTCGACGCCACCGTCGCGAAGCGCGAGGACTTCCTGGCCACCGGGGAGGTGGACGCCGCACGGCTGCCGTCGTACGCCGTCAACCTGCTGACCGGGCAGCCGAACCTCACGATCGACGAGCACCGGGCCGAGCTGAAGGCGGTGACCCTCGCCGACCTGCACGAGGTGGCAGGCGAGGTGATGGGGTCGGCGTTGCTCATGGTGCCCGGGGGCCACTCCGCCGACTGGGCCGGCTTCGTCGCCGCGCCCACCCACTCCGCAGACACCGTCGACGGCACCACGTACCGTGCGAAGCAGGGCGCCGGCGGCATCCGTGTCGGCGCCGACGGGGTGACGTACCTGCGGCCGGAGGGGCCACTGACCGTCCGCTACGACGACTGCTCTGTCATGCTCGCCTGGCCGGACGGCGCGCGGCAAATGGTCGGCGCGGACGCCATCGTGCTGCACATCGAGCCGACAATGCTCGACGTGCCCGCGCCGACGCTGGCGGCCATCGACGCCGCGGTGCCGGCCGACCGGCACATCGCCATGCCGGCCCGTACCCCGGACCAGATCCCGCAGCCGAAGCCCGTCGTCAGCGAGGCCGACCCCTCCAGACGTTCCTGGTGGGAGATCCCGGTCATGGTGCTCAGCGGAATCGGCACCCTGCTCATGGGCGGCTTCTGCCTGCTACTCACCATCGGCATGTTCGCCGCCGAGGAGAGTTCCGAGGACGACGCCTGGTTCTGGGGCGTCATCGCGGTCGGCTGGGTGCTCACTGTTATCCTCGCGTTGCCCATCGTGCTGCTGAAGCGGCGACGGCGGTGATGAGGTGGGGTCAGATCGCTGCTGGCCCGTGATCCACCGGTCGGGATAAGATCCGGCGCGGTGTTTCGGGGCGGTAGCTCAGCCGGTTAGAGCAGGGGACTCATAATCCCTCGGTCGCGGGTTCGAGTCCCGCCCGCCCCACGCATCTTTCTGACCTGTCGCTTCGTGGCGACGTGTGTTCACCATGCGATCCATCGACGTGGTGTCTGGAGGAACGGTGGACGCCCCAGCGGATTCTGGTCATACTTGTGACCATGACGACCTTGCCGTTGGGGGAAGTGAAGACTCGGCTCTCTGAGCTGGTGGGGCGGGTGCACGACCACCACGAGCGGGTGACCGTGACCGTGCATGGTCGGCCGTCCGCCGTGCTGGTGTCGGTGGAGGACTTGGAGCGCCTGGAGGAAACCGTCGCGGTTCTCGGGGACGCGGGCACCCTGCGGCGGCTGGCCGACTCCGACGCGGAACTGGCCCGCGGTGAAGAGGTGTCCGCCGACCAGCTTGCGGAGACCATTCGCGCCCGTCGCGCCTCGGCCGCGTGAGCCCCCGGCTGCCAGAAGATCCGTACACGCTGCGCACCACGCCGACCGTCCGTCGAGCGCTCGCCGAACGGTCGCCGGAGGCCGTCGCTGTCGCCGCGTACGAGTTCATGACCGGGCCGTTGGTGCGAGAGCCCTACCGGGTCGGAAAGCGTTTGTTGCCGCCTTTGTCGGATCGGTTGAGCGCCCGACGAGGCACCTACCGGATCATCTACCGCGTCGACGACGACAACCGCACCGTAACTGTTGTGGACATCGATCATCGAAGGGATGTGTACCGCTCCTGACGCCCCTGGCTCTCCGTGCCCGTTGGCGTCGAGGCATTGAGTACGGTAGGTGTCGTGTCGATGAGTGTGGCTGACGAGGCTGCGGCCATCGAGGGCCGCCGCGCCACGCTCCTGACCTGCACATCCGCAGCGGCAACGGATCACCGGCGACGGCCGCTGCCTGGTTCGCATGGTGGTACCTCCGGCCCACCAACCGTTCTCGCTGCTCCTGGGAATGCGGCGGCCTCAACGCCGGGATGACGGAGCCCGGTTGCCGGAGCGCGTCTTCGCGGTGGTGGTGTCCCGGGCGGCGTCGATGTGGACGGTGTCGGCACCGATGCGACGGATCCGCTCGACGCCCCAGTCGCCGAGTGCCTCGAGCGCGGCGTTGAGTGAGATGCCGTGCTCGGTCAGCGAGTATTCGACCTTGGGTGGCACCTCACGGTAGACCTCCCGGTGCACGAGCTCGTCCTGCTCCATCTCGCGCAGGTGCTGGATCAGCATCTTCTCGCTGACGCCGGGCAGCCCTCGGCGCAGCTCGGCGAAGCGCCGGGTGCCGTGACTGTGCAACTCCCACAGGATCAGCGACTTCCACTTGCCGGTGACGACGTCCATCGCCGCGTCGATGCCGCAGATGTACGGGCCGCGACGGTCAACTGTTGCCATGGATGCCAGCCTCCTCTGGTACTTACGAAAAGGTAAGTACCGCACTCTGAAGTCGGTACTGGTCCACGCTACCGAACAGGGCAAGGATCGAACCAGGACAAGCACGGCGAGGAGCACACCATGCACATTCACCCGGAGCGCGTCAGCGTACTCGGCCTGGGCGCGATGGGCGGCGCGCTGGCAGCGGCCGTCGTCAAGGCCGGGCACCCGACGACCGTGTGGAACCGCACCGCGGGCCGCGCCGACGCCCTCATCGCGGCGGGCGCGACCGAGGTCGGCGCCGCGGCCGAGGCGGTACGGGCGGCCGAACTGGTGGTGGTGTGCCTGCTCGACCACGCCTCGGTCCACGAGGTCCTTGATCCGGTCGCCACCGACCTCGCCGGCCGGACCATCGTCAACGTCACCACGACCACCCCGGAGCAGGCGCGGGAACTGGCTGGATGGTCAGCGGACCGGAACGCCCGCTACCTGGACGGCGGGATCATGGCAGTGCCGGAGATGATCGGCGGCCCCGGCTCGCTGGTGCTGTTCAGCGGCCCCCGCGACGCCTTCGACCGGCACCGGCACGTGCTCGACCACTGGGGCGAGAGCGACTTCCAGGGGCCGGACGCTGGTCTCGCCTCGCTGGTCGACCTGGCCCTGCTCGCTGGCATGTACGTCATGTTCGCGGGGTTCCTGCACGGCGCGGCGATGGTCGCCCCGGCCGGCATCCCGGCGCGCCGGTTCGCCGCGCTCTCCGCACCCTGGCTGACCGCGATGACTGCCGCGTTCGACGGCTACGCCGAAGTCGTCGAGGGCGGCGACTACACCGTCCCCGGCCAGCAGAGTCTGACCTTCTCCGACCTCGGCGACATCATCGACGCGAGCGTCGCGCAAGGGGTCGACCCGGCTGCCGTCGCGATGGTGCAACAGCTCATCCGGCGGCAGATCGACGCGGGCAGAGGCGCGGAGGGGTTCGCCCGCATCTACGAGAGCCTGCGATCGTCGGAGACCGCAGCTCGCTGACCCACACGAGCGGCGCGAACGCCCCGACCACGGGTGCCGCCGCTGGTGACGCCCAGCCACCCGGCCGCCGCGAGCGAAGGGATACCCATGAATGCCATCGACCCACCCCAGCGGGTCACCGTCATCGGGCTCGGCCCCATGGGGCGAGCCATGTCCGCCGCGCTGCTGCGCGCCGGGCATCCGCTCACCGTCTGGAACCGAACGCGCGGCCGCGCGGACCAGCTCGCCGCCGCCGGCGCCACAGTGGCCACCACGCCTGCCGACGCGGTCGCCGCGAGTCCGGTGACCGTCGTCAGCCTCACCGACTACCCGGCGATGTACGCGATCCTCGACGGTGCGGCGCGGGAGGGTGCGCTGGCCGGCCGAACCGTCGTCAACCTCAGCTCGGACACGCCCACAGCCTCACGGGAGGCCGCTGACTGGGCGAGTAGGTACGGCGCGGACTTCGTCACCGGCGGCGTCATGGTTCCCGCGCCCGTCGTCGGCACCCCGGACGCCTACGTGTACTACAGCGGGCCACGAGACGCCTACGACCGGCACGAGCCGGCGCTGCGCGTGATCGGCACGCCGAAGTACCTCGGCGAAGACTCGGGCCTGGCGCAGCTGTTCTACCAGGCGCACCTCGACGTGTTCCTGACCTGCCTGTCCAGCCTGCTGCACGCCACCGCGCTCGTCGCCTCGGCCGGTGTCGACCCGGCAGAGTTTCTTCCCGACGCGTTGCGGACACTGACCGACATCCCGGCGATGGTCGGCGACGGAGCGACCCTCGCCGGCGAGCTCACGGCGGGCGAACACCCCGGCGACCTCAGCACGGCCCTCATGATGGGGGCCACCGCCGAGCACATCCTGCGCACCAGCGAGGCCGCCGGCGTCGATCCCGAGCTGCCGAAGGCGGTCAAGTCACACTACGACCGCGCGATCGCCGCCGGTCTGGGGACCAGGAACTGGACAGCGCTGTACGAGGTGCTCCGGCCGCAGCACTGACCGGACCCGAATGGACGTGATCGTAGGAACGCCATCGCCCACCGGTGACAGGTTGACCCGCGCCACCGGTCATCTCTGCGGTCGTCAAGCGGGTTCTCCGCTAATGGCTCAATGCTTCGGTGGGTGCGATGATCGCCCATATGGAGCCGGCCAGGAATCCGTGGTGGCAGACGGAGAAGACGCCGAAGCGGGGTTTCATCGCGGGAGGCGTCTGGCTGTTCATCGCCGCCGGGTGGCTGACCCTGGCCGTCCGCAACCCCGAGCCGTGGCGATGGGTATTTGCCGCGTTGTGGGCGCTCGGTGGTGTCGGCCACACGGTGTCCGCTGCGCTGCTGCGGCAACGGCAGCGCGCGTCTCAGAATGAGACAGGGCCGGATGAGGTGATTCGAGCCGACTGAGCGCGAGAGTCGGTGGTGCGACGCCCTAGTCCGGCGAGGGGAGATCCACGTAGTCACCGAACGGCTCGATCGATCCGTCCCAGCCGTTCCAACCCTGTTGGGTCACCCTCCCGTCGGCGTACGTGTAGGACCAGCGGGCGCCGTCCTCGCCCTCGATCTGCACGACGCCGGAGCGGACGAACGGCGCGATGGCGACGTAGAAGGCTGTCGCCTGGTTCGACCACTTGGGGTCGCCCTCGTCGTCGTGATCGAACTCGACCCAGTCCCCGTCGCGGATGATCGAGGCTCTGGCCTCGCACGCGATGTCGACGAGCGTCTCGTTCGCGTCGGCGTCGGGCTGGTACCCCCCACCCTGCTCGGCCATGGCGGCCTTGGCGGCGGCTGTCGCGGCGGCGTCGTCCGATTCTGGCAGGTGCAGACGACCGGAAGGCCACACCGAGTATCCCACGGCGGGCATCCTACGACTGTCGATGTTCCGCCCACCGAAGGCCGACAACGAATTCGATTCGCTGTTCAGCCGACCTCCTCGGTCGACAGGCCGCGCACCCGGGGGCGCGGCTGTCGATGGCGTACGACAAGCTGAGGATGCTGGCGATGTCGCCCGCCGAGTCGGTCACGTTCATCAGGGAGCTGAGCGAGCATGGAACGTAACGCCTGGCGCACGTCGAGCCGTTCCGGCAGCAACGGGCAGTTCCGGTAGGCCGGACGTTCAGCTGATGCACGGCACCCGCGACGACCTGCTCGACCGCCTGGCTGAGGCCGTCGGTTCCGTGGCCGTGGCCCACCCGACGCGGGTCGCCATCGACGGGCCGCCTGCCGCTGGCAAGACCACCCTCGCCGACGAGTTGGCCGCCGTCCTGCGGAGAGAGGGCCGTCACGTCATCCGCGCCTCCATCGACGATTTCCTCGCCCCTCGGTCGCAGCGCTATCGACGCGGCGAGTACTCGGCCGAAGGCTGTTACCACGACGCCCACGACCACAGCGTGCTGAATCGGGTTCTGCTCGATCCGCTCGGTCCGCTCGGAGATCGGCGCTTCCAGCACGCGGTCTACCACCCCGTCGCCGATGCCGTGCTGTCTCCGCGGGTCACGACCGCCCCGGCCGACGCCGTGCTCGTCTTCGACGGCGTCTTCCTGATGCGCCCGGAACTGATCGACCGGTGGGACCTGCGCGTCTTCGTGTCGACGACGCTGAGGAAGACCGTCGATCGTGCGGTGATCCGGGAACGCCGGGTGTCGACTCGGGCCGACGTCGAACGGCGCTGGCGTGAGCGTTACATCCCCTCGCAGCAGCTCTACTTCGCCGCGGTCCGACCGACCCAGCACGCCGACATCGTCGTCCACAACGACGAGCCCCAGCGGCCGGTGTGGGAGACCCGGACGCGCTGACCGGGGTGCCGACCTGAAGCACGCGTTCGCGGTGTGGTGGGAGCCGGCGTACCAGGATCTCCAGCTCCAGGGTCGGCTCGCGAACGCCCGGGCCTGCTCGGTGCCCCGGTCGGGTTGGAGGTGCGGGACCCGGAGCAGAGGCCGTACTGCACGCGCAGCTCCGCTGCCGACCTGACAATGGTGCTCGCCGAGGTTCTGCCGCACGAGGACGTGCTGCCGAAGCTGCCCTGAGCTGCATGGTCAAGGGCCGGTCACGTCGTAGCAGGCTCCTAACCAGTTGAGATCTTGCCACTTTCGCTGGTATTGAACTGTTTCTTGTTCCAATGATCGAAGTGGTAGTTGAAGTCGGGGGTCAGGGCCCAGTCGGGTGTGAACAGAAGGAGCTCGATATCCGTGTCACCGAGAATCCCGGTCAGCCACTCACGCCAATCGTCGTTCTCCCCATCGAAGAGGGCTGGGCTCATGTCGGCAAGAAGTTCAGCCTCTCCGAAGATCAAGTAGAGCGCGAGTTCCTCCAGCACGGTGTGGGCGACGAGGTCCCCGTGAGCGAACCGCCGGCGAAGGCGGATCACCGCGGCCTTGAGCTCGTAGATGAACTCGTAGTCGTAGCGTGGTAGGAACTGAGGTGGCAGTTCACCGTCGAACCACGATGCCGCGAGTTGGCCTAGGTGAGTACCTCGAGGGTGCTCAGCCAAGGCTCTGAGATCGTCGGCGAGATGATCGTGGATGAGGCCGCTGCCTGCCGCGAACGTCGTTGCGCACGCTCGGCCGTAAAGGTCGCTGAGTGCTTGCGACCACGCCTCATGGCCGTGGTCGATATTGCGGAGCCAGTCGTCGTCCGTGTTGTCGGAGCCCTGCTCGTCGCCTGGCAGCTTGCTCCAACCCAGGGCTCGGCAAACGCCGCGAACTTTGTCGTGGCGTATAGCCCCCGCTGACTCGTAACGGCCCCAAGACTTCGCTCCGACTCCAGCCTTGGCGGCTGCCTCCTCGATGCTGAGGTTGAGAGCAACTCGCCGTTCGCGTATGGCGGTCGCCAGCGCCGTATTTCCTGGCGTGGTGCGGGGAGGCATCGATGGCTCATTTCTGACCGGACAGGACCAGGTCAGTATAGGTAGCGCAGGGTGTTCGGTCCAGCAGCCCTGGAACGTCTGGATCTGCCTGCCCGTGTACTACCGTCGTGGCTGTGAAGGATCGCGCTGCGGCCTACGAGCCGCTGACGGTTGAGCGACTGGCTTATCTCCTCGCCGGGGCTGACGAGACGCGACGATGGCGGCTGGTGGCGGAGTTTCTGGAGGAGTATCGGTGGGAGCCGGCCGAGGTCCGACCAAGGCTGCTGGAGGAGGAACCCCCGCCAACCGGTGATGAGCGATGGGATGTCTTCCTTGCTGCGCTGGCGGAGCACTTGGCGGCAAAGGACGGCCGCGGCGCGCCATCGTGGGTCGCGACGCGGACGCTGCGACAATTTTGGTTCCCCTTCAACACTCCGGCTGCTCGTGTCGATGCCGTGGTGCACGCGCCAGCGGCGTTCAGGCGGCGCGGGGTCTATGTAGCGGCACAGGAGTTGAACGTCGCGTGAGCGCAGACGACCCACTGCTGGATCGCGCATCGATTGAAGACGCCTTCCGTCGGCTGGGCGATCGGCTGGCGAAGCGAGGCGTGGTCGCAGATATCTACATTTTCGGCGGGGCCGCGATGGCCCTGGCCTATGACGCTCGCCGGGCGACCCGGGACATCGATGCCGTCTTTCAACCGCACGGTGTCGTGCTCGACGAAGCAAGGGCTGTTGCTCGCGAAATCGGTCTTCCAGACTGGTGGCTCAACGAGCAGGCAAGCGCCTACGTGGCTCCAGGCGGCGATGCGACGGCCCCTCGCGTCTTCGACCATCCTGGCCTGCGGGTGGCAGCGGCGTCCCCAGAGCACATGTTGGCTATGAAGGTGCTCGCCGCGCGGCGAAGAGACGCTGAGGACATCCGCTTCTTGGTCGAGCGCCTTGGATTGACCAGCGCGGAACAAGTTGTCGGTCTGTGTGCGGAGATATTTCCCGACGAAGAGGTGCCTGCCAGGGCGAGGCTGGTGCTCGATGACGTATTCGACGGTCGATAGATCAGGCAAGACCGAGCGGCGGCACCACCGGCGGCGGTGATCGTCGTACCGTGTGCCGATGGTGTCGGACGCGGTGCGGTACTACGACGAATTCCTGGCCGAGCGGGACTGGCTCGCCGAAGGGCTGAGTTGGGCCGTGGTGCAGCCGGCCAGTGCCGCAGCCACTGTGGACGGGGTCATCGAACGGCTGCGGGCCCGGCGGGTCCAGCCGGGTGACGACCGGTCGGGCGAGTTCGCCGACCTGGTCCAGATCGGCCCGGACGTGACCGTGTTCCAGGACAACGGCTGCGCGTTGAGCCGGCCCGAGGTGCTGCGTTGGCTCAGTGACGGCACGCGGGTGCACACCGTCGAGTGGACCATCAACGGCAACGGCGGCCTGACGTATGCGGTGTACGGCAGGGTGCTCACCTGGATGGACCTGAACGATCCGGAGCGGCGGCACGGCGACGACCCGTCCGCGTTCGCCGAAGACCTGGACGACGTACGTGCCGCGCGGGGCACCGAGCAGGCGCGGCCGGCGGCGATGGCGTTCGTGGAGCGGCGGACCGGCGTGCGGCTGCCGGCGGAGTGGATGAGCGACGAGGGGGCCGACCCGGAGGCCGGACCGTGGGTGACGGTGCGGTTGGGCGCGATCCCGTCCGACCCGAGGCCGCCGTCGAACTTCGGGCACTACGAGCCCGATCTGGACGCGCGGCTGCGGGCCGCGCCCGAGCGGGTACGGCGGGAGGCGCTGGCGCTCGCCGTGCGGGCGGTGACGGCGCGGTTCCGGTTCAGCGACGACGACCTGGTGGGGCAGGCGGTGGAGGCCGTCGAGCGCGGGTTGACAGTCGACGAGGAGACCCGGTGGCGGGTCGTCCGCCTGACCGCGCAGGGCGCGGACGTGCGGGCGTGCGCCGATGCCGTGCACGCCCTGCACGCGGCGCTGGGCGCCGGCGTGGCCGCCGTCGACGCGGTGGGCGCCGCCCGGCACGCGCTCACCGAGCACTGGCCGGCGGTACGCCGGGACCTGTTCCGCCTGGTAAGGGAGGCCACCGTCGACTCGCGCCCGGTTTGATCAACTCGGGTTCCTGGAAAGCGCGGCCTCAACGCGCCGTTGATAGCCCGACGTCCAGGAACCCGAGTCGATCACGCTGTCACCCCAAGCCGTGCTCCGTCAGGCACCCGTCGACGGCAGCACGCGGTAGTTGACCTGCCGGACCGTACTCGCCCACGTCGAGCCCGACGGGCGCACGGCACTGCTGTTGGTGCGCCTGATCGAGCAGGAGCCGCCGGCCTGAGGTGTCAGAGGGCCTGCCGGAGAGCGTCGGCCAGCTCCGTCGCCGTCGCCTCGGGTACCCGGGGGTTGTCCACGAGCATCTCGTCGATCACGTTCGCCAGCCGGCGCGGAACGGACCCGAGGCGGTGCCGCACCGGCACCACCGACGTGCGCAGGACCACGGCGATCGGGTCGGCCCCGGGCGGGAAGTCGCGGGGGGTCGCCCCGGTGAGCATCCAGTAGAGGCAGGCGGTGACCGCCCACAGGTCGACCTCCGGCCGGGCGTACTTGTAGTCGACCAGTTGGGCCCGGGACTGGAAGCCGACGCTGCCGCCGGTGGCGCCGGTGCGGGTGTGCCCGGACAGCCCGGCCTGGTCGAAGGCCTTGGCCAACCCGAAGTCGGCCACCTTGGTGACCGGACCGGCGGCGAGCAGGAGGTTCTGCGGCGTGACGTCCCGGTGCACCAGGCCGTGGGCGAGCGCCGTCCGTCCGTCGGCGAGCACGACCGGCAGTTCCGCCCGGTGGGCGTGCGCCAGGCCGTCCAGCGCGTCCAGGACTATCGGTACGGCCTCGTCGACGGCGAGCCGGCCACCACGCCGGGCGACGAGCTGGGCCACGTTGCCGTCGGGGCAGTATTCGCAGGTGAAGTAGAACGCCTCCCCGGCCGCCCCGGCGTGGCGCAGGGCGACGACGTTCTGGTGGCGCAGCTGCCGGGTGCAGGCGATCTCCCGCAGGAAGATGTCCCGGGCGGACGGGTCGACGACGTGGTCGGCGAGGAGCGTCTTGAGGGCGACGAGTTCGCCGGTCGGTCGGTGGCGGGCCAGGTAGACCACACCGTGGCCGCCGCGACCGATCTCGTCGAGCACCTGGTGGTCGGCGAACTCGCGCAGACCGGGAGCGCCGTCCGCCACGGCCGCCCGCAGCGCCGGCAGGGCCCGATCCGGGTCCGGCCTGGTCGCCTCCGGCGGATGAGGGTGCTCCACGGTGACGCGCAGGACGGCGCCCCCGACGTGGACCTGGTCGGCGGGGAACAGCTCGTGTTCGTCGTCGATCCGACGACCGTTGACCAGTGTGCCGTTGCGACTGTCGAGGTCGCGTACCCGCACCGTCGGCGGGTCGACGTCGAGCAGGCAGTGGTGGCGGGAGATCCGGCGTCGTCCGTCGTCGACGTGGATGCCGCAGTCGGGTGCACGACCCACCACGATCCGCGCGCGCCGGTCGAACGCGTACGACTCGGTGTGCGACCCGAGCCGCACGACGACCGTGACGGTCGGGGACGCGGGCACCGGGTTCAATCGACGAGCGCCACGTACAGCGGGGAGCCGAGCAGCACCGTCATGCCGGGGCGGCCGTCCAGCTCCGGGTACGGGCTGGGCCCGCTGAGCAGTCTCTTGGCCAGGAACTCGACATTCTGTGCCGGCCCGCGCAGGCGACCGCCGGCCCGATGCACCGACGCCAGCGCCTGCGTGTCGGCCGCGTCCAGGCTCGCCCCGGCCGTCAGCGGCGTCCGGTCGGCCTCGTCGGCGTCGACGGCGTCGACGAGGCCGCTGAGCAGCGAGGGCATGTTGGACATTCCCCCGAACACGTGCGGAGGAGGCTGTGCGGCCGGCGGCCCACCGCCGAGCACGTGGAACGACGACCCGCCGAGGCCGACGATGGTGTTCTCGGTACGACCGCCGAAGTAGACCATCACCTGGCCGCCGTCGGTCGGTAGCAGACCCCACTGCATCGGCAGCAGCCCTCGGAAGAACTGCCCGGGCTCGTCCACCGAGCCGACGTCGCCGTGCTCGTCCAGGTAGCGCGTCACCCGTTCCAGCCGGCCCACCTGGTCGGCGGCGGGACTCTCGACGTTGCGCTTGGCGCCCACGAAGGGAAGTTTCAGGCTGAACTCGGCGGTTCCCGCACGGCGGTAGCCGGGGTCGATCTGCGACAGCAGCATGTCGACCTTGGTGTCGCTGATGTAGAGGTAGTAACGGAAACTCACGGCACTCCCTCGTCGTCGCCGGTCGCCGTCCGAGATTACCGTCAGCCATCGACAGACAGTTGTCCCGCGCCCGGCCGGCTGCCAGGCTGCCACCATGCGGTGGCGCCCGGGGGAGCTCGTTCTGGACCTGTACGAGGTGCTGGACCCGCCCCTCGAAGGCGGCATGGGCCTGGTCTACCGGGTTCGGCACCACGGCTGGGGCACCGACCTCGCGGTCAAGGTGCCGCGCCCCGAGCAGCTCACCACCGAGCACAGACGCGGTCGCTTCGAGACCGAGGCGGGCACCTGGGTCGGTCTCGGGCTGCACCCGCACGTGGTCAGCTGCGCGTACGTGCGTCGGGTCGACGCGTTGCCCTGTGTGTTCGCCGAGTGGGTCGCCGGTGGATCGCTGGAGCACGTGGTGCGGGCCGGGCGGCTGCGTCCGGGCGCGGACGAGCCGGGCACCGGGTTCCTCGCCCGGGCGCTCGACCTGGCGGTGCAGTCCGCCTGGGGCATCGACCACGCCCACCGGCAGGGTCTCATCCACCAGGACGTGAAACCCGCCAACATCATGGTGGACGTGGGCGACGACTGGACCGCGAAGGTCACCGACTTCGGGTTGGCCGGCGCTCGGGCAGCGGTCGAGGCGGCCGCCGGCAGCGGACCGGAGGCCAGTCTGGCGGCCAGCTTCGGGGGGATGACCCCGGCGTACTGCTCGCCCGAGCAGGCGGAGGCCGCGGCCGGGGCGCGGACCACGCTGACCCGCGCCACCGACGTGTGGTCGTGGGCGCTCTGCGTCCTGGAGATGTTCGCCGGCCGTCGGCCCTGCCGCTACGGCCAGACGGCCCGGGAGGTGTTCGCCGACTTCCTCGCCGGGGGCGCGAGCTGGCCCGACGCGCAGCCGATGCCACAGCCGATCGTCGACCTGCTGTGGCGGTGCTTCGCCGTCGACCCGTCGGATCGGCCGCGCGACCTCGCCGAGGTGGCCACCACGATCACCGAGACGTACGCCGACAGCGTCGGCACGCCGTACCCCCGGGTGCCGCCACCGGCGGCGAGCCTGCTCGCCGGCAGCCTGTCCAACCAGGCGCTCTCCCTCCTCGACCTCGGTCGCGACCGCGAGTCGGCACAGCTGTGGCGGGACGCCATCGACATCGACCCGCACCACGCCTCCGCGGTCTACAACTGGGCGGTCTACCGGTGGCGCCACGGGTCGATCACCGACCAGCAGGTCCTGGCCGAGTTGCGGACGGCGCAGGAGGTCGCCGGTGACCGCTGGCAGGCGGACCACCTGCTCGGGTTCGTGCACGCCGAACGGGGCGACGACGAGGCGGCCCGGCAGTTGCTGGCCGGCACGTCGGCGAGCCCGGACGTGGCTGCCGCCGCCAGCGCCCTGGCCGCTCGCCGGACGGAGCCGGACCCGGGGCGTCTGCCCGGCCACCGCGGGGCCATCACCGCCGTGGCCGTCGCGCGGGGTGGTCGGACGGCGGTCAGCGGCGGTAAGGACGGGTGCCTGCGGATCTGGTCGCTGGCCGAGGGGCGCTGCGTGCGGGAACTGACGCCGACCAGGACCGACGCCACGGCGGTCAGCGCGCTCGCGGTCGCCCCGGACGGCCGTGCGGCCCTCGTCGTTTGGGACGCCGGCCGCGTCGAGCTGTGGGACCTGGACCGGGGCGCGGTCGTGCGGGAGATGGGCCGCCGGCACGCGACAGCCACCGCTGTCACGCTGAGCGGGTCGGGCGCCGCCATCGGGTACGAGGACGGCCGGATCGAGGTGTGGGACACCCGTCGGGGGCGGCTGCGACGTCGGCTGGAGCACCCGCCGCACACCTATCAGCGGTTGGATTCGGCGGGCCGGATTCTGCCGACCGTCCACGAGAGTCCCGCGGCGGTCACCAGGCTGGGCCTGAGCGAGGACGGCGAGGTCGCGGTGTCGGCCGCCCCTTCGGACGGCAGCGTGGTGGTCTGGGAGGTCGACACGGGACGGTGGCTGCACCGTCTGGTCAAGTCGGCGGACATGCGAATGACAGGTGTCGACCAGGTGGCGCTCAGTCCGTCCGGCGAACACGCGTTGCTGATCGGCCACCAGTCAGGCCGTGCGCACGTGTGGGAGACCCGACCCAACCGGCAACGGGGGCCGGTGCCGAACAGCATGAACCGGCATGCCCGGCTGGCGCTCAGCGGTGACGGCGACACAGCGGTCTCCGTCGGGTCCGGCGGCATCGACCGACCGGTACGCGTCTGGGAGACGGCATCCGGCCGCTGCCTGCGGACCATCGCTCCCCGTCACGACGGGCTGCCGGTGGAGTTGGCCGACCTCTTCTCCCTCACCTGCGTGGCGGTCAGCGCGGACGGCGGGGTGACCGTCGTCGGTGACGAGTACGGGGGCCTGCACCCGTACCGGCTGCCCCGACCCGCCCTGCGCGCGCCCTGGAGTTACGAGCGACCGTTGGCGGCGCGGACGGTGTTGTCGAGCGAGGCGCAGGTCCGGGACCGGATCGGGCGGGCCGAGGAGTTCGTGCGGCAGGGCATGCCGGTGCGCGCGGCCGAGGAGCTTCGGTCGGCCCGCGAGGTCGTCGGGTTCGAGCGTCACCCGGAGCTGCGCGCGCGGTGGGAGCAGTTGGGCCGGACGGCGGGGCAGCGGTCCGACCTGCTCGGCATCTGGCAGCGGTACGAGCTGCGCGGCGGCACCTTCACCTTCGTGCCGGGGCTGCGCCCCGCGCTCGGCGCCGACGGCGAGCTGGCGGTCACCGGCGGTGTCGACGGCCTGGTCCGGGTGTGGGAGTTGCAGACCGGCCGGCAACTGCTCACCTTCCCCGAGCGGGCGGGCAAGGCGCACACTGTGGTGCTCGCCGCGGACGCGCGGCTCGCCCTCACCGCGGACTGGGGCGGCACCGCACACCTGTGGGACCTGCCGGCCGGGAAGCGACGGGCCGAGTTGCACGGCGACCAGGGCGCGGTGCGCGCCGCCGACCTGGCCCGCGCGGGTGAGTACGCGATCGTCGGTGACGACGACGGGGCACTGTGCCTGTGGCGGGCGCGCTCGGTCCACCTGGTCCGCACGATGGTGGCGCACCAGGGGCGGGTGGGGTCGGTGCGGCTCAGCGACGACGGTCGCTTCGCGGCCTCGGCCGGCGCGGAGGACCGGACCTGCCGTCTCTGGCGGACCGGCACCGGCAGCCCGCTGCTCACGGTCCCGGTGGGGATCGGACCGGTGGCGCTGCGGTTCACCCCGGACAACCGGCACCTGCTGGTCAACTCCACCGGCAAGCTGACCGTCTGGGACGTGTTCACCGGCCGGCGACGGTACGAGCGGGAGAGCTGGGGCGACGCCCTCGCGGTGAGTCGGGACGGCCGGGTCGCAGCGGTCGCCGTCCTCTCGACGGAACACGGACGGGTGCTGTCGGCGTGGGAGACGGCGACCGGTCGGACGCTGTGCGACATCGCGTCGGACTCCGACGTGTTCGACGTCAGCCCGGACGGGCGGTACGTGGTGACCGCCGACCGGGACCGGGTGCTGCGCATCTGGGACACGCGGACCGGGCGGCGCGTGCACGAGTGCGACGGTCATCCGGAGCCCGTCTCGTCGGTGACCTTCACCGAGGACGGCCGCAACCTGGTGTCGGTCGACGACCGGCCGGCGATCCGGCTGTGGGAGTTGGACTGGGACTACGACGTCACGAGCTGAGGCGCAGCCGCGCCGATCCGAGCCGGGTGGTGAGCCAACCGCCCGCCTGCTCCAGCGGCTGGTCGTCGTACGCCGCCGCGCGCAGCGCCTCGTCGTGGGCCGCGCGCTGCTTGGCCGAGAACCGGCGGCGGTCCACCGCGAGGTCGGCCACGACCGGGGGGATGAGTCGCCGGAAGTCCTCCGGCACGTCGGCGACGTTGCGCTCGTAGTTCGGATCGTCCGGGTAGGTCAGCGTGACAGTGATCGGCGGCTCGCCGCGCAGCCGCCCGCCCAGGGCGCGCAGCGAGGTGGCGAGGAATTCCAGGGCGATGTTGACGTCGCCGGACAGGGTGACGTTGTTCGGCTCCGGTTGGTAGCCCGGTGGGGCGTCCTCCGGCACCACGTAGCGCACCGTCAGGCGCGTCACCGGCAGCTCCACCAGCAGTCGGGGCCACTGACCGCCACCCTCGATCGTCACGTCGGCCGGCTCGCGGCGCACGGACAGCCGCAGCCCGAGCCAGTCGATCAACGCGGTGGCCTCGGGCGGCAGGTTGTTCTCGGTGTACGGGCCGCGGCTGCGCCGGCGCAGCGCGTGGGCCGGCATGGCGGCCAGGACCCGTGCCCCGGCCTGGTCGATCTCCAGCGCCAGTGGGTGTATCGCCAGGTCCCGCATGAGCCGGACAACCGCGTCGATCAGCGTCGATGGTTGCGAAACAGCCGACATCATCCACCGTCCACTCTGGGTTCGACGGCATCAGTCTCGCACAGCAGCACACCCGGCATTGACGACTGTCAGTCGCGTCGGGCGGCCCCGCGCACTGCGTACACCAGGAGACCCCCGACGGCCAGGACGGCCGCGACCGCCGCCGCCGGACGGCTGTCGTGCGGCTGACCCGGCCAGGTGGCGAGGGCTCCCCAGGCGCTCGACTGGGGGAACAGGGCGGCGACCACAGCCCAGCCGAGCGGCAGGAACCAGGCGCGGGCCGCGCCGACCACGGTCGCGCACAGCGCGGTCAGACCCAGCAGACCGGCGGCGTCGCGCAGCACCAGCGCGGCCGGGCCGAAGCGGGCGCCGGTGGGCGCCGTGGCGAGCAGCACGACGAGGACGACGGCCAGCGCGGCCAGCAGGTGCGCTGCCCGCCGCCACGGCCACCGCAGCGCGGCCGTGCGCTCCAGGTCCTCGTCGGGGGCGGCCAGCGTGGTCGACAGCACCGACACCATGAGGACGACGGTCAGCACGACGACCAGCCCGCCCGGGTCACGCTCGTCGGAGAAGACCAGCCACAGGGCCCAGACCACAGTGGCGGCGCCGACCGACGCGGCCAGGGCCAGGGGTACGCGGCGGGCGCGCAGGTAGCCGCTCACCGGTCCAGCAGCCCGGTGCTGTCCCGGCACTGCAGGATCGCCGCGCGCACCGCGGCGACGCGGGACGTCGCCGCCGCGGCCGGCAGGTCGCGCAGACCCCGCCAGAGCGCCACGGCCTCGGCGTTCATCTCCGGCTCCTCGGAGATCATGCCGGGGATGACGCCGACGTCCGAGACCGGCTCGCGACCGAGCAGGTAGTAGGCGGCGGCCCGTTCGACAGCGCCGTTGCGCGGGCACTCGGCGGTGCCGTCGACACCCAGGCTGAGGACGATCCGGGTCGCCACCGAGGCCGGGTGGGCGAGGCCGCCGTGCTCGTCGATGCCCACTGTGATGGTCAGGATGTCGTCGTCCGGGACGGGCAGGTTGTCGGATTCCGCCCAGACCTGCCGGTCCTCGTGCACCTGCGTCGGCGTGCCCGGCAGCTTCGCGAGCACGCCCAGCCCGTCGCGGGCGAGCGGGGCCAACGTGTCCAGCACGTTCGCGTTGACCCGGGTGACGCAGACCCTCGGCGCGTCGTCGGTGCAGACGAGTTCGCGGGCGACCGGGTCGACCGGCGCGATCAGCGTGCCCTCGTCACGGGGGACTATCGCCGCGGCGACACCGAGGCCGAGCAGCGCCGGCAGCACGGCTGTCGCCCGCGCGAACCGGCCGCGGGTGACCAGCAGCAGCACGCCCGTCAGCCCGAGCGCGCCCATCCAGATGGCGAGCGCGCCGGTCACCCGGGGATCGACGGTCTGGAACGGGTAGAACTGGCTGCTCCCGTAGGCCGGGGACAGCACCGCGCCCAGCCAGTCCGGCCGCATGACCGCGGTGAAGAAGACCAGCAGCACACCGGTCACGGCGAGCGCCGGGGCGGTGACCAGGGCGGGTAGCAGTCGACCGAGGCCCAGGCCGAGGCAGCAGGCAGCGCTCAGCGAGAACGCGTCGACCAGCACGATGGCGACGACGTCCGGTGGAAAGTACGCGGCGATCGGGGCGACCCGTACGCCGCCCGCGACGACCACGAGCAGGTAGGAGAGCCCGACGGTGGCACCCATCGCGACGAGGACCGGCAGCATCCGGCGTAGCGGGGACCGGGGGGTGGTGTCGAACAGCTCGCCGACCCGGGCCCGGTGCTCGCGGCGGCCCTGCCAGGCGCCGGCGGCCAGGGCGAGCGGCCAGAGCAGGAGCAGGTATTCCTTGGTGGTCAGGGTGAGCGACATCCAGCCCTGCGACCAGCGTCCGGGGGCGAGGTAGAGAGCGGCGACACCGACCACCAGCGCGAGCAGGGCGGCGCCGATCGCGGCGGAGCGGCGCAGCTCGATGCCGAGGACGCTCATCGTGCCACCTCGGCCCGGTGCCGGCGCAGCAGGGCCGAGTAGCCACGTTCGGCGGGGCTGTCACCCGCGTGGCCGTCGTCGCCGTGCGCTGCCAGCTCGGCGGGCGTGCCCTGCCACACCAGCCGACCCTCGTTCACGAGCACCACGGCGGTGCAGGCGGCGACCACGTCCTCGACCAGGTGGGTGGAGACCAGCACGCAGGCGTCGGTGCCCAGGTCCCGCAGCAGTTCGCGCAGGTCGAGGCGTTGCTCGGGGTCGAGGCCGACTGTCGGTTCGTCCAGCAGCAGCACCTGCGGGTCGTTGACGATGGCCTGGGCGACGCCGGCGCGGCGCAGCATGCCGCCGGAGAGCGTCCGGAGCCGGGCGTCGGCCTTGGCGCTCAGCCCGACCCGGTCGATCGCGCGTTGCGTGGCCGCCGGGATGGCGGACTTGGGCATCTCCTTCAACCAGGCCAGATACGACACGAACTCCCGCACTGTGAAGCGTGGGTAGTAGCCGAAGTGCTGCGGCAGGTAACCGAGCGCCCGTCGGGCCGCGCGCAGGTCGGCGCGGCCGTCGACCGGGCTGCCGAGCAGTGTCAGCCCACCGCCGGCCGGCTTGAGCACGGTGGCGAGGGCACGCATCAGGGTCGTCTTGCCCGCGCCGTTGGGCCCCAGCAGACCGTGCACGCCGGTGCCCAGGCGCAGGTCGAGCCCGTCGACCGCGAGGTGGCGGCCGGCGCGTACCCTCAGCGCCTCGGCGTGGACGGCCCAGGGGTGGGTGGTGGCGGCCGTCTCGGCCGTGCTCACCGCTCGCATGGCGGATCCTCTCAGTACGTGACGAGGCGCCGGAAACTGCCGGCACGGAGCAGGGTCAGGACGGCCAGCGCGGCAGTGCCCAGGGCCCACCCGCCGGTGGCGGCGGGTTCGAGCACCACGGGCAGGTCGGCGGTGACGAGGCTGGGGGCGATGACGACGGCGGCCCAGACCGCCATCAGGCCGATCGCGGCGCGGTGCACGCCGACGACGGAGCCCAGCAGCAGTGTGGCGGCGGTGAAGGCCAGGGACGGCAGCAGCAGCAGCGCCGGGTTGACCCGGCTGCCGCCGACGGTGGTGAACGCGGCGAGCACCGGGATGACGAGGACCAGCACCACGGCGGTGCGCCGCAGCAGCATCGTCAGACCGGCCGACGGGGTGCCGGCGATCAGCTCCCAGGCCGGGTCGACGCGCCTGCTCCAGGCTGCCGCGACCCCCGGCAGCGGCGCCAGCGGCGCGAGCAGCAGCACCAGCGACGGCAGCTCCGGCAGAAGGTGGGTGAGCAGCGCGGCGGCGCCGAGCACGGCGGCCGTCATGCCGACCCAGGGCAGCAGCGCCCCGACGAACCACCGACGTCGCACCGGCGTACCGAAGCGGGGCCGTCGGGTCGGCGCGGGGCCGGCGGCGATCTCGCGGTCGACGGCGACCGCCACCGTGGTGACCAGGGCGCGGGACGCCGCTGTGGTGCTGCCGGCCAGGCGGGCCCTGCAGTCGGCGCAGCCTTCGAGGTGCATCTCGACCGACCAGACGGTCACCTCGTCCAGGGCGGGGTCGCCGTGGGCGTAGCCGTCGATCTCGTTCCAGGTGGGGTGCGTGGTCATGACAGGGCCTCCCGCAGGGCGATCCGAGCGCGGCGTACCCGGGACTTGACGGTGTTCTCGGGAACGCCCAGCAGCACCGACGTCTCGCGGATGGAGAAACCGTCGAGGACCGTGGCGCGCAGCGCCTCGCGGACCTCGGGCGGCAGGACGGCCAGGGCGCGTTCCAGCTCCTGCCCGACGCGGCCGGCGAGCACCTCGTCCTCGGCGGCGGGCACGACGGTGTCGGTGGGGTGCACCGGTGGTAGCTGGGCCTGCCGGGCGCGGCGTCGGAACGCGTCGACAAGGCGGTGCGCGGCGATGGTCCACAACCAACCGACGGCGCTGCCCTTCACCTGGTCACCGGCGAAGCTGCCGGCGGCCCGCCAGACCGCCAGGTAGGTCTCCTGGAGCACGTCGGCGACCACGTCCGGGTCGGCGCACCGCCGGCGCAGCCGCACCTCCAACCAGGGGGCGGTACGCCGGTACAGCTCGTCGAAGGCCCGCCGGTCACCGCGGGCCACGCGGCGCACCAGCTCCTGCTCGTCGGCGGTGTCCAGTCGTCGTCTCACACCGGGTAAGACGATGCCCCGTACGGTATCGGGTCTCGGCCCGATGTGACGGCCGTCACTGCCGGCGGTCCGGTGGCGGTCCGCCCCGGCACCCCGCGAACAGGTTCGGACAACCTCGAACACGCCGCCGAGCAGCCCGGACAGGCGACGGCGTGGGCGCAACGGACGGAGACGGTGGCCACCGCGCCCCGCCGTCCCTACGCTGATCCGCGAAACGGGGCGGGCGCGGGCGGGCCGGTTTTGACGGGAACCGGCCCGCCCCGACTGCCGGTCAGGGCGCGGTGGTGAGCGCCTGCGGCCGGGTCGCGGTCAGCCGGCGGCGGCGCACCGGATACAGGACCGGGTGGGCGATGCCCCAGGCCGCCCCCTTGCAGACGATCTCCTTGTAGCGGGCCGCCAGCCGCCCCGTGAGCTGGGCGGGCCGGGCCTGGTCGTCGGCCGTCACGAACTGGATGATGCCGTCGTTGCGACCGAGGCTGACGCACTGGTTGAAGTAGCGCAGCGGCGCCTTCGGGATCTTCGTCTGACCGGTGAGGCGCGCGGCGATGGCGTCGGCGGCCTGCCAGGCCATCGGGACGCCCGAGGCGCAGGACATCCGCAGTGGCTTGCCGCCCGGCCCGGCGGCGAGACCGGCGTCGCCGACGACGTACACGTCGGGATGCGAGACCGACCGCATGGTGCCGTCGACGACGATCTGTCCGGTCTCCGCGACGGTCAGGGTGGTGGCGGCGGCGATCGGGTGGACGGCGAAGCCGGTCGTCCAGACGGTCACCTGCGCCGGGATCAGGCGACCGGCGCCGGTGGTGACGCCCGACGCGTCGACCCGCGTGACGTCGGTGTGCTCGTGCACGGTGATGCCCAGCCGGTCGCAGACACCACGCAGGTGTCGCCGCGCCGTGTCGTTGAGCCAGTCGCCCAGGCCGCCCCGGGCGGCGAGCGCGACGTCGAGATCGGGTCGCGCCTCGGCGATCTCGGTGACCGCCTCCAGCCCGGTGAGGCCCCCGCCGACGACGAGCACCGTCGCGCCGGCTCCGAGCTCGGCGAGGCGGTCGCGCAACCGCAGCGCCGCCGGCCTTCCGGCGATGTCGTACGCGTGCTCCGCGACGCCGGGGACGCCGTGGTCGGCGGCGGTGCTGCCGAGGGCGTAGACGAGGGTGTCGTACGCGATCTCGGCGACGCCCTGGTCGTCGACGAGGGCGACGGTCTTCCGCTCGACGTCGACGGCGGTGGCCCGCGCCAGTCGCAGCGCGACACCGGTGCCCGCGTAGATGTCGCGCAGCGGACGGCGTGCCAGGTTCTGCCCGGTGGCGAGCTGGTGCATACGGACCCGCTCGACGAAGTCGGCGTCCGCGTTGACGACGGTGATCTCGACGTCGTCGGGGTGCAGCCGCTTGGCGAGGCGCCCCGCGGCGGTGGCTCCGCTGTAACCGGCTCCGAGGACGACGATGCGGTGTCTCATGGCGACGCTCCTGTCTCGGTGATGTCGCCCCTTGAACCGGGCGGCGACGCGATTCCTGACAGGGATCGGCTATGAGCTGGATCACCAGGCGCGGAAGAGAGGTTCTTCCCGTACGCCGGCGGACCACTGCCGGGTGGCGCGGACGAGCTTGTCGGGGTTGACCTGGTTGTGCAGGGCCGCGACACCGTCGGGCGTCACCACCAGCGTCATGACCCCGACGATCCGCTCGTCGATCACGACCAGCGCGGCCGGGCCGCCGTTCGCCGTCGCGACGTGCACGGTGGGTGTGCCCCCGACCAGGTCCCGCTTGACGTCGGCGGGCTTGAACAGGCCGCGCAGGAACTTCGCCACCGCCAGCGCGCCGATGATCGGGGCGGACCGGGCCGGGATCTTGCCGCCACCGTCGGCGACGCTCGTCACGTCGTCGGTGAGCAGTTCGACCAGCCGCCCGATGTCGCCGTTGTTGGCGGCGGTGAGGAACGCCGCGACGATCCGTCGAGCGGCGTCCCGGTCGACCTCGGCGCGGGTCCGCTCCGCTGCGACGTGCTGCTTGGCCCGCCGGAAGGTCTGCTGGCAGTTCGACTCGGTGATGCCCAGGATCTCGGCGATCTCGCCGTGCGGGTAGCCGAACGCCTCGCGCAGCACGTACACCGCGCGCTCGGTGGGCGACAGCCGCTCCAGCAGGGTCAGCACCGCCATCGAGACCGACTCGCGCTGCTCGGCGGTGTCGAGTGGCCCGAGCATCCGATCGCCGGCGAGGACGGGTTCCGGCAGCCACCTGCCCACGTACGTCTCGCGCCGGGACCGCGCGGAGGTGAGCTGGTTGAGGCACACGTTGGTGAGCGCCTTCGTCAGCCACGCCTCGGGCGTCTCGACGTGCTCCCGGTCGGCCGCCTGCCAGCGCAGGAAGGTGTCCTGCACGGCGTCCTCCGCGTCGCTGGCCGAGCCCAGCAGGCGGTAGGCGATCGCCTCCAGGCGACCCCTGGAGCGCTCGAACAGCTCGACCTCGTCCCGACTGAGCGGCATGACCATCAGTATCCACACGAGCAGACGGCGCGGGCCGGGTGATCCGAGCGGGCCGCTCGTACCCTTGCCGGGGTGACCTCCGACACCCTGCGCCGCGCTCTCACGGCGGCCGGCGACCCGCCGCTCCGGCCCCTTCCCGACAATGTTGTCGCCCTGCTGGAGGCCCTGCACGCACCGCCGCGCCTCGCCGCGCACCTGCGCGCCGTGCACGACGTGGCCGCACAACTCACCGACGCGCTGGCGCACATGTTTCCGCAGCTCCCATTCGACCGTGCGGCGGTGCTCTTCGGCGCCGCCACCCATGACATCGGCAAGGTGCGGCACCCGGAGGAGTTGTCCGGACCCGGCTCCGCCCACGAGGCCGCGGGGTACGACCTGCTGAGACAGCATGGTGTCACCGAGTCGTGGGCCCGGTTCGCGCGTGACCACGCGTCCTGGCGGCGCGCTGGCATCGAGGTCGACGACCTGCTGGTCAGCGTGGCCGACAAGGTGTGGAAGGGGAAGCGGGTCACCGACCTGGAAGGGTTGCTCGTGGACCGCCTGGCCGACGTCACCGGCCGTGAACGGTGGTCGGTGTTCCTGGACCTGGACGACATCCTGGATCGGATCGCCGCCGACGCGGACCGTCGGCTCGCCTTCCAGGCGACCCATCCGGTACGCGACGAGCGGACGTGACGGCCGCGGCCGCCAGGCAGAGCGCCGCGGCGGCGACCAGCGGCGGTCGGGCGCCGAGGTGGACGGCCGCGGAGCCGAGGGGAATCGCCACGACCAGCGGCCCGAACATCGCGGTGTTGGCGGTGGCGGAGACCCGGCCCAGCAGCGCCGACGGGGTGCGCGTCTGCACGGCGGTGACGGCCGCGACCAGGGTCCAGGGCAGGCCGACCCCGGCGACCAGCGCGCCGACCACAGTGACCGGCCACCACGGCAGAACCCGCGCCAGGCAACCGAGCGCGAACAACACCGTCCCGGCGACGCCGACCGCGACGGGACCGTTCCGGGCGAGGCGCCGGCCGACGATCAACCCACCGACGACGGAGCCGGCGCCCTGCGCGCTGGCCAGCACACCGAGGAAGGTCGTCGGCAGCCGCAACTCCGTGACGACCATCGCGTAGACCGCCGCCGTGGTGAGGCCGGACATGGCGATCGACACGGCGGCCAACGCCACCGGCAGTCGCGTCGCCCGCTGCCCGAAGAGGACCGTCAGTCCGGTGCTCAGGTCGCCCTCGCCGGGTTCGGCCCGCCCGGGAGGTGTCCGGCGCAGGCGGAGCACCGCGTACAGGCTGGCGACCAGGACCGGCATGACAGCGCTGAGCACGACCACCGCGTGACCGCCGTGCCAGGCGTACAGGCCGGCGCCGGCCAGCGGGGCGACGAGCTTCATGCCCTCCTGCGCGCTGGAGCGCCACCCGTTGACGATGCCGAGCTGCGCCGGAACCAGCGCGGACGGCAGCAGCGCCGATTCGCCGGCGTCGATCAGCACGTAGCTGACGCCGTAGGCGGCCGAGACGACGAAGATGAGCCAGGTCTGCCCGGCCCCACGCACCGCGAGCAGCGTCAGCAGGGTGGCGGCCAGCAGCAGGTTGACCACGATCACCAGGGGTCGCCGGGGCACACGGTCGAGCAGGCCGCCCAGCCACGGGCCGACGAGCACCGGCGCGTACACGCAGAGCCCGGCGAGCGCCGCGAGACTGGTGGAGTCGGTGAGGTCGAGGATCCAGATGCCGGCCACCAGGGACATGGCGCTGCCGCCGAAGCCGGACAGCAGGGAGATCGCCACGAACAGCGCGGCGTTGCGGCGCATGACGCCTCCAGAGGTGAGTCGGGGTGACTCACATCCTTGGTGTTGAGTCTGGCGCAGGCAATGCCTACCGAGCGTGTCAATGATTGGTTGACAGAGCCTTGTCGAGCTTGGCCGCCGCGGTCCGGACCGGCGCCGGCAACGGCTCGCCGGCGTCGGCGAGATCCGTGGCGAGGTGCAGTGCCAGCGCGTACAGCGAGCCCGGCGCGGCGTCCAGGGCGGCCCGCACCGTGCTCCGGACGAGTGCCGCCCGGACGAAACGGCTGTCCCACCGGCGATCGGCGTCGATCCACCGCCCCAGCTCGGCCACAGCCTCGCGCAGCGCCACGAGCTGCGGCGCGACGCGACTGTCGAGCTGCTGTCGACGCGACCACCGGGCCGCCGCCAGGCGCTGGCGTCGCTGCTCCGCGGCCTGCCGGCTACCGAGGCCGAGTGCGGTCGCGATCTCAGCCCAGGTGGCGCCCCCGTAGCGGGCCCGGTCGATGAGCTCCAACTCCTGCTCGTCAAGGCGAGCACGGCTCACCCGCAGCCCACCCAACCGCTCCAACTCCAACCCCACAAGTCAACGCTACATTGACACCCCCCGCCCTCCCTTGCCCCGTTGATCATGAAGTTATGGCCAACCGCCTCGGCGTGTCTTGGCAACAACTTCATGATCAACCGACGGGGGGGAACCGGCCTGCTGCTGGATCGGCTGGGGCTCGGACCAGGAAGACGTCGACCGGGTCCTCGCTCTCGAGCGTGAAACCGTGCCGCTCGTAGAGCCGTCGGGCCGGGCTGCCCCGCAGCACGTTCAGCCGGACCAGGGTGCCGTCACTGTCGCACCGTTCGAGCAGCTTGCGCAGCACGGCCGTCCCGATCCCGCTGCCCTGCAGGTGCGGGGCCAGGTAGAAGTGCTCCAGCCAGTGCGCGTCGGCGGCCGGCCGGAGCGCCACGCAACCGGCGAACACCCCACCCACCTCGACGATCCAGGTGTACGCCGGAACGAAACCATCGCGCAGGCGCTGCCGGACCCGTTGTGCGTCGTAGCGCCCGAGGCGTTCCAGATCGGCCCGCAGCACCTCCGCCCGTAGCTCGGCCACGGCCGCCACGTCCGCCATCGACGCCGCCCTGATGCTCCAGTCCGCCATGATCGGAAACTATCGCGGCCCGGCGGTCCGCGATTGGCCCAGCCCGGCGATGAGCAGCCCGACCAGGCGGCGCGCGTCGTAGCGGGGATCGCCGGCGCCGATGCAGAGATTGCCGACGCCGCGCAGCACCTCGAAGGCGGTCACGTCGGGCCGGATCTCGCCCGCCGTGGCGGCGGCGTCCAGCAACTGCGCGCACACCGGCACCAGGCGGTCCACGAAGTAGGCGTGCAGCGTCTCGAAGGTCGCGTCGTCGGACTGCAACGCCTCGGCGAGGCCGTGCTTGGTGACCAGGAAGTCGACGAACAGGTCGACCCACCGGGCGAGGGCGGCGTACGGCGTGGCGCTCTCGGCCAGCAGGATGGGGCCGGCCTCCGCGCACGCCTCGACCTGATGCCGGTAGACGGCGACGACGAGGTCGGCCCGGGTCGGAAAGTGGCGGTAGATGGTGCCCACGCCGACCCCGGCCCGGTTGGCGATGTCCCGCACCGGCGCGTGCACGCCGGAGCTGACGAAGGTCGCGGCGGCCGCCTCCAGGAGTGTCGCCTCGTTCCGCCGCGCGTCGGCCCGCTTGCGTGGCGTCGACCCTGTTGACCCGTGCTCGGTGTCGGCCACCGCGGCGTTACCTCCATCACTCGACTGGGCAAACGGAACGGTGTTCCGTATCGTTCATAGCGGAACGTGGTTCCACTTGCTCAGTTTGCCAGAGCGGGTGGGCCGCGGCCACAGCAACCCCTAACCGTTCCGTGGAGGACAGTCATGCAGTACCGCATGTTGGGTCGCACCGGAGTGCAGGTGAGCACGTTGGTGCTCGGCGCGATGAACTTCGGCAAACTGGGGCGCACCACCCAGGAGGAGGCGACGGCGATCGTCGACGCCGCCTTGGAGGCCGGCATCAACCTGATCGACACCGCCGACATGTACAGCCAGGGCGAGTCGGAGGAGTTGGTCGGCAGGGCCATCGCCGGTCGTCGCGACGACATCGTGCTGGCCACGAAGGCCGGCATGCCGATGGGCGACGAGCGCAACCACCGGGGCGCTTCGCGCCGCTGGCTGGTCACCGAGCTGGACAGCAGCCTGCGTCGCCTCGGCGTCGACCACGTCGACCTGTACCAGATCCACCGGTGGGACCCGACCACCAGCGACGAGGAGACCCTGTCGGCGCTCACCGACCTGCAACGGGCGGGGAAGATCCGCTACTTCGGCTCCTCGACCTTCCCCGCGTACCGGCTGGTGCAGGCCGAGTGGGCGGCGCGGGAGCACCGTCTCGGCCGTTACGTCACCGAGCAGCCCAGCTACTCGATCCTGCAACGGGGGATCGAGGCCCACGTGCTGCCGGTCACCGAGCAGTACGGGCTCGGCGTGCTCGCCTGGAGCCCGCTCGCCTCGGGCTGGCTGTCCGGCGCGGTCCGTGCCGGCCAGCAGATCACGACCAGCCGGTCGGCGCTCCTGCCCGAGCGCTTCGACCTCGGCAACCCGGCCAACCAGGCCCGGCTCGACGCCGTCGAGCGGTTGGCCACTGTCGCCGACGAGGCCGGGCTGACCTTGATCCAGCTCGCGCTCGGGTTCGTCACCGCGCACCCCGCCGTGACCAGCGCGATCATCGGCCCCCGCACCATCGAGCACCTGCGCGCCCAGCTCGCCGCCGCGGACACTGTGCTTTCCGCCGACGTCCTCGACGCGATCGACGCGATCGTGGCGCCCGGCGTCGACCTCGCCGCGCACGAGAAGTTCGACACCCCGCCCGCTCTGCTCGACCCGAGCCGGCGGCGGCGTCGCTGAGCCGATGTGGACGCGGAGACACGCGATCACGGTTGTCGCCTGCGCTGGGTCGTCGTCGCTGGTCGCCTAGGATGGGGTCCATGAGCGCTGAGGCCGTCGGCATGCACATGCCCGCCGTTGTCACGCTCGACGACCTGGCGGCCATGAACGCGGCCGATCCGAACGGTCACCGCTACGAGACCAGCCCCGAGGGGGTCCTGTCGGTCATGCCGCCGCCCGATTCGGAACACGCCATGATCGCCAGTCGTCTCTTCGCCTGGCTGATCATGGCCGGGTGGCCGGCCGAGCAGGTGCTCCAAGCGGCCGGCGTGCGCATCTCGGGGCCGGACGGTGACGGTGGCCGGATTCCCGACCTCAGCGTGTGGCGTAAGCCGCCGATCCGCAGTGTCTGGGCTGCGGCCGCCGACATCGTGCTCGTTGTGGAGATCGTCTCGCCCGGCTCGGAGGCGATGGACTCGGTGACAAAGGTCCGCGAGTACGCGTCGGCCGGGATTCCGCAGTACTGGGTGGTCGACCGGGATGGCGCGCAGACGGTCATGCTGCACCGACTCGATGGGAGCGGCGCCTACGCGGCGCGGGCTCGGATGCCGCTGTCCTGGCTACTCCAGACCGTACCTGCCGATCACCTCGACTGACCCCCGCCCGCCGGGGCAACCACATCCCGGTAGGCCGTCAAATCCTGTCGAAACGGGCTGTCGCAAACCGGACAAGACGGTAAAGCCCCTGGTAGAGCACCCTTGGGGCAGGTGGAGGTAGACGGGTGGCGGGCCACATCCCGATCTTCCGGCCCGGCGGGGACAGCATGGTCCGCGCCGGTGTCGCCCTCACCCAGCCCGGCCTTGAGGCCGTGGTGGTCACGGCACAGAAGCCGTGCCGATCGCGGGTACGACAGGCCGCGGCTGCCACCGACACCCCTGCGGGCGCCCGCAGCGGTGCCTCAGCCCATCGGGACAGGGACGTCAGCATCGCCGGCACCAGGGCGGCACCAGCCACCGGCCGTGCCTGCCGTCCCCGTGCCCCGCCGGCCTAACGCATCGTGGACCTCGTCGGTCCGGCGTCGCTCGACCGCGTGCCGGGGCCGGCGACCAAGCCAGAAAGGGCCCGACATGGCCGCTCCCACCGCAACCGCAGCCCTGAACGCCTCGGTCTTCGCGCCGGGTGACCAGATGCTGCTGACCGTGACCTACTCGGACGCCGACACGAGACCGCTGACCGTCACCATCGTGGTCACCGACGCGCAGGGCAACAGCAGCGCGCCGGTCAAGGTCACCGCGGTCATCGACCCGCTCACGGTGACCGTCACCGACAACTCCGGGCGTACCTGGACCCGGGTGTCCGACAACGGCTCCGTTGCCGTGTATCGGTCGGTGGCGTGATGCCCCGGGTAACCGTCCAGGTCCGCGACGCCGCCGGGAACACCGCGACGGCCGGCGTCGACTACAGCCTGGCCCAACAGCAGCCCGTGCTCGGCGGTTACTACCTGTCCGGCGGCGCGGACCCGACCGCCGACATGACCGGCGGCAACTTCCGGTCGCTCACCCAGTACCGCAGCTTCGCCGACGGCTACACCTTCCCCGGCTACAACCGACCGTGGCTGGTCAACCTGGGCAAGGCCGGGGTGCAGATGAACATGGTGCTGGAGTTGAAGCACTACGGCGCCCCGAACCAGGGGCCGCAGAGCTTCACCGTGGACGGCGTCGCCTACACGGTGCCGGCGCCGTCGATGACCATCCAGCAGCGACCCGGCACCACCTTCCCCCGGGCGTACGGCTACGGCCAGGTGCTCAGCGGGAAGTGCGACGGGTTGTTCGCCCGCGCCCTGTCGCAGTACCGCTCGCTCGGCTTCGGGGTGAACATCCAACTCGCCTCCGAGTTGGACACCGACCACGAGTTCGGCACCACCGAGGACGGCAAGGCGTACACCTGGGCCGAGTCGGACGCTCGGGCGGTGCAGGCGGTCAACTACATCCTCACCTGGTTCAAGGCGCGGTCGCTGCCCGCCAACACCACCTTCTCGGTGGGGCTCGCCGGCTTCGACCGGGCCTGCTACCAGCGCACCCACCCGGAGTCGCTGATGGCGCGGCTCGACTACCTGCAGTGGAACGCGTACGGCACGCACGCCAGCCACACCGCGCTGGCCCGCTTCCGGCGTACCAAGGACTGGGCCGTGGCCGACCTCGGCCCGGTCGCGCTGTCCCGGCCCGTGATCATCGCCGAGTGGGGGGTCAGGGTCGCCGAGATCCCCGACCAGGCAGCCTGGATCGCCACCGTCCCGGCGGCGATCGCCCAGCTCAACGCCGAGCGGGGACCACGCATCGTGCGCACCAACTACTTCAACTCCGGGTGGGGCACGCTGACGCCGAAGGCGACCGGGTTGGCGGCGCTCCGCGAGGCGTACGCCAAGCGGCCGTACGTCTGAGCGGTCCCGGCGGCTCCGGGCTGCCGGAGCCGCCGGCCACGCCGTTCACTCCTCGCCGAGCCGTCGGGCGTACGAGTCGCGCAGGTCGGACCAGCCGAACTCGTTGGCCTCCGCGCCACGGATGGGGCCGACCGGGTCGCCGTCGAGCAGCCGGTCGGCCACGTCGAGGCAGAGGTGCCAGCCGGCGGCGACCATCGGCAGCAGGCCCCGGTCGGCGACGGTGTGCCGCAGGGTGAGTCGGGTGCCGGCGCCCAGCGCGGTCAGCTCCCAACGGAGCAGGTCGTCGCCCCAGGTGTACTCCAGCAGGTGGGGCGGCTCGGCCCGTCGTACCGTCGCCGGCTGTTCCGTCGTCGTGTCGCCGTCGACGAGGGTGAGCGTCGCGGCCCCGGGATCGCCCAGATCACGATCGGCGAGGAACGGCGCCCACTGGGCGAGCTGGCTCGGGTCGGTGAGCGCCGCCCAGACCGTGGTCGGCGGGTGCCGCAGGTCGCGGACGAAGACCAGGGTGGTGTCGTCGGCGCGCACCTCGGCGGGTGGGCTCGGCTCGAACGCGTCGCGATCCATCTCACTGCTCCTGACTGTCGAGGTGCCGTTCCAGGGCGTCCAGGTGGCGGGTCCAGAGTCGGCGGTACGGGTCCAGCCAGTCGTCGACGGTTCGCAGGGGGCCCGGGTCGAGGCGGTAGATCCGCTGTCGGGCGGCCGTGCGGACGGTGACGAAGCCGGCGTCGCGGAGCACCCGCAGGTGCTTGGAGGCGGCCGGTTGACTGATCCCGAGGCCGTCGACCAGCTCGCCGACGCTGCGTTCGTCACGGCGGAGCTGGTCGAGGATCCGGCGTCTGGTGGGTTCGGCGAGCACGGTGAAGACGTCGACGGGCACCCGCCTAATATGCCACCCGATTCATATGTCCGTCAAAGTATATGACGGTTGCCGTGCCGTCGCGGCACACGACGGCCGGTCGGCTCCCTATTCTCAGGATCATGGAACTGCGGATCTTCACCGAGCCCCAGCAGGGCGCCAGCTACGACCAGTTGCTCGCCGTCGCCCGCTGCGCCGAGGACGCCGGCTACGGCGCGTTCTTCCGGTCCGACCACTACCTGATGATGGGCGACGTGACCGGCGAGCCCGGCCCCACCGACGCCTGGACGACGCTGGCCGGTCTGGCCCGGGACACCAGCCGGATCCGGCTCGGCACGTTGATGACCGCCGCCACCTTCCGGCTGCCCGGCCCGCTGGCGATCACCGTCGCGCAGGTCGACCAGATGAGCGGCGGCCGGGTGGAGTTGGGCATCGGCACCGGCTGGTACGCCGAGGAGCACACCGCCTACGGCATCCCGTTCCCTCCGCTGGCCGAGCGGTTCGACAGGCTGGAGGAGCAACTGGCGGTCATCACCGGGCTCTGGTCGACGCCGCCGGGGAAGCGGTTCGACCACGACGGCCGTTACTACCCGGTGCGCGACTCACCGGCCCTGCCCAAGCCGGTGCAGCAGCCGCGCCCACCGATCCTGCTCGGCGGAACCGGTCCGAAGCGTACCCCTCGGCTGGCGGCCCGCTACGCCGACGAGTTCAACCTGCCGTTCGCCTCGGTGCCGGACACGGCCGCGCAGTTCGACAGGGTCCGCGCGGCCTGCGTCGACATCGGCCGGGACCCGAACGGGATGGTCTGGTCCAACGCGCTGGTGCTCTGCTGCGGCCGCAACGACGCGGAGGTGGCCCGGCGGGCCGCCGCCATCGGCCGCGAACCGGACGAGCTGCGCGCCAACGGCCTGGCCGGGACGCCCGCCGAGGTGCTGGACACCATCGGCAGGTACGCCGAGATCGGCAGTCAGCGGCTCTACCTCCAGGTGTTGGACCTCGATGACCTGGCGCACCTGGAACTGGTCGCCAGCGAGGTGCTGGCGAAGCTCTGAGCCCGGGCGCGGCTGCCCGCCCGGGTGGTCGTCCGGCCAGCCGGGCGGCGGCCTGGCGATGCTGTCCCGGGGGACACCGGGCGGATGCCTGCCGATCAGGCGCGGTGGACGCCCGCCCCGGCCGCGTCCGGGTCGCCCAGCACGGTGTCCAACCGCCCGTCCCGATCGCTGTCCACGTAGGTGATGTCCGGAATCCCGTCACCGTCCACATCGATCTGGACGACGTCCGCCACGCCGTCCCCGTCGAGGTCGGTGACCACCTCCACCGAGCCGTCCAGGTGCCGGGTCACGATCGACTGTGCCCCCACCGTGGATGCGCGCGGCGGCGGACCGGGCGCCGGCACCGGCGTCGGCGCGGGCGCGGGCGCCGGTGTGGGCCGAGGGCCGGGCGTCGGCGACGGGTGGCCCGGCAGCCCGGCGGCGGGCGGCGCGCTGGCCGGCTCGACAGCGGTGCCGGTGGGGTCCAGCTCCTCCTCGGAGGGGAAGACGTCGCCCCGTGGGGCCGGATCACGGTAGCTGCTCATGGGCGTAGGGTTCCCCGACGATGGCGAGAACAACCGTGCCCGATCGACCGGTGTCCTCGGTGCCCGGTGTGGCAGAAGATGCTGGGACCGACGCCACGGTCAAGAACGGGGGTCCGAGCGTGGAGCTGCGCCGGAGTCGGGGCGCCCTGGTGCTCGCCCTGGTCTGCGTACTCGGTGGGGTGGTGTTGGTGGCGCTGCCGCCCGACGGCGCCCTGCTCCGGACGATCATCGCGGTGGGTGCCATCGCGCTCGGCGCGGTGGCGCTGGTCAGCGCGCTGCGACCGTTCCGGTTCCGGATCGACCCGGAGGGGTTGACCATCCGGCGGCCCGGCCTGCGCCGGGTGGTCCCGTGGGCGGAGATCGACGCGCTGGTCCTCGACGAGCCGCCGCGCCGCGACGGCCGTCCGTCGCCGCCGAGGCTGCTGCTGGTGCCCGCGCCCGGGGTGCTGATGGAGCCGGTGACCGCCCGCCACCCGCTCGACGGTCGGCCCGCCCTCGAACTGCTCGTCCTCGACCAGGTCCGGGAGCAGCCCGAGCAGGTCGCCGACGTGCTCACCCGCCACGCCGGCGATCGTTTCGTCGACCTTCCCGCCCTGCGTCGCGCCACGTTCGCCGACCCGAACCTCCCCGCCGGCCTGCGCGGCTACCAGATGGACCGGGTGGACCAGATCATCCGGCGCGGCCAGGACGCGTTGGTGTCAGGTGACCCGCAGGCCCGGCGGGCGGCCCGGGGAGAGATCGAACGCGCCTGCTCGGCGGGCCTGCCGGTTGCCCGGCGTGGGTACGGCCGGCCGCAGACGGATACCGTTCTGAACGCCCTCGTCGCCGCGTTGGCCGACCACCAGACCACCGATCGGGAGACCGCCTGATGACCGCGCAGGGACCGCACGCCACGTCGACCACCGGGGCCGACGTCCCACGCCGTAACTGGGCCGGCAACGTGCGGTACACCGCGCGCGCCTTCCACCGCCCCACCTCCCTCGACGAACTGCGCCGACTCGTCGCCGGCAGCGCCCGGGTCCGGGCGGTGGGCAGCGGGCACTCCTTCAACCGCCTCGGTGACACCGACGGCGACCTGGTCAGCCTCGCCGGGCTGCCGCCGATCGTCGAGGTGGACCCCGAGCGTGGGCAGGTCACCGTGAGCGGCGCGCTGCGCTACGGCGACGTCGCCCAGCGGCTGCACACCCAGGGGTACGCGCTGGCCAACCTCGCCTCGCTGCCACACATCTCGGTGGCCGGCGCGGTGGCCACCGCCACCCACGGCTCCGGGCAGACCCACGGCAACCTGGCCAGCGCGGTCGCCGGCCTGGAACTGGTCACCGCAGACGGCGACCTGCTCCGGGTGGACCGGGCCACCGACGGCGACACGTTCGCCGGCATGGTGGTCGGGCTCGGCGCGCTCGGCCTGGTCACCACCGTCACCCTGGACGTGGTGCCGACCTACGACCTGCGCCAGTACGTGTACCTCGACCTCGACCGGGAGGCGCTGGACGAGGCGCTCGGCTCGGCGTACAGCGTGAGCGTCTTCACCGACTGGCGTACGCCCCGGCTGCGCGAGGTGTGGCGCAAGCAGACGACGGACCAGGCGCCGCCCCCGGCGGACTGGCTCGGCACCACCGCCGCCGACCAGCCCCGGCACCCGGTGCTCGGGATGCCGCCGGAGAACTGCACCCCGCAGCTCGGCGTGCCCGGCCCGTGGCACGAGCGGCTGCCGCACTTCAAGCTCGGCTTCACCCCGAGCAGCGGCGACGAGTTGCAGTCCGAATACCACCTGCCGCGCGCCGCGGCGGCCGACGCGCTCGCCGCGCTCGACGACGTGGCGCACCTGATCGCCCCGGTGCTGCTGGTGTGCGAGCTGCGTACGGTGGCGGCGGACGACCTGTGGCTCAGCCCGAACCACCAGCGGGACAGCTTCCTGGTGCACTTCACGTGGGTCGAGGACACCGAGGCGGTACTGCCGGTGGTGGCCGCGGTGGAGGAGCGCCTGGCGCCGTTCGCGCCCCGCCCGCACTGGGGCAAGGTGTTCGTCACCGACCCGGCCGAGCTGGCCGCGCGCTACCCGCGCCACGCCGACTTCACCGCCCTGCTGAAGCGCCTGGACCCAACCGCAAAGTTCCAAACCCCCCTGCTGGACAACTACTTCCCCCGCTGACGTCCTGCCCCCCCGCCCCCGCCCTCGCCCTCGCCCCCGCCCTCGCCCCCGCCCTCGCCCCTGCCCCCGCCCCCGCCCTCGTTGATCATGAAGTTATGGTCACGGATGTCGGCGTGTCGCGTCACTAACTTCATGATCAACGGGGCGGGTCGGCGGGGCGGGTCGGCGGGGCGGGTCGGCGGGGCGGGTCGGCGGGGTGGATCAACGGGGCGGGTTGGCGGGGTGGTCCGGCCGGGTGGGTCTGCTGGGTGCCAGGGTGGTGCGCTGGACGGCGCGGCTGATGTCGCTGGGGGAGACGATGCCGGTCAGCCGACCGTCGTCGGTCACCACCAGGGCGCGGCCGTCGGCGCATTCGCTGAGCCGGGGGAGCAGGTCGTTGAGCTCTTCGCCAGGCCGGGTGAGCACCAGATCGTCGGCGCGGCAGGCCACCTCCGCGAGCGTGGTGGAGGCCCGTCGCTCCGCCGGCACGCCGCGTACCCGGTCGACGGTGACCAGGCCGGTCGGCCGGCCGTCCTCGGTCAGTGGCAGCGCCGAGTGCCGGTACGCGAACAGATAAAGGTCGACGAAATCCGCCACCGTCAGCTCCGCCGACACGGTCTGGGGTTGCGGGGTCATCACGTCGCCCACCCGGATTCCGCGCAACGCGCTGCCGGTACGGGCCTGGCGCTCCTCCGTCGCGGCGGCGCCGATCAGGAACCAGCCGATCAGCGCCAACCAGAGCCCACCGAAGCCGACCCCGGACAGGAACTGCCACAACCCGAGACCGATCAACAGCACACCGAGCACCCAGCCCGCCCGGGCGGCCACCACCGACGCCCGGGTCCGGTCACCGGTGGCCTTCCACACGGCGGCGCGCAGTAGCCGTCCACCGTCCAGGGGCGCGGCCGGCAGCACGTTGAAGACGGCCAGCAGCACGTTGATACCGGCCAGCCAGGCCACCGCCCCGAGCAGCAGCCCACCCTGCCCGGCCAGCGCGAGCAGCGCCGCGACGATACCGAAGAACGCGCCGAGCAGCAGGCTGACCAACGGGCCGACGCCCGAGATCCGCAGCTCCGCGCCCGGGTCGCGCGGCTCGCCCCGCAACTCGGCCACCCCACCGAACAACCAGAGCGTGATGCCGTCGACAGCCAGGCCGTTACGCTTGGCGACCACCGCGTGCGACACCTCGTGGGCGAGCAGACCGAGGAAGAAGACCACCGCCGCCACCAGCCCGGCAACGGTGTACGCCACGGGCGAGCGATCCGGGTACGAGCGCGGGAACTGGTTGCCGGCCAGCCCCCACGCGATCAGCGCGAAGATGACCAGGACACTCCAGTTGACGCTGACCGGCACTCCCGCGACCCGGCCGAGCCGGAAACTGGCCCTCATCACACCGGGGTACCCCGGCGGCTCGCCGACATGCCGGACAACCGGCGCGCTTCTTGAAGATCACATGATGAGGAGTAGTTCGGGAACGCCCCTACCGACTACTCCTCATCACCCGATCATGGCGGCCGAGGCGGGGCCGAGGCGGGGCCGAGGCGGGGCCGAGGCGGGGCGGGGCCAGGCCGGGCCGGGCCGGGGCGGGGCCAGGCCGGGGCGGGGACCGTTCAGCGGCGGGGGGTTTCGCTGGCTATGGTCGCCTCGCGGGGTAGCGCCGCCGCGCGCAGCGCCCAGTCCAGCGCGTAGTCGGCGATCTCCTCCCAGCCGTCCTGCCCCACCGTGAAGTGTGAGCGGCCGGGGAACTCCTGGTACGCGGTGAGGGCCCGGGACTTCTGGTAGAGCCCCGCGTTCGTCCGCACCACCGACGCCGGCACCACGTGGTCGACGCCGCCGGCCATCAGCAGCAGCGGGGCGCGGTTGTTGCGCCCCACGTCGACGCGGGCGGGCGAGCGCGGGTCGACGTTGGCGAACGCGCCCTCGAAGAACACCCGCCCGGCGCCGGGCACCGCGTAGCGCTCCCAGGCCCGGTCGGAGTCCTCGCGGCTCATGGCGTTGCCGAACGTGTAGGCGAAGTCGTCAGGGGTGAACGGGACGGCCCTGCTCCGGTTGGCCGGGCTGCGCAGGATCGGGAAGCCGGAGCGCAGCTGGCTGAGCGGCACCTTGAGCACTCCCTTGATCGCCGCCGGGTGCACCCCCACCACCGCCGCGCCGAGCCCTCGGTCGGCGAGGACCTGGGCGAACAGGCCACCGAACGAGTGCCCCATGATGATCGGCGGTCGGGGCAGCGCCCGGATGATCCGGTCGTAGTGGGCGACGATGGTGGCCATGCTCTGCTCGGCGATCGGGGCGGGGTCGTCGCGCAACTGCTCCACGGACCGGTCCATCCCCGGCCACGCGGGGGAGATGACGTGCATGCCGCGCGCGGTGTACCGCGCGGCCCACCCCTCCCAGCTGCGCGGAGTCATCCACAGGCCGTGGATCAGCACCACTGTGTCGACCTGGCCGTTCGGCGTGGCTCCCATCGCGTCCTCCCGGTGTGACGGCGTCCGGCCGGGCGGTTACCCGTTGTCGCGCCCGGAATGCCCGCCCAGCTCGACCCGGCCCGGCCCGACCCGACCCGAAACGGCCCTGACAAATGTCACGGCGGGGACGTGACGACCGCTCCGGGTCCCGGGGTACGCCCCGCCGGAGCATGAGTGGCATGACGAGTACGCATCCCGCCGTCGAGTTGGACGGCCTCACCAAGTCCTTCGGCGCGCTCACCGCTGTCGACGGGCTGAGCCTGCGCGTGCGGCCCGGCGAGGTGGTGGCCTTCCTCGGCCCAAACGGCGCGGGCAAGACCACCACCATCGACATGCTGCTCGGGCTGGCCCGCCCGGACGCCGGCGCCGTACGCGTCCTCGGCGGCACGCCGCACGACGCGGTGGCCCAGGGGCGGGTCGCCGCCGTCCTGCAGACCGGCGGGCTGCTCAAGGACCTCACCGTGGGCGAGACGGTCGAGCTGACCCGGCACTTCTACCGGCACACCCGCCCGGTGGCCGAGGTGCTGGAGCGCGCCGGCATCGCCGGCATCGCCGGGCGGGTGGTCGGGCGCTGCTCCGGTGGCCAGCAGCAGCGGCTGCGGTTCGCGCTGGCCCTGCTGCCCGACCCGGACCTGATGGTGCTCGACGAGCCGACCACCGGCATGGATGTCGAGGGCCGGCGGGACTTCTGGCAGGCGTTGCGCCGGGACGCCCGGACCGGACGGACCGTCATCTTCGCCACCCACTACCTGGACGAGGCGGACGCGTACGCCGACCGGATCGTGCTGGTGCGGCAGGGGCGCGTCGTGGCCGACGGCACCACGGCGGAGATCAAGAACCTGGCCGCCGGCCGTACCGTGCGGGCCACCCTGCCCGGCGCCGACCAGGCCGCGCTCGCCGCGCTGCCGGGCGTGGACGCCGTGGAGGTACGCGGCGACACGGTGCTGGTGCGAACCGGTGACTCGGACGCGCTCGCCCGGCACCTGCTGACCCGGACCGCCGCCCGGGACGTCGAGATCACCTCGCGCAATCTCGAGGATGCCTTCCTCGCCCTGACCACAGCGCAGACCGGAGCCGGAGAATGACCACGATGCCCGCCACCCCCGCCACCTCCACCGTCCACCCTGATCGGCGGCTGCCCGCCCTGGGCGGGTTCTCCCTCGGCGTCCTGCGCATCGAGCTGCGCCGGGTGCTGCGCAACCGCCGTACCCTGGCGTTCACGCTGATCATGCCGGGGGTCTTCTTCCTCATCTTCGGACTGCCGCAGGGCGGGCAGAGGCTGGGCAACGGGCGACCGGTGACGGCGTACATCATGATCAGCCTGGCGGTGTACGCGGCGATGGTGGCGACCACGAGCGTCGGCGGCGCGGTGGCCACCGAGCGGGCGCTGGGCTGGAGCCGGCAGCTGCGGCTCACCCCGCTGCGCCCGACCGCGTACGTGGCCACGAAGCTCGCCACCGCGATGGCCCTCGGCCTGCTCGCGGTCGCCGTCGAGTTCCTGGTGGGCGCGGCGGCCGGTGTGCGCGTCCCGGCGTACGTGTGGCTGCTGTCCGGGCTCGCCGCCTGGGTCGGCTCGCTGGTCTTCGCGGCGTTCGGCCTGTTCGTCGGCTACCTGGTGCCGGCCGAGAACGTCATGCAGATCATCGGCCCGATGCTGGCCGTGCTGGCCATGTTCGGCGGGCTGTTCGTCCCGGTCGAGGTGCTGCCGGACGTGCTCCAGCGCGTCGCGACGTTCACCCCGGTGTACGGCGTGGGCGTGCTGGCCCGCGCCCCGCTGACCGGCGACGGGGTCAGCGCGGCCGGGGTGGCGAACGTACTCTTCTGGGCGCTGGTCTTCGGCGTCGGCGCGGCCCGGCTGTTCCGCCGGGACACCGCGCGGGTCTGAGCGCCGGGGCCGCTAGCGTGATCCCGATGGACCTCGCGCCCGGGAAGCCCCTGCCGGTGAGCCGCCACTGGCGGATCACCGGCTGGCTGCTGGCCGCCGTCTGGCTGTTCTTCCTGAACGTGCCGCTGGCCACCGCGCTACACCAGCCGCAGCCGTGGCGGCGGGTGGTCGGTGTGACGGCGCTGGTCGCCTTCAGCGTCGGCTACGTGCTGCTCTTCCAGTGGGCCCGGGGGCTGCGGCAGGCCCTGCGGCCGATCCCGGTGGGCCGGGCGCGGGCCGGGCTGGCGCTGCTGCTGGTGGTGGGTCTGGCGAGCCTGCCGGGCACCGCCGGGGACTGGCTGGCCACCCTTGTCTACGTCGCGGCGGCGGCGGTGTTCCTGCTGCCGTCGTGGGAGGCGTTGGCGGTGGTGGCGCTCTGCGCGGCGACGCCCGTGCTGGCCTCCTGGCTGGTGCCGGGCTGGGACGCGGAGAGCGGCATCGTCTTCGCGGTGCTGCTGGCCTCGTTCGCCATGTTCGGGGTCGCCCAGTTGGCCCAGCGCAACAGCGAGCTGCGGGCCGCGCAGCAGGAGATCGGCCGGCTCGCGGTCGCCGAGGAGCGGGCCCGCGCCGCCCGCGACCTGCACGACATCCTCGGGCACTCGCTGACCGTGGTGGCGATCAAGGCCGAGCTGGCCGGGCGACTGATCGCCGTGGACACCGACCGGGCGGCCGCCGAGATCGCCGAGGTGGAGGCGCTGGCCCGTTCGGCGCTGGCCGACGTACGGCAGACGGTCGGGGCGTACCGGGAGGTCAGCCTCGGCGCGGAGCTGGCCGGCGCCCGCTCCGCGCTGGCCGCGGCGGGCATCGCGGCGGACCTGCCGGCCGAGGTGCCGGAGCTGCCGCCGGAGTGGGACCGGTTGTTCGGGTGGGCGGTGCGCGAGGGGGTGACGAACGTGGTCCGGCACAGCGGGGCGCGGTGCTGCGTGATCCGGGTACGGCCGGACCGGGTCGAGGTGGGTGACGACGGCCGGGGTCCGTCCAGCCCGGACGGCGGTGGGTACGGGCTGGCCGGGCTGCGGGAGCGGGCGCGCCGGCTGGACGCCGTGGTGACCGTCGGTCGCCGGCCGGAGGGCGACGGCTTCCTGCTGCGGGTGCACGTGCCGGAGCGGGCCCGGTGAGCGCCGCGCCGATCCGGTTGCTGCTCGCCGACGACCAGGCGCTGGTCCGGGGCGCGTTGGCCGCGCTGCTCTCGCTGGAGGAGGACCTGACTGTGGTCGCCGAGGTCGGCCGGGGTGACGAGGTGGTGCCCGAGGCCCGCTGCAGCACCCCCGACGTCGCGTTGCTGGACGTGGAGATGCCCGGCCTGGACGGGATCGCCGCCACGGCGGCGCTGCGGGCCGCGGTGCCGGCCTGCCGGGTGCTGGTGGTGACCACGTTCGGCCGGCCGGGCTACCTGCGTCGGGCGATGGAGGCCGGCGCGAGCGGTTTCGTGGTCAAGGACACCCCGGCCCGGCAGTTGGCCGACGCGGTCCGCCGGGTGCACGCCGGTCTGCGGGTGGTCGACCCGACGTTGGCCGCGGAGACGCTGGCGACCGGGGTCAGCCCGCTGACCGAGCGGGAGACCGAGGTGCTCCGCACCGCCCGGGGCGGTGGCACGGTGGCCGATCTGGCCCGTGCGCTGCACCTGTCCGAGGGGACGGTGCGCAACCACCTGTCAGCGGCGATCGGCAAGACCGGCGCCCGTAACCGGGCCGACGCGATCCGGGTCGCCGAGCGCAACGGCTGGCTGCTCGGCGGGTGAGCGCCGCTCAGGCGGTCGGTGGTGGGGTGGGCAGTCGGTCGACCACGACCAGGCTGCTGCCGGGGCGTACCTCGGCGAGCAGTTCGCGCTGACCACTGCGGGTCAACCGGATGCAGCCGTTCGTGGTGTTCTGGCCCAGCTCGTCGTCGTGGTACCAGGTGTGTACGCCGATGTGCGCGCCGCGCAGCCCGGCCGGCACCGACTCCGGGTCGTCCGGCACCGAGCCGAGGGCGTAGATGTCCACCCCGCCGTAGACCTCCTCCGGCGGCGGGGTGCGGCCCAGCACGAAGGTCCGCCCGAGCGGGGTCTCCTGCCCCGGCTGGCCCAGGCTGACCTTCCAGGAGCGCACCGCTCTGCCCGCGCGGTACCAGGTGAGCCGGTGGACCTTGCGTTCCACCACGATCTGGTCGCGCAGCGGCACGGTGTCGAACCCGCCGGGAGGCAGCCAGGCGAGCCGTCGGTTGGCCGAGGGCAGCAGCACGGCGATCCAGCCGGCACGCCGTTGCGCGATCGGCATGGTCAGGTCGACGCCGCGGATCGTCGGTTCGAGGAAGGCGCGCGGGCGACCGCCGGGCGCGTCGTACGCCGCTATCCGTCTGGTCGGGTGCGCGCCCTCGGTCAGTGCTGTGGTGTCCATCGTGGCCGGATCGGGAGGGAACCCGCGCGGCGCGGGGTCGTAGTCGACCACCGGCAGCCCGGCCGGGGCGGGCGCCGCCGGTGGGATCGACTCCTCCGGCTGATCCACACTGCTCGGGGTCGGGTCGGCCGCCACCGGGTCGCGCTTCTCGGGGGCCGTCGCGGTCGGGGTGAGTGCCTGGCCGACCAGCAGCGCGGTCACCAGCAACGTGGGTACGCCGAGGGCGGCGGCCACCCAGACGCCACGTCGACGGTACGGAGACTTTCGGTCAAACGGCACGAAACCACTCTATGGTGGCGGATGTCTCGGGGCCTCCGGTTTCGGCGAGACCCGCCGGCCGGAGGCCCCGACCGACTCAGAGTCGCGCGCCGACGTGGATGGCCACGGCGTCGTGCGCCGGTACGTTCGCCGCGAACCAGCCGTTGCCGTCCACCGTGATCACCGGCCCACTGCACGTGCCGCCCGCGTACGTGCCGTGGATGACGTCGCAGTACCGGCCGGCGGGCAGCCCGGTGTAGTAGGAGCGACCGTTCACCGCGGAGTCCTCGTCGTTGACGGTGAGGAAGCCCTTGCCGGTGCGGCTGAACGCGATGTGGTTGTTGCCGTTGTCGTACCAGTTGGCCACGCCGGCGCCCTCGGTGGCGTTGCGGAAGCCGACCATGTTGGCGATCACCGGCCAGCGGTGTTCGCACTCCCAGCCCGAGTAGCAGGTGGTGTTCAGGGTCTTGTTGGCGCTGTCCGACGGCGGGCCCGCGTCCCGGTCGCCGAAGGTGTAGCTGGACATGACGGTGGGCGACCCGTACGGCCAGGCCAGCATGAAGGCGTTGGCGAGGGCGTAGATGCCCCGGTCCCGGTAGGTCAGGACGCCGCCGCTGTCGCGCTGGGTGTCGTGGTTGTCGACGAACACCGACGCCGAGCCGCTGGGCAGGTGACCCCATCCCTCGCCGAAGTTGCGCAGGTACGCCAACCGCTCGGAGCGGAACACCCGGGCCAGGTCCTTGCCGTAGCGGAACTCGTGCACGTCGCCGTTGCCGGTGTACTCGGTCGGCTGGATCGGCTCGCCGGCGCCGTAGATGACCTCCTGCACCAGGTACGCCGGGCGGGACAGTCTGCTCCGGATCGCGGCGATGTCGGCGGCCGGCATGTGTTTGCTGGCGTCCATCCGGAAGCCGTCGACGCCGAGCGAGAGCAGGTCGTTGAGGTACGCGGCGAGCTTCGTGCGGACGTAGTCGGACTCCGTCCTCAGGTCCGAGAGGTTGACCAGCTCGCAGTTCTGCACCTCGTACCGGTCGCCGTAGTTGACGATGTCGTCGGTGCCGTTGCGCCCACAGTGGTGGAAGTCCTGGGTCTGGTAGATGCCCGGGTAGTCGTAGTGCGAGTAGGGCGAGCCGGCCCAGCCGACGCCGCCGTTGGCCTGCCCGGACATGTGATTGACGACGGCGTCGACGAGCACCTTGACCCCGGCCGCGTGGCAGGTGTTCACCATCGACTGGAACTGGGCGCGGGTGCCCTTGCGGGACTCGATCCGGTAGCTGACCGGCTGGTACGCCACGTACCACTGGTTGCCCCGCACGTGTTCCTGCGGGGGAGAGACCTGGACGAAGCCGTAGCCCTTCGGGCCGAGGGTGCTCTGGCACTCGTTGGCCACGGAGGGCCAGTTCCACTCGAAGAGCTGGACGATGACCTTCTTGCCGCCGGACGGGCTGGCGGCGGCCGGGGGTGCCGGAACGCTGGCCGGAAGGAGCAGGCCGGCGACCAGGCTGAGGGCGAGGACTGACGAACCGCGTCGACGTCGGTGCATGGGGACTCCTGACCGGGACCGGGGGTGGTGGTACGGCGGTGGTGCGGCGGGAGACGCGTCCGGTTGACGGAATCTTGCAACCAGGACTGAAATTTTCTGAAAGGTTACAAGCGTGTTGCGATGACTGTCAATGCATCGGCGGCCGGACCGCGCGGCCGGAACCGACGCAACGCACACCCGCCACTGTTGGTTCGATTCCGGCCAGAAATTTTGCCGGCGGGTGATCCGCGCGCCCTACCCGTCCGTACTGGATGGGGGAGCAGGGGTCGGCCGGTGGTACGCCGCCGCGAGACGATCGAGGAGCAGATGGCCCGGGCAGAGCAGGACAAGAAGGCGGCGACCGTCCGGACCAGCGCGAGCAGTCGGGGGGTGCGTACTCCCTCCCGGTCGGCGGCCGCGGTGCTGATCGCGTCGCTGCTGACCGCGTTCTGGGCGGCGATCATGCTGACCGGCGCGGGGCAGAAGGCGTACGCGTACGGCTTCTTCTTCACCGAGTTCTTCGCCGGGGTGGTCGCCCTGGTCGCGTTGAGCACCACCGTGATGTTCGGCGTGCTCGCCACCGACCGGTTGGTGCTGAAGATCTCGCACCGGGTGCTGTTGCAGTCGGCGCACCGGGCCACCGGCGTGCTGGGCGTGGCCGGGCTCGGCTTCCACGTGCTCACCAAGGTCGTCACCGGGCGGGCGTCGGCGACCGACGCGGTGCTGCCGTTCGTCGGCGGCCGAGGGCTCTACGTGGGACTCGGCACGGTGGCCGCCCTGCTCATGGTCAGTGTCATCTGGACGGGCATCATCCGGGCCCGCTTCGCCGGCGTCGGTCCGAAGTGGCTGTGGCGCACGCTGCACTCCACCTCGTACGTGGCCTGGCCGTTCGCCATCGTGCACGGCCTCAACGCCGGTCGGGCCGCGGCGACCTGGGTGGTGCTCAGCTACATCGGCTGCCTCCTGCTGGTGGTGGGCGCCCTGGTGGCCCGCCTCCTGGCCACCATCAGCCGGCGCAGCCGCGAGCAGTACCAGGCGGCGGCCCTCAACGCGGCGATGATCGGCGGCGAGGTCAGCCGGGGCCGTTCGCTGCTGGCCGGGCTGACCCGCCGCAAGGGCGCCGACGTGAGCAAACGGCCCGCCTGGGCGACGAGCACCACCGCCACCTGGGCCGCCCCGGCGGCGCAGCGCGACCCGGAGCGGTTCACCGTCCCGGTGGTGCCCGAGCCCGGCTCCCTCGTCGAACCGACCCGGCCCAGCCGACGTCGGCGTACGGAGGAGGAGGTCCCGGCGGCCCGCCGGGAGTCCTCGCGCAGCCGGCGCGTCGAGGAGCCGGAGACCCGTCGGTCGACCCGCCGCGGTGCCGAGGAGGAGTTGGAGCCGGTGGCCCGGCGGCGTGGCTCGCGTACCCGGGACGAGGACGCTCCGGCCGGGCGTCGGCGTGCCGAGGACCGCGCGACGGAGCCGACCACCGAGCGGTCCCGCCGCCGCTCGCGCAGCGAGGACGACGGCAGCCGCTACTCCGCGCCGCCCCGGATCCAGGAGCCCGAGGAGCCGTGGGACAGCCCGCGCCGGTGGGAGACCGTCGAGCCGATCTCGGCCGGGCCGGTCTCCGCGGAGCCGATCTCGGCGGGCCCGGTCTCCAGCAACCCGATCTCGGCGGCGCCGCGCAGCGGCAGCGGTCGGCACAGCGCCGAGGACGACCTGCCGGAGGAGCCGGACTACTGGCGCCCGCCGGCCCGGTACGTGCCGGACGAGGCGCCGGTCGACGACACTCCGACCCTTGTCGACCTGGCGTCGCGGCGGGCCAAGCGGGCTGCCGGCGAGAGCCGGTCCAAGCGGCGCAAGGCCAGCGCGGACGCGGTGGACGGGGCGTACTGGGCCGGGCTGCGGGGTGAGGCCAAGTGATGCGGACCGCCGTACCACCGGTCGCCTGCGTGGGGGAGCCCCGGCTCACCGCCGGCTTCGCCGAGTACGGCCGGCTGGACCTGCTCGCCCACGAGGAGGTGCACGGACCGATCGGCCCGATGGAGCCGGCGCAGTTGCTCCGGCTCGCCGAGGGCATGCAGCTCAAGGGCAAGGGCGGGGCGGGTTTCCCGTTCGCCCGCAAACTCCGCGCGGTGCTGGAGTCCTGCGAACGGCAGGACCTCTCCGCCGTGGTGGTGGTCAACGCCACCGAGGGGGAGCCGGCCAGTTGGAAGGACAAGGTGCTGCTGACCCGCGCCCCGCACCTGATCCTGGACGGGGCGGCGCTGGCCGCGTACGCGCTGGACGCCGACGAGATCGTGATCGGCGTGGCCGACGACGGCATCGGCCGGGACTCGTTGATGGAGGCGCTGAACGAGCGCCGGATGCCGGTGCCGACCACCATCGTCACGGTGCCGCACCGGTTCATCTCCGGCGAGGGCGGCGCGCTCGTCAACGGCATCAACGGCCTGCCGCACATCCCGTCGGGCACCAAGAAGCGTGCCAGCGACTCCGGTGTCAGCGGCCTGCCCACCCTGCTGTCCAACGCCGAGACGTTCGCCCAGTTGGCCGTCGGCGCGCGACTGGGCCCGTACGAGTACGCGGCGCTGGGCACCGACGACGAGCCGGGCACCGTGCTGCTCACCGTGACCGGCTCGGCGGCCCGACCGGCGGTGGTCGAGTGCACCGCCGGCATGCCGCTGCGCGACGTCCTCGACCTGTGCGAGGTGCCGGACGGTCAGGGCATCCTGATGGGCGGCTACCACGGCAAGTGGATCACCCCGGAGGCGGCGGAGAAGGCCGAGGTGTCCCGCAAGGGCCTCGCCGCGGTCGGCGGCACCCTCGGCGCGGGCATCATCATCCCGATCGGCCTGGACACCTGCCCGCTCGGTGAGGCCGCCCAGGTGGTGCGCTATCTGGCCGGTGAGTCCGCCGGCCAGTGCGGGCCGTGCAAGATGGGTTTGCCGGACCTGGCCCGCGCGGTGGACCTGGCGGTGGCCGGCAGCCAACCGGCGGACGTGGTTCGCGCCGCCGCCGGTGAGGTGAAGGGCCGGGGCGCGTGCAGCCACCCGGACGGCACCGCCCGCTTCGCCCTCTCCGCCATCGAGGTCTTCGCCGAGGACCTGCGCATGCACAGCACCGGCGACGGCTGCGGCCGGCGGGTCAAGGGTGTGATGGGGCTGCCCGGGGCACCCGACCTCAACCCGCAGAAGCTGACCCTGGACTGGTCCCGCTGCGACGGTCACGGTCTGTGCGCCCACGTCGTACCGGACTTCATCAGGCTGGACGCGAACGGGTTCCCCGCCTTCCCGGCCACCCCCGTGCCGACCTGGCTGCGGGAGGGCGCGCTGAAGGCGGTCAAGGTCTGCCCGGAGCTGGCGCTCCGACTCGCCAAGGCCGACTGATCACCAGAACGGAGACGCGGATGCGGATGGTCAGGTCGGGCGGAACGGCCGGGCGACTGCGCCGCGCCGCCACCGTCGGGGCGCTCGTCGCGGCCCTGTCCGGCGTCGCCGCGTGCACCGGCACCGCGCCGGGCGGGCCGGCCACCGCCGGTACGGCCCCGGCCGGCGCCCCGGTCACCGTCGCGGCCACCCCGACCGGTGCGCCGACCGGGGCGGTGGGTGCCGCGCCGGCCCGGGTGCCGGACGTGCTGCGCTTCAGTGGGACCACCCTCGGCGGGGCCGCGTTCGACGCCGCGCAGTTCGCCGGCAGGCCGGTGGTGCTGTGGTTCTGGGCGCCCTGGTGCGCCACCTGCGCCAGCCAGGCCTGGACGGTGGCCGAGGTCGAGCCCCGCTACCGCGACACGGTGCCGATCATCGGCGTCGCCGGGCTGGGCGAGCCGCGCGCGATGCGGGAGTTCGTCACCGAGTTCGACCTCGGCGCGACCCGACAGCTCAACGACCAGAAGGGCGCCCTGTGGCGCCGGTTCAAGGTCACCGAGCAGAGCATCTTCGTGATCATCGACCGCGACGGCAGGATCGCGCACCAGGGCTTCCTGGACGGCGAGGCGCTCACCGCCCGGGTCGCCGCGCTGGCCGGGGCGTGACCGCGCCACTGCTGCTCGCGCTGACCGCCGGCATGCTCGGCGCGGTCAACCCGTGCGGCTTCGCCCTGCTGCCCGCGTACCTCTCGCTGTTGGTCGCGGGGAGGTCGGACACCCGCGGCGCGGTCGGCCGCGCGCTGACCGCGGCGGCCGGGCTCACCGTGGGGTACGTGCTGGTCTTCGGCGCGTTCGGCCTGGCCCTCGCGCCGCTGGCCGGTTGGCTGCGGCCCCGGCTGCCGTGGGTGACCGTGGCGCTCGGCGCGCTGCTGGTGCTGGTCGGCTGTTGGCTGCTCGCCGGCCAACGGCTGCCCGCCCCGGGCTGGTCCGCGCGGGCGCCCCGGCTCACCCGGTCCTGGCCGTCGATGGCGCTGTTCGGCGCGGCGTACGCGCTGGCGTCGCTCGGCTGCGCCATCGCGCCGTTCCTGGCCATCGTGGTGACCAGCCTCCAGGCCGGCTCGACCGGCAGCGGGTTGGCGCTGTTCGGCGCGTACGCCCTCGGGATGGGCCTGGTGGTCGCTGTAGCCGCGCTCGGCGTGGCGCTGGTGCGCGACGGGCTGGTGGCCCGGCTGCGGGTCGCCGGCGCGGTGGTGCCCCGGCTCAGCGGCCTGGTGCTGCTGCTCAGCGGTGGCTATGTCGCCTGGTACGGCTGGTACGAGATCCGCCTGGCCGCCGGTCGCCGTGACGCCTTCGACGACCCGGTGATCAGGGCGGCGTCCCGGCTCCAACACGGCCTGGCCGACGCCCTGGACGCGATCGGCCCCACAGCGCTCCCGGTGGCCCTGGCCGCCCTGCTCCTCACGGCACTCCTCCGCCCCCGCCGCCCCCCAACCCACCCCCCAACCCACCCACCCCACCCCGGTTCTCGACCCGGTTGATCATGAAGTTATGACCAGGACACGCCGAGGCGTAGGGCAATAACTTCATGATCAACCGGTGCGGGCGGGGGTGGGTGGGGTGGGTGGGGTGGGGGGTGGGGGGTCAGCGGGGGGTTAGGCGGTCGGTGCCTAGGCGGTCCTGGAGGACCTTGGGGACCAGGACGCTGCCGTCGGCCTGCTGGTACTGCTCCAGGATGGCCGGGAAGAGGCGGCTGGTGGCCAGGGCGGAGCCGTTGAGGGTGTGCACGAACCGGGTCTGCTTGCCACCCGGCTCCCGGTAGCGGATGGCCGCCCGGCGGGCCTGGTAGTCGCCGGCCCAGGAGACCGACGACACCTCCTTGTACTTGCCGGTGCTCGGCATCCACACCTCGATGTCGAGGGTCTTCTTCATCGAGGCGCTGGCGTCACCGGCCGAGAGCAGCGTGCGCTGGTAGTGCAGGCCCAGACCCTCGACCAGGCTCTCGGCGTGGGCGAGCATCTCCTCCAGTGCCGCGTCGGCCTGCTCCGGCAGGGTGAACTGGAAGATCTCCACCTTGTTGAACTGGTGCCCGCGCACCGTGCCGCGCTCGTCCGAGTGTGAGCCCGCCGACTCCCGCCGGTAGCACGGGGTGTACGCGAACGCCCGCAGCGGCAGCTTCGCCGTCTCCAGGATCTCGTCCTGGTACGCGCCCAGGATCGCCGTCTCCGACGTCGGCAGCAGGAACTGCCCACGTGGCGCGGACTCCCGGTCCAGGTGGTAGACGTCGTCGTAGAACTTGGGGAACTGGCCGGCGGCGAAGCCGGCCGAGTCGAGCAGCAGGTGCGGCGGCAGCAGGAACTCGTAGCCGGCCCGGATGTGCTGGTCGACGAAGTAGTTGAGCAGCGCCCACTCCAGCCGGGCGCCGATGCCGGTGTAGATCCAGAAGCCGGAACCGCCGAGCTTGACCCCCCGCTCGTAGTCGACCAGCCCCAGCGCGCGGCTCAGCTCCACGTGGTCGCGGACCTTCTCGATCACCGGCGGCTCGCCGAAGGTCTTGACGACCCGGTTGGCCTCCTTGCCGCCGGCCACGACGTCGTCGCTGGGCAGGTTGGGCAACTCGCTCATCGCGTCGCGCAACCGGGCCTGCACGCCGTCGAGCTGGGACTCCAGGTCGGCGAGCTGCCTGCGCTCGGCGTCCGGCGCGGCGACCTGCGGCTCCTCGCCGGCGCGCTTGGCCTGCGCGTACGCCCGTGCCTCGGCCTTGCGGCGCTGCCGCTCGGCGTCGATCTCCGTGATCAGGGCGCGGCGTTCCTGGTCGAGTCGCTGGATCTCGTCCAGGGACCGGGTGACCTCGGCGGGATCCAGTCGCTTCGCCAGCGCGGTCGCCACCGCCTCGCGATCCTTCCGGATCAACTCCATGTCGAGCATGCTGCTCCGTACGCCTCCGTCCGGGGTCACAGGTGAACCACCCGATGCTACCGTCGCGGGCCAGCGCATCCGGGACGGGGACTGCGGGCCCGCGCTCAGAGCCGGATCGGCATCAGCACCGAGTAGGTGTCCGCGTCGTCCGGCCGACGTACGGCCAGCGGGGCGATCGGCCCGTCCAGCTCCAGCACCAGTTGCGGGGCGCCCGCCGCGTCCAGCGCGTCCAGCAGGTAGCCACCGTCCACCCCGACCCGCAGCACGTCGGCGCCCAGGTCGGTGTCGGGGAGCAGGCGCAGGCCGCCGTCGTCGTCGACACCGAGCACGGTGACCTCCCGGGGCGTGCCGTCGTGGACGACGGCGACGGTGGGGGCCGCCGGGTCGGCCAGCGCGGCGCGCAGCGTGGCCACGTCCACCCGGACCCGGCGGGCGGTGGGTCGCTCGCCCACCGACGTGCGCAGCAGCCGTCGGTAGTCCGGGAAGTCGTACGGCAGGGCGTCCCCGGTCAACGTGCGGTCGGCCACCCGCAGCCGTAGCTGCCCGCCCGCCACGGTCAGCCGCACCGGCCAGGTGTCGGCGACGTCGAGCAGCGGTCGCACCGCGTCGACGAGAGCGACCGGAACGAACACCCGTGCCGGCGGACCGTCGACGTCGGCCGTGGCCCGTGCCAGCGCCAGCCGGTAGCGGTCGGTGGCGACCAGCCGGACGCCGTCGGACTCCACGTCGAACAGCACGCCGGAGAGCATCGGCAGCTCCCTGTCGACGCCGACGGCGAAGCGCACCGCGTCCAGCGCGGCGGCCAGGTCGGCGGGGGAGAGCAGCAGGGTGGTGGTGGCCGTCCCGGTCGGGCTGACCAGCGCCCGGAGCCGGGCCACCTCACGACGGGCGTCGGCGAGCCCGTCGGCCAGCCGGCGCAGGTGCGTGTCGAGCAGGTCGTGCACCACCTTCGGCTCCGCGCGGACCGCCGCGGCGATCTCCGGCACCGGCATGCCGATCCGACGCAGCCCGGCCACCAGCCGGGCCGGGGCGATCTGCTCCTCGGCGTACCAGCGGTAACCGGTCACCGGGTCGACCAGGGCCGGCTCCAGCACCCCGGCCGAGTCGTAGAAGCGCAGCGCGCTGACGGTCAGGCCGCTGGCTCGGGCCAGCTCACCGATGCTGTGCAGGTCGCTCACGTGCGGCATCCTGCCCCCTCGACCCGGTCGAGGGTCAAGCCGAACGGTCCAGCACCCGGAAGGTGAGGCCGGCCCGGGTCAGCCGGTCGAGCAGCGCGTCACCCATCGCCGCGACCGGGGTGAGCTGGCCGGCGGTCGGCGGGAGGTCGTCCAGCGCCAGGCAGAGCGCCGCCTCGGCGAGCATCTTCGCCGTCTCGTCGTAACCGGGGTCACCGCCGGACACCTCGGTGACCACCCGCTGGCCGCCGCCGGTGCCGACGAACCGGACCCGGAACCAGGACGAGGCCCGCTGCCGCGCGGTGGGCCCCTGCCCGGAGGCGAGCCGGTTGAGCAGCCAACGCCGGCTCGGCGGGAGCTTCACCAGCCCGATCAGCGCGCCGAGCCCGACCGCGCCGGCCAGCACTGTCGGCAGCCGCTTGACGGCGGCGAAGTGCCGGTAGCGGAAGTCCGGACCGTACTCCGGACGGGCCGCCGCCGAACGGCGGACCACCTGCGGGTCGATGGTCGGCAGCGGCACGGTCCAGACGCCCAGCTCCGCCGAGCGGGCGAGCCGACCGGGCACCGCCCGCACCCGGCGGTCGGTGGGGCGGGGTTCGACCGCCCGACGCTCCCGGGCGGCCTGGCTGGCCTGCCCGGACCGGGAGAACGCGGTGAGCGCCGAGTGGTAGGTGCCGGCGGAGAACCGGCCACCGGCGCGCACGTAACCGTCCACACTGATCGGGACGTCGGTGGGCAACTGCTTGACGGTGAACCAGGCGCCCAGGTCGTGCGGGATCGAGTCGAACCCGCAGGCGTGCACCAGCCGGGCCCCGGTGCGCGTCGCCTCGGCGTGGTGGCGCAGGTACATCCGGTCGACGAACTCCGGCTCGCCGGTGATGTCCAGGTAGTCGGTGCCGGCCCGCGCGCAGGCCGCGACGAGCGGCTCTCCGTGCCGGATGAACGGACCGACGGTGCTGGCGACCACCCGGGCGCTTCCCGCCACCGCCCGCAGCGATCCGGCGTCGGTCACGTCGGCCGTGAGTAGCGGCAGCTCGGCGAGCGCCCCGTCGATCGCGACGAGCCGGCCCCGGACGGCGGCGAGGCGTTCCGGGCTGCGCCCGGCCAGCGCCCAGCGCAGCCCGGCGGGCGCGTGCCGGGCCAGGTACTCGGCGGTCAGTCCACCGGTGAACCCGGTCGCGCCGAACAGCACCACGTCGTACGTCCGCTCCCCGGTCATCCCCGGAGTCTGTCACCCGCCGCCCCGACGCGCACCGGCGAGCAGGGCGCGCGCACCGGCGAGCAGGGCGTCACGGCGTGAACACCGCTCGTACGCAGCCGTCGGCCCGGTCCCGGAACAGCGCGTACCCGTGCGGACCCTGGCGCAGGGGCAGCCGGTGGGTGGCGAGGTGTTCGGTGCGCAGCTCGTCGCGAGCCATCCGGTCCAGCAGCATCGGCACGTCGCGCACCTCCGCGCGACGCACACCGCGCAGCGTGAGCCGCCGCTCGGTCACCGTGCCCAGGGGAAACGCGTCGACGAACCCGTCCGTCCCGTCGAGCACCACCACCACACCGCCCTTACGGCAGGCGTACACGGCCTCGCGGAGCGCGTCCGGCCGGTCCGCCCGCCGACGGAGAAGGCGGTCCGCCGGCGGCGAGCCCACCGCCACCACGCAGACGTCCGGCCCGCGTCCGCCGCTGCGCTCGCGGAGCTCCGCCGCGACGTCGGTACGCCGGTAGTCCAGCGGCTCCGCCCCGCAGTACCGCTCGGCCATCCGCAACCGGTCCGCGTGCCGGTCCACGACGAGCACCCGCTCGGCGCCCGACAGCACCGCGGCGCTGGCGCTCAACTGGCCCACCGCCCCGGCGCCCCAGACGGCCACCACGTCGCCGGGGCGTACCCCACCCGCCTCGGCGGCCAGCCACCCGGTCGGCGCCGCGTCGGCGGCGAACACCGCCCGGTCGTCGTCCACCGCGTCCGGCACCGCGAACGCGCCGACGTCGGCGTACGGCACCCGCACGTACTCGGCGTGGCCGCCCGCGAACCCGCCCGCCGCCCGGGGTCGGCCGAAGCAGCCCGCGTCCCCGTGCGTCCAGTCGGGATCGACGCTCGCCGGGTCGGCGCTGCCGTTGTCGCAGCAGGAGTGCAGGCCGTGACGGCAGTACCAGCAGCCGCCGCAGGCGACGCTCGTGCCGACGACCACCCGGTCGCCGGGACGGTGCCGGCGCACACCGGGGCCGACCTCGACCACCTCGCCGAGGAACTCCGCGCCGAGCACGTCGCCGGGGCGCAGCAACGGATGCCGGCCGGCCAGCAGTGGCAGGTCACCGCCGCAGGTGGCGCTGCGGCGTACCCGGACGATGACGTCCCGCTCGTTGCGCAGCTCCGGGTCGGGCACCTCGCGTACCGCCAGCTCGTCGGCGCCCACCCAGCACAGCGCCCTCACCGGCGGACCTCGGGACGGTCCAGCGGGGACCGGTCCGCGCGCAGCACCTCACCGGCCTCCGCCCGCTGCTTCACCTGTCGCAGGGTGCGGCGGAGCAGCAGCCGGGGGTCGTCACCGACCAGGTGCGCGGCCAGCCCCCGGGGCGGGGCCCCGCCGGCCAGGCGCCGGGCGGCCAGCTCGGTGCCCCGGTCACCGGGCGCCCGGCGCGTCCGCACCTCGATCGCGCCGTCCAGGCGGCGCAGCGGCTCGGGCCAGCGCCCGCCGGGAAGGACCTGCTCCGGCGGCCGGTCGACGGTCACCACCTCCCAGCGCTCCGGCGCGGCCGGGTCACGGTCCGTCGCGAACCGTCCAGGCCACCGGGGTACGCGCAGCACGCGCGCCGCCGCGCCGAGCGCCAGCCGTCCGACCCGTCCCAGCCGTCCCATCGGCACCACCGGTCCTTCCGGGTTCACGTCCTGCGATCGTCGGTCGGCGGCGGGTGAAGCGTGCTCGCCCGGAAGGGGTGAACCGGCCCACTCCGGGTAACCGCTCGCCGACCGGGGGCGGAACGCGTGGTGGGGGTGGGGCCGGGTGCCGCGACAGCAGAATCCCGTACGGGCCGAGACGGCGCCCGGACCGCCGCTGCTGGCGTCTCGACTGACCCCGGCCGTGCCGCCGGAGCCGGTGGTGGCCCGGCCCCGGCTGCTGCGCCGGCTGGACGAGGGCAGCACCGGAGCGGTCACGCTTGTCGCCGCCCCGGCGGGCTGGGGCAAGACGACGTTGCTCGCCTCGTGGGTACGGCTGTCCGGCGGCACGCCGGAGGCCGAGCCGGGGACCGTCGTGCCCGACTCGGGTGACCTGTCGGTGGCGGCGGTGGACGAGCCGGTCCCGGCGTGGGTGTCGGTGGAGGCCGGGGACGACGGGGACCGTCTGTGGGCGTACCTCGCGGCGGCGCTGCGCTCGGCGACCGGGTCGGCCGAGGACGGCCTGGTGCCCGACCGCCCACCGCGCCCCGACCAGTTGGAGGCGTTGGCGGCGACGCTGGCCGTCGCGGACCGTCCGGTGCTGCTGATCCTGGACGACCTGCACCGGGTCGCCGACCCGGCGCCGTTGGCCGGCCTGGAGTTCCTGCTGCGCCACGCCGACCAGCGGCTGCGCCTGGTGGTCGGGGCGCGGGCCGGCGTGCACCTGCCGCTGCACCGGCTCCGCCTCGCGGGCGAGCTGACCGAGATCGGGCGGGACGAGCTGGCGTTCACCGACGACGAGGTCGCCGACCTGCTCACCGCGCACGCCGCCGCGCTACCGGCGACCGCCGTGCGCCGGCTGCGTGGGCGCACCGGCGGCTGGCCGGCCGCGCTGCGCATCGCCGCCCTCGGTGTACGCGGACAGCCCGACCCGGAGCGGTGGGTGGGGCAGTTCGGCGGCGACCAACCGGAGGTCGCGGGTTACCTGCGCGAGGAGGTGCTCGTCGCTGTCGACCCGTCCGCGCTGGACCTGTTGCGTCGTACCGCTGTGGTGGACAGTGTCTGCGCCGCCCTGGCCGAGGCGCTGACCGGTCGCGTCGACGCCGGCCAGGCGCTGGCCGACCTGGCCGGGACCGGTGGCCTGCTGCGCCGGGAGGACACCCGGCCGCCGTGGTACCGCTGCGAGGCGCTGCTCGCCGACCTGCTCCGCGCGGACCTGGAGCGGCTGCCTCCCGACGAGGTCCGTGAGCTGCACGTCCGCGCCGCCGACTGGTACGCCGGCAACGGCCGCCCCGCCGACGGCCTGCGGCACGCGCTGACCGCCGGCCGGTGGGACCTGGCCGGCGACCTGCTGGTCGCACACTGGCCGGAGCTGACCCGGTACGACGCCGCGTCGGTGCCCGTCCCGGCGCCGACGCCCCCGCCGGACCTCGTGCTCCGCGCCGACCCGGAGGTGGTGTTGGCCTGCGCCGCCGAGCGGGCGTACGCCGGGGACCTGCCGGCTGCGACCGGCCACCTGCACGCCGCCGCCGGGTGGGCCACCAACCTGCCGGTGCCGCGTCGCGACCGGTTCCTCCGGTTGGTCACCGCGCTGGAGCTGACGCTGGCCCGGCTCGCGGGCGACCACGCCGCGGCCCGCTCCACCGCCGCGCGGCTGCTGCGCACCCGGCCGCCCGACGTCCCGCCGACCTCCGCGGCACGCTCCGCTCCCACGGCGGGTGGCGGCGGCGCGGCGGACGACCTGGACCTGCGCGCCTTCACCGGCACCGCGCTGGGGCTTGTCGAGCTGGCCGACGGCGGGTTGCCGACCGGCCGGTTCGTCCGGGCCCACGCGGCGGCCCGGGAGGCCGGTCGTCCGCGTACCGAAATGGTCGCGGCCAGCCGCGCCGCGGTGCTGCTCGCGGTCCGCGGTGAGCTGTCCACGGCCGAGCGGACGGCCCGCGACGCGCTGGCCATGCCGGCCGGTCGGGGCTGGTCCTGTCGGCTCGACTGCGCGTACGCGTACCTGGCCCTGGCCGTGGTGGCGCTGCTGCGGGACCAGCCCGAGGAGGCCACGGCGAACCTCTCCCTCGCCCTCCCGGCGTCCGTCGCCGACGGCTGGGGTGGCGTCCCGGAGGACGGCGACGCCCGGACCGCCCTGGACGGGGAACCGGTGGCGGCGGCGGTGGCCGCGCTCTGCCGGGCGTGGCTGCACCGGGACGCCGGCGACCCGGCGGCGGGTCAGCGGCTGCTCGTCCGGGCCCGGGACGCGCTCGCCGACCGGCCGTCCGCCGGCGAACTGACCGCTGCGCTGCGGGCCGCCGAGGCCGAGCTGCGCGCCGAGCGGGGCGACCTGGACGCCGCCCGTGACCTGGTGAGCGTCGAGGGCGCCGATCCAGCGCTCGCGGTGGCGCTGGCGAAGGTGGAACTGCTGGCCGGCGACGCCGCCGCCGCCGAGCGGGCCCTGCCGGACTGGCAGCCGGAGACGGCCACGTCCTGGCCCCTGCCGGTACGCCTGAACGCGGGTCTGCTGGACGCGGTGCTGGCCGAGCGCGCCGGCGACGGGCGGCGGGCGGGACGGCTGCTGGAACAGGTGCTCGACCTGGCCGGTCCGCCGGGCTGCCGGCGGGCCTTCACCCGCGCCGAGCCGCCGGTCCGGGACCTGTTGGCGGCCCACCTGGACGCGGGCACCGCGCACTTCGCGCTGGTGCGCGAGATGGTGCAGGATGCCGGCGAGAACGTCACCGGGTCGGCCGCCGGGCCCCGGGGCGGTCTCGACGAACCGCTCACCGAGCGGGAGTTGACCATCCTGCGCTACCTGCAGAGCATCCTGTCCAACGTGGAGATCGCCAGCGAGTTGTCCCTCTCGGTCAACACCGTCAAGACCCACGTCCGCAACATCTACCGCAAGCTCGACGCGACCCGCCGGCGCGAGGCGGTCCGGCGGGCGCGCGAGTTGCGGCTGATCTGAGCGGGCTTCGTCGTTCAGGCGTCGGCGGCGGCGTCGGTGGCCGCCAGCAGGTCCGGCAGGTCGTAGCCGCCGTCGTGCCGGACGCCGTTGACGAACAGGGTGGGGGTGCCGTTCACCCCGCTGCGGATGCCGCCCACGAAGTCCCGGCGCACCCGGTCCGCGTGCGTACGGTTCTCCACCTCGGCGTTCAACTCGTCCGGCGGCAACCCGACCTGTTCGACGCCGAGGGAGAGGTGCACCGGGTCGAGTTGGTCCTGGTGCTCGTAGAGCCAGTCGTGCATCTCCCAGAACCGTCCCCGTACCCCGGCGGCCTCGGCCGTCTCGGCGGCGCGCTCGGCGTACGGGTGCACGTTGGCGATGGGAAAGTAGCGGTAGACCAGCCGGACGGTGTCGGCGCGCTGCCGCAGCAACTCGTGCAGGTTCGGGTACGCGGCGCCACAGAACTGGCACTGGAAATCGCCGTACTCGACGATCGTCACCGCCGCGTCCGCCGGCCCGCGGATGTGGTCCGCGTCGGTCACCGGGTCGCGGAGCCGGGCGGTGACCTGCAGGGGCGTGCTCATCAGGCGCTCACCTTCCGATCGGCTGCCATTCGGTCCAGGGCGTCGAAGATGCCGTCCGCGCCGGGGTTGACGTCGGGCGGCGACAGGTGGCTCCAGCTCACCGTCCCCGCCGGGTCGAGTACCACCAGCGCCCGGGCCGCCTCGCCCCGGGGAAGGTACGCGCCGTACCGGCGAGCCACCTCGCCCTTGGGCTCGAAATCCGCCAGCAGGGGGAACTCGATGCCCCGGCTCTCGGCGAAGGCCCGGTGCGACCAGATGCTGTCCACCGAGATGCCGAGCACCACCGCCTGGTACTGGGCGAAGACGGGTGCCGCCGACTGGTAGAGCGACATCTGGTCGCCACACACGGGGCTCCAGTCGGCGGGGTAGAAGACGAGCACGACCGGCCGGCCGCGGAACTGCTCGGGCCCGGTCAGGCGCCCGTCCGGAGTGGCCGGCAGCGTGAACCCGGGTGCGGCACGCCCCGGTTGGATCAGCCCGTTCGGATCAGTCATGCCACCAGCCTGCTCCCGGGGCGGGTGAGGCGGACTCACCCGCCCGGGGTGGTTTCCGTACGCCTCCGGGCGGGCGGCCGATCCGCGCGCGCTCAGCGCAGCACCGGGGCGACCGCGATGTGGTTCTGCACCTCCCGGATACCCGGCGCGGACCAGGCGATCTGCTCCACCTCGGCCCGTTCGGGCATGGAGTGCACCAGTCCGGCGAGGATGGCGGTGTCGCCGTGCACCCGGACGCTGATCCGCTCGGCCTCGGTCGCGCCGGCGCGGGCGAGGGCGTCGACGATCCGGTCGGCCAGGTTCCGCCCGTCCGGAGCGGTGGCCGGCCGGACGGTGATGCCGTTGCTCACGCCGCGCACCCCGGTCAGCCGGGAGACCGCGTTCTCGGCCGCCCGCCGCTGGTACTCCCATTCGACGTCGCCGTGCAGCGTCACCCACCCGGCGGCGACGGTGACCTGGAGCTTCTCGATGGGCACGAAGGCGTCCCACTCCAGCGTGTGGCTGGCGGCGGCGGCCAGGTCGGTGTCGGCGCGTTCCGTCACGCTGGTCAGCCGCACCGCCACGTCGTTGGCGACCGCCCGGACCGAGGCGACCCGATGGGTGGCCCGTTCCGCGGCCCACTTCTTGGCGTAGCTGTCCACGCGACCGGTCAGGGTGACGACGCCCTCGACGACCGTCACGCCGATCTCGTGCGGCTGCACCCGCGGCTCCCAGGTCAGCTCGTCGAGGACGGCGGACTGGATATCCTGGTCGGTGCGGTTGATCTCCGCGATGGCCATCTGTCCCTCCTCCGCTGTGCCGACGGCAGACCGAATGGCGGTTGTGGCCGGAGGTCCGCCCCTGCGCCGATGGTGCCACCGTCCGGGGTGACCCGGCCTCGCCCGGGCAGGGTGAGGCCGGCACCCGGCGGGTGATGGGCGCGGCCGGAACACCGGTGGTGGGAGCGCTTCCATAGTGAGCTGTTTTCGGTTACGGTAATGGCGTTGCTCGATAGCGAGAGCCGTCGCATCGGGTTGCGGAGAGTCCCGGGCAGCTCTCCCGTCGCCGTCGTCGTGCCCGTCCCCCGGTCGCGGCGTCAGCACCGGTCGAGATCCGTCCCCCGGGTTCGACCCGCCCATGGCCGTCACGGTGGCCCCATCCCACCGCCACCAGGACGGCTTCTGCCACCACCATCCGCACGGGCCGCTGTACAGCTGACCCGGGCGGGGCACTGGGTCACTACCCGAACACCGGTCCGCCGGGCTGCCTGAGGGGTCCGGCACCCGGCGGACCGGTCCGGTGGCGGCATGACGGCGGCCCCGCTCGATCGACGTCGAGCGGGGCCGCCGGTTCGCCGCTGCGGTCTAGACCGCCGGGGAGTTGGGTCGGTCGACGTCGACGAACTCCACGTCGTCGACCGACCGATCGTCGCGGCTGCCCGCGGCCCGTGCGGCTGAGCCGACCGCCCAGCCGACCGCGGCGCCGACCAGCGCGGCGCCGATCAGGAGCGTCCAGGGCAGCGCCGGCTGGCGACCGGCGAGCGCGTCGAAGGCCAGGGCGGCGCGCCGCCGCGCCTCCTCGGCGGCGGAGCCCACCAGGTCGCCCGCCCCGTCGGCGAAGTCGCTGCCGCTGCGCCGGGCCGACCGGGCGGTGTCGCGCACACTGTCGCGCACGCTGTCGCCGGCGGAGCTGACGGCGGAGACCAGGTGCTCCCAGGCCTGGTCCGCGATCCGCTCCGGCTTGCTGCGGCGGTCCAGCAGGTTCGTTCCGAACATCGTGGTTACCTCCTCGGGTGCCGTAGCCGCCGGCCACTTCGGACTTCGGCGTCTGTCCAGCGCGTCACGATCTCGCCTATCCCGCAGTGCCCCGCGCCGGCCGGGCGCAAACCCGGGCGCCGGGGGATCGCTGGATCAGCGCGGGACGGACACCGTCACGCCGCGAGCGAAGTCGTCGTCATCATCACCACCATCGTCGTCCCCGCCACCGAAACCGCAGGCCAACACCACGGCGAGCAGGACGCCGACACCGGCCAGCCCCGCCAGTCGCTTGATCATCGAAGATCCTCTCTGTCGCTGTCCGTCTGTCGGACCGATGCTAGGGCGGGTCGGCAACGGTGGACGGGCACGGATCGGACGACTGCCGGCGACACGCCGGTGCGGCACGGGCTGGGCGTACCCCGTGGGCTGGTTGTCGGGCGCGTCGGGTCCGGACCGCTACCCTTGTCGGCGGCGTGGTGACCGGGCTGGTCGACGACGTCGGCGGCCGGTCGCGACCGATCGGCGGTGCCCAGATAACAAAAAGTCTTGAGTAATCAGATACTGAAAAGTACGGATATGGTCGGCTTTTGTGGGTCCGGGTCCGCGAATTGCTCATCCCGAGGGGTGGCGACCGAGGCCATCGGAGGAATACTCTCGGTCGCGGCCCGCGTACTGATGAGGCGCCCGGGGGACGGGCGGGTGGAGGTGCTCGCGTGAGCCTGTCGATCGTGAAGTCTGTTCTGTCCGGTGGAGTCGTGGAGATCGCGCCGCGAGGCGAGATCGACGTCGACACGGCGTACGAGGTGCGCGAGGCGATCGCGGAGGTGCTGGCCAAGAGCCGACCGCTGCGCATCGAGCTCAACATGAGGCTGGTCACCTTCATCGACTCCGTGGGCATCAGCGCCATGGTCGCCGGCTTCCAGACCGCCGAGGTCAGCGACGTCAAGCTGGTGGTCACCCAGCCGAGCCGGTTCGTGCACCGGCAGCTCTGGGTGACCGGCCTGCTCGGTCTCTTCGGCGCCCCGGAGCCCTACTTCGCCGGCGTCGCCACCCCCGAGGTGCTGCCCGGCGCCTGACGGCGCCGGGGCACCCCGTCAGCGGCTGCTCGTCCAATCCGTTTCGGGTCCCCGCGCCCCCGGGCGCGTCACGATGTTGCCAGTCGGACATCGGTACGGGACGATCGGGCGACCAGCGATGGCGGGAGACGGTGTGCCCAGCAGCGATACCTTCAGCTACACCGTCCAGGCGCGGTGCTCGCTCGCCGAGGCGGCGGCGTTGCTCAGCGACCTGACCCGGCACGGCGAGCTGCATCCGCTGATCGTCCAGGTCCGTCAGGTGCCGGCCCGGCCGGGCGCGCAGGCCAGTTACACGATCAACGACCGGTTGGCGGCGGGTCCGCTGCGCTTCCGGACCACGTACCACGCGGACGTGCTGGTCGTCGAGGACGACGAGATCGTGATGGTGGCCAGGCAGTGGCCGGCGACCACGGTGCGCAACCACACCCGGCTGCGGTCCGAGCCGGACGGGCTGGTCCGCATCGACGTGGAGATCACCCTGACCGCGCCGAGCCCGCTGTTCCGGTACGCGTTCCGCCAGGCCCAAGCCGCCCACCTGGCCCTGGCCGCCCGCCTGGCCGCAGCCCTGAACCCCTGAACCCCTGAACCCCTGAACCCCTGAACCCCTGAACCCCTGAACCCCTGAACCCCTGAACCCCTGAACCCCTGAACCCCTGAACCCCTGAACCCCGCCCCTTCCCCGCACCCCCTGACCTCGCCGATCTTGCAGTTCCGGTTGTCGTTATGGGTGCCATGCCCCTTATATCGGCACAGTAAGTGCAAGATCGCCGGGGCGGGGCGGGGCGGGGCGGGCGGGGCGGGGGCTTTGTCTATCTTGGGGTTGCTGCTCGGGCTTGGCGGGCCGGGGGTCGGCGGCCCCAGGGCTTGTAGGTGGACAGCACCGTCACCACGATCATCAGGGTTGTCGACACCGCGGGCGCGATCACCAGGTCGGCACGGTCCCGTGCCGGGAGGGCGGACCCCAGCTCTGCGGCGTGCCGCAGGTTCGGGGTGAGCAGGAACAGCACCAGCCCGACCAGCACAGTGGTGACCACGAGCTTGACCAGCACCCAGTGGTACCGCACCAGGCCCCACGGGGTGAGCAACGAACTGGCGACACCGATCAGCCAGACCAGGACGCTCAGCGGCGCGAACAGCACGGTGCCGACGAGCGCCGCCGCCGGGTACGCCACCGCCGGGTCGACGGCACCACGCTGCGCGGCGATGCCGAGCGTGAGAAGCGCCAGGTCGGCGCCGAGCCAGCCGAGTGCGGTGACCAGGTGCAGTGTGAGCAGCGCCTTGCGCGCGGGCGGTGGGATCCGAGCCATACCGCGATGCTCGCCGCCGGCGCCGGCCGCGTCGTCCGACAGCCGGCGTCATCCGGGGTACGCCCGCCGACGTAGCCGACACCGGGGCCGCGCTGCCGGCGGGCCGGACCCCCCGGCAGCGCGCCCCGGTCAGTAGACCGACAGGTGTACGTGGTTGGTGTGGTCGGTGGACGGGGTGCCGTTCGCCCCGCTGTACGACTTCCACCCGCTGCTGGGCAGCCAGATCTGCCTGTACCAGATCACGTAGAGCACGGCGAGCCGGTCCGCGTTGCGGATGAAGTACGCCGCCAGGTTGTTGCCGTACGTCTTGTCGCCGCCCGTGGCGTTCCCGCCGAAGCCGTTCTTCTGCGCCGCGAAGTCGCAGGCCCGCCCCTTCGGGTGCTCACCCGAGCCGCCGGAACGGTGGCAGGAGACGTACCGGGTGAAGCCGGCGGCCTTGGCCTGGTTGAGCGCGTGCAACGTGCGGGGGGTGATGCACCCGTTGGCCGGGGTGGGGTCGTTGACGCTGCACGACTCCGAGGGCCAGGAGCCGTCGGAGTTACGCGGCGCGGCGGTGGCGTTGGCGGAGGAGGTGCCCCGGTTGGAGCCGCTGTCGGCGGTGGTCTGCGGCCTGGGGGTGGTGGCCACGGTCAGGGCGCGTTCGGCCTGCTCCTTGCGCTTGGCCATCACCGCCACCTGCTTGCGCTGTTCGTTGATCTCGCCGTCCAGCGCGACCCGGGTGCGGTTGGCCTGGTCCCTGGTGTCGAGCAGGTCCTGGAGCACCCGGTCCTCGTTGGCGGCCACCGCCTCCAGCGCGGCGGCCCGGTCCATGAAGCCCTCCGGGTTGTTGCTGTTGAGCAGCGCCGACACCGCGCCGAGCCGGCCGCTGCGGTACGCCACGACGGCGATCTCGCCGACCTTCTCGTCGCGGTGGGCCAGCTCGACCTCGATCTCCTTGAGTTTGGTGGCGAGCTGTTGCTGCCGTCGTACGGAGGCGTCCAGGGCGCGCTTCGCGTCCAGGTAGCCCTTGCTGGCGGCCTCCAGTTGGGCGCGCAGCGCGGGAGTGCCGCCCTCCTCGTCGGAGTCGGGTGCGGCGGCCTGCCGGCCGGTCGGGGGAGCGGCCGAGACGGTGCCGGCCGGGAGCGCGACGCCGAGGGCGAGCATCGCGACGATCAGCGCCGCCAGTCGGGCGGCGGGTGGGCGTGCTGGTGCCACTACGCATGTCCTTCCGTCAGCCGCCGACCGGGTTAGCTGACGGGTTCGGGACGGAAGATCCCTACCGCTGACGCGGATGCACCCCAGGAACGTGGTTCCCCGGTTCGCCCTCGCGGGCGATTAGGCGGCGACCGCCACCGGCGCCGGGAAGGCGCCGCCTGGTGGAGGCCGGGACCGAGCTTACCGGTGCCGGTGGGACGTGTGCAGCCGATGTGACGGACGGTGCGTGCGTCACCACGGAGAACGACGGTCACCACTCGATCGAGCCGCAGGCGCCGGTGGCCGCGCCGGGCTCGATCTGTAGCGTCGCGTGCTCGATGCGGAAGTCTTCGTGCAGGGCCGTACGCGCCGCGGTGAGCACCGCGGCGACCTCCGCGCCGGGTGCCGTGGTCAGGTGCGCGGAGGCCACCTCCATGCCGGAGGTGAGCGTCCAGACGTGCAGGTCGTGCACCTCGACCACGCCGGGCACGGCGGCCAGCCGGTCGTGCACGGCGGTGACCTGGAGGTGTTCCGGGGCGGCCTGCACGAGGATGCGGATGGCGGCGCGCGCCAACCGCCAGGTGCGGGGCAGGATGAACGCGCCGATGGCGACCGCGACCAGCGGGTCGGCCCACCACCAGTCGGTGACGGCGATGAGCGACGCCGCGCCGATGACGCCGAGCGAGCCGAGCAGGTCGCCGAGCACCTCCAGGTAGGCGCCCTGGAGGTTGATGCTCTCCCGGGCGCCGGCACGCAGCAGGGTGAAGGCGACGATGTTGGCGAGCAGGCCGAGCACGGCCACCGCGAGCACCGGCCCGGCGGTGATCTCGTGCGGGTCGCCGAAGCGACGGATCGCCTCGATCACCACGTACACGGCGACGCCGGAGAGCAGCACGGCGTTGGCGAGCGCGGCGAGCACCTCGAGGCGGTAGAGCCCGAACGTGCGCTGGGGGTCGCCGGTGGCCCGCCGGGTCGCGGTGATGGCGGCGAGCGCCATCCCGATGCCGAGCACGTCGGTGAACATGTGCCCGGCGTCGGAGAGCAGGGCGAGCGAGCCGGTGCGCAGGGCGACCACCGCCTCGATCACCATCAGGGTGGCGAGCAGCCCGAACGCGCCCCAGAGTCGTCCCCGGTGCCGGTGTGCGGCATTGGCGACGGACCCGTGATGGTGGTCGTGACCTGCGCCCACGTGACTAACCTTCCGCCGCCGTCCCGGACCCGGTCCAATGTATGTTCACATCGCTATGTGTGCAACTGTTCGGGTGGCGTCTCCAGGCGGCCGCCCGGGTTCGTCAGCCGGTCGGGTCGATGGTGGTGAGCCGCTGGGTGGCCCGGGAGAGCGCCACGTACAGGGTGCGCACCCCGGCGCCCTGATCCGCCCGGATCTCGCTCGGCGCGACAAGCACCACCCCGTCGTACTCCATGCCCTTGGCCTCCAGGCTGGTGACCACCTGCAACCGCGGCACGCCGAGCGCGCCGAGCCAACCGGCGACCTCCTCCCGGCGCGGCACCGGCGTGATCACCCCGACCGTGCCCTCCACCTCGGTCAGCAGGCCGGTGGTCGCCTCCACCGTCGCGGTCTCCAACCCGGCCGGCGGCACCACCAGCGCGACCGGCGCGACCCCGGTGGACCGTACCGCGCTCGGCAGCGGTAGGTCGGGGTAGAGCCGGCGGATCTCCGCCGCCGCCACCGCGAAGATCTCCGCCGAGTTGCGGTAGTTGGTGGTGAGCGTGAACTCGTGTCGCTTGCGCCGGCCCAACGCCTGGTCGCGGGCCCGGTCCAGCTCCTCCGGGTCGCCGGTCCACGCGGTCTGCGCGGGGTCGCCGACGATGGTCCAGGAGGCCAGCCGGCCCCGTCGACCGATCATCCGCCACTGCATCGGCGAGACGTCCTGCGCCTCGTCCACCACCACGTGCGCGTAGTCCCGGTAGTCCTCCGGGCGCTCCCGGGCCGCCGCACGGGCGGCCCGCTGCCGTTCGCCGAGGGTGCTCAGCTCGCGTACCCCGCCGGCGAGCTGGAACGGGTCGCGTCGCGCCCGGGCCGGCCGCACCGGCTTGCCGAGCAGCGCGTCCAACTCGTCCAGCAGCGCCACGTCGGCGACGGTCAGCCCGGCCGAATCCAGCTCCCGGTACGCGGCGGTGAGCAACCGGATCTCCGCGCCGGAGAGGACGCCGCCGGCGTACCGGCGCAGTCGGTCCGGTCGCGCCAGCCAACCGAGCACGTGCCGGGGGTGCAGGCGGGGCCACCACGCCTTGAGGAACTCCCGGAACTCCGGCCGCTCGGCGATCTCCGCCTCGAAGGCCGGCTGCTCCGGCAGGCGAGGAACGCCCACCTCGCGGGCCTGCGCCCAGAGCGCGGCGAACACCCCGTCGAAGCCGGCTCGCCGCACCTCGTTGCGCCGGGCACCCCGGGGCAGCGCCCGCTCCCGGATCCGGTCCAGGGTGGTCCGGTCCAGCCGCAGCAGCGTGCCCCGGTAGAGCAGCCGCAGCTCACCCGGGCCGCCCGGCACCGCGTCGCGGGCCGCCCGCTCCAGCACCCGGCGCATCCGCAGGGAACCCTTCACCGCCGCCACCTCGGGCGGATCGGTGCGGGTGGCGGTCATCCCCGGGAAGAGGGAGCCCAGCGAGTGCAGTGTCGCGGTGTCCTCGCCGAGCGACGGCAGCACCGAGCCGATGTACTCGACGAACACCGACGACGGGCCGACCACGAGGATGCCGCCGCCGGCGTAGCGGCTGCGGTCGGAATAGAGCAGGTACGCGGCCCGGTGCAGGGCGACGGCGGTCTTGCCGGTGCCGGGGCCGCCCGCGACGATCGTCACGCCCGAGCCGGGCGAGCGGATCGCCTCGTCCTGCTCCCGCTGGATGGTGGCGACGATGTCGCGCATTCCCCGGCCGGTGGCCTTGGACAGCGAGGCCAGCAACGCGCCGTCCCCGACGACGGTCATGCCCTCCGGCGCCCCGGTCGGGTCCAGCAGGTCGTCCTCGATCCGGGTGACCCGCTCGGCCCGGGTCTGGATGGTGCGCCGGCGTACCACCCCGAGTGGCTGCGCCGGGGTGGCCTGGTAGAAGGCGGCGGCGGCCGGCGCGCGCCAGTCGACGACGAGCGTGGTGGCGTCCTCGTCCCGGATGCCGAGTCGTCCGACGTGCAGCACCTGACGGTCCCGCAGGTCCAGCCGGCCGAAGACCAGCCCCTCGTGCTCGGCGTCGAGCGTGTGCCGGCGCTGCGCCGCGTGGAAGACCATCGCGTCGCGCTCGACGAGCGCGCCGAACGTGCCGACCCGGGCCATCCGGTAGCCGTCCCGCTCGGCCCGCACCGCCGAGCGCCGCAGCTCGGCCAGGCGGGCGTACACCCGGTCGAGGTGTCGTTGCTCGACGGCGATCTCCTGCTCCAGGCCGGTCTGGTCGGTCAACGCACGCTCCTTCGACTGTCGCCGGCAGGCGGCGGGAACCGCGCGGGCCAACCGCAGAAGGGTACGGCCCCGGGCCCGACCCGCCACGCGCGAGGTGCGGGAACGTGCTCAGGCCCCCGCCACGGCGCACGTCGCGACGCGCTCGGCGGCCGGCGTCGCGGCGAGCACCCGGCGCAGCACGCCGGTGAGCGCGGCGTTGACCTCGTCCGGGCGTTCCATCATCAGCATGTGCCCGGCGCCCGGGCAGATGGTCAGCTCGGTGGCGGGCAGCGCCGCGGCGATCGACTCGGCGCACGGCGGCGGGGTCAGCCGGTCCCGGTCGCCGACCAGGGCGGCGGCCGGCAGTCGCGCCAGCGCCGCGAGCGTGTCCAGCCGGTGCTGGGTGCCGATCGAGGCGCGGAAACCACCGATCGAACGCAGTGACGCGCGCGCCACGGCCGAGGTCACCAGGCGGATGTCCGCCGGATCGCAGCGGTCACCGAAGAGCATCCACCGGATGCTCGGTCGCAGGGCGTTCAGCAGCGCCCGGGGTGGCCGCCACGAGCCACACCGGGCCAGCACCCCGGCGCCGGTCGTCTCGGCCAGCCTTATCAACCGGGCGATCCGCGGCGAGAGCCCGTAGACGGTGTGCGTGTGCCCCTCGGCGGTGGTCGAGACGAAGACCAGCCCGGCCGTACGGGCGGCGAAGTGCTCCGGGTGGCGGTGCGCGTACTCCATGATCGTCATTCCGCCCATGGAGTGCCCGACCAGGACCACCGGACCGTGCGGCGCCACCGTGTCGAGCACCGTCGCCAGGTCGTCGCCGAGCTGCGCCAGGGTGGCGGTGGGCAGTGTCATGCAGCTGGACCGCCCGTGCCCCCGCGCGTCGTAGGTCACCACCCGCACCGACTCGCCGAACGGCGCTGCGGAAAGCGCCTCGACCTGCCGGTGCCAGGCCCGCCCGTCGAGCGTCCAACCGTGCAGCAGGACGGCGGTGACCGGCGCGTCCGTCGGACCCGTCGCCGCCACGTTGAGCCGGACGCCGTCCGGCAGGCCGACCTCGAACCGCTCCGGCATCGCCACCTCCCCACTGCCGCCCCGGCACCATCAGCACCTCGCATACCCGGCGGTAACACCGGCTACCCGCCAGGACGGCACACCAATCACGCGGGCGCGAACATTCCCGAGTGCGCCCACGCCGGTCGGCGGCGGACCAAGCTGGACGCATGGGGTCGTCCGGAGCGCCGATGGGCGCGGCGTCCGCGCGGCGGCGGCAGGCCGGAGGCACACCCCGCGCCGCGCTCGCCGACCTGCTCGCCGGTAACCGGCGGTTCCTCAGCGGTCAGCCCATCCACGGGCACGACGTCACCGCCGCCGCAGCCGCCGCCTCCGGCGACCAGCAGCCGTACGCCGTGGTGCTCGGCTGCATCGACTCGCGGGTGCCGCTGGAGGCGATCTTCGACCAGACCTTCGGCGCGATCTGCGTGATCCGCACCGGTGGGCACGTGCTCGACAGCGCGGTGCGCGGCTCGATCGAGTACGTGGTCGGACAGCTCGGCGTACCCCTGGTCCTGGTCCTGGGCCACGAACGGTGCGGTGCGGTGGCCGCGACGGTGGACGCGCTGCGTGCCGGCGCGCGTCCGGCGGGCTCGCTGGCCCACCTGGTCGACGAGATCGCCCCGGCGGTGCTGGAGGTGGGGCTGACCGACCCCGCGGTGCTCGCGTCGGCCATCCGCCAGCACGTCCGGCGCACGGTGGCCGCGTTACGGGTCGACGACCTGCTCGCCGGGCCGGTCGACGCGGGGCGGGTGGCGGTGGTCGGTGGCCTGTACGACCTGGCCACCGGCGAGGTGGCGGTGATCGAGCCGGGCTGACCTCGGCCCGTGCAGACGAAACCGCCCGCCGGGACATCCCGGCGGGCGGTTCGAGGTGTTGCGGTGGGGGAGAGGTCAGCCCTCGAAGACGCCGGCCGCGACCAGGCGCTTCTCGGTGGCCTCCCAGCCGTCACCCGGGTGGGCGGCGGCCAGGTTGTTGATCTCTGCCCGGATCTTGGCGGCGTGGCCGGCGGCGGCCAGGGCGCGGATCTCCTCGACGAAGGCGTCGGAGTCCGTGCGCAGGTGCGCGGTCTTGCCGTTGGTCAGGTTCCGCACGTAGGCGTGCTTGCCGCCGTTGAGCGGGATGAGGTACTTGAACTCGCCCAGCACGCTGAGGGCGCCACCCTGGCCAGCCTGGCCGGCCCGGACGGACGCGCGCGCGGTCTTAGAGGTGTTGCTCGCCACGGAGGTACTCCTTGCAAGACGTACGGGAGGACGGGACGTCCGGGGGCTGTGTGCGGGTCGTCGGGGTGCCGTCGGCCCGCGGAGGTGTAACGCGGCATAAGCCGCCGGTGGAACTGTACAGGACCACGACATCATGCTGGTCGTCGCGGTGTCCTGAGGGGCAACGGCGACCACCCGTCCGGCTATTCCGGCCGGCGTTTTTTCCGATTCCCTGGCGCACCACGCGTCACAGGAGTCATCATGTGTTGCACGAACCACCTGGGTGGCCGAGGTCGTAGGGGAAGACGCACCTCGCTCTCCGGGAGGTCCACCGTGCCAACGCGTGGCGTCGTATACGTCCACTCGACCCCGCTCGCCGTGTGCTCGCACGTCGAGTGGGCGATCGCGCGCGTCCTAGCCGCGCCGGTCAACCTGCAGTGGACGGCTCAGCCCGTCGATCCCGGCGCCCGCCGGGCCGAGTGCGGGTGGACCGGCCGTCCGGGGACGGGCGCCGAGCTGGCCGCTGCCCTCCGGCAGTGGCCCATGATCCGTTTCGAGGTCACCGAGGAGCCGAGCGCCGGCGTCGACGGTGAGCGCTTCATGTACGTGCCGGCCCGCGGTCTGTTCCGCGCCACCGTCGGCGTGGCCGGCGACATCCAACTGGGCGAGGATCGGCTCCGGGCGTTGATGGCCGCCTCCCGGGCGCCGGAGGCGCTGGCCCACGCCCTGGACAAGGCTCTCGGCACGGCGTGGGACGCGGACCTGGAGCCCTACCGGTACGCCGGCGACGGCGCACCGGTGACGTTGCTCACCAGGGTCGGCTGACCGGGCGGCGCGGAGCGGGGCCACCTGCGCGCGTACCGTCGGTGACGGCTGCGGGCGGTAAGGTCAAGTTGCCCCGATAAGGGGGAACTGGTGGGATAGGCGGCGTGTCGAATCGCCCGTGGCGCGGCGGCGTCGCAGTCGTCGCCCTGACCGCCCTGCTCGCCTCCGGCTGCTCGGGGAACGACCCGGACCGCCCCACGCCGACGCGCAGCACGACGGGGACGTCCGCCGCCCCGAGCGCTCCGCCGCCGGCCACCGACCCCGCCGGCCGGGCCGCCGCGCTGGTGGCCACGCTCTCCGACGAGGACCTGGTCGGGCAGGTCCTGATGCCCTACGCCTACGGCGACGCGGCGACGAAGGTGTCGCCCGGCTCGGCGGCCGGCAACCAGGCCCTGGCCGGCGTCGACACCCCCGCCGAGATGATCAGCAAGTACCGGCTGGGTGGCCTGATCCTGGTCGGCTTCAGCGCCGACGACCCGACCAAGGGCAACCAGGAGACCACCAACGTCGACAACCCGAAGCAGGTGCACGACCTCACCACCGGGCTGCGCGCCGCCGCCGGCAAGCTCGCCGCCGGCCCCGCGCCGCTGCTGATCGGCACCGACCAGGAGTACGGCGTCGTCACCCGGGTGACCGACGGCGTCACGATGCTGCCCAGCGCCCTCGCGGCGGGCGCGGCCGGTGATCCGAAGCTCACCGAGGCCGCCTGGAAGGTCGCCGGCACCGAGCTGGCCGCGATGGGCATCAACGTCGACTTCGCCCCGGTGGCCGACGTGCTGGCCACCCGCAGCACGGTGATCGGCTCGCGGTCCTACGGCGCCGACCCGCAGCAGGCCGCCGCGCAGGTGGGTGGGGCCGTCCGTGGCCTCCAGGCGGCCGGGGTCGCGGCCACCCTGAAGCACTTTCCCGGGCACGGCCACAGCGCTGACGACTCGCACCAGGACCTGCCGGTGCTCACCCAGTCCGCCGCCGCGCTGCGCAGCGGCGCCTGGCCGCCGTTCACCGCCGGCATGGAGGCCGGCGCGATGGCGGTGATGTCCGGTCACCTGGACGCCCGCGCGATCGACCCGGGGACCCCGGCGACCTTCTCGCACAAGCTGCTCACCGACGTGCTGCGCGGCCAACTCGGCTTCCAGGGCGTGGTGATCACCGACGGGATGAACATGCCGCCCGCGAAGCGCTGGGCGCCCGGCGAGGCGGCGGTCCGCGCGCTCAACGCCGGCAACGACCTCATCCTGATGACCCCGAACGTCGGACAGGCGTACGACGGGCTGCTCGCCGCGCTGCGCGGTGGGTCCCTGCCCCGGCCCCGGCTGGTCGAGGCGGTCACCCGGGTGCTGACGATGAAGTTCCGGCTCGCCGAGCGACCGGCCGGGCCGATGTCCACGCTCAACACCCCGGGACACCGGGCGGCTGCCGACGCGCTGGCCGCCGCCGCCGTCACCGTGCTGCGGGGTAAGTGCGGAGGGGCGATCCCCGGGCCGGTCACCGTCACCGCCTCCGGTGGCCGGGACGGCACCCGCAACGCCCTCACCGCCGCGCTGACCGCCGCCGGGGTGTCGGTCAAGCCCAGCGGCGGCACGATCGTGCACCTGGTGGGCTACGGCGACGGGGCCGGTGACCTGCGTCCGGACGCGGCGGTCACCGTCGCGATGGACACCCCCTACGTGCTGGCTACCGCCAAGTCGCCGACACTGCTGGCCACGTACTCCTCCAGCAGGGCGTCGATGACCGCGCTGGCCGCGGTGCTCGCCGGCAAGGCCCGGCCGGGCGGCAGGTCCCCGGTGGCCGTTTCCGGCCTGCCCGCGACGACCTGTCCCGGTAGCTGATCCCGGCCGAGCGGAACGGAGAACGGGCCCTCACCCACCGTCCGGCGGTGGCTGGGGGCCCGTTCCGTGCCGCCGTGGCGGCCCGTCGGTCACGGTCGCGCGAAGACGAGCGCCACGTTGTGGCCGCCGAAGCCGAACGCGTTGTTCAACGCGGCCGGGATCTCCATGGGGCGGGCCTTGTGCGCGGCGACGTCCAGGGTGAGGCCGGGCTCCGGGTCGTCCAGGTTGATCGTCGGCGGGACGACGCTGTCGCGGATCGCCAGGATGGTGGCGATCGACTCCAGCGCGCCGGCCGCGCCGAGCAGGTGACCGGTCATCGACTTCGTCGCGGACAGCACCGGGTGGTCGCCGAGCGCCTTGTGCAGCCCGCCGATCTCCAGCATGTCCCCGACCGGGGTCGAGGTGGCGTGCGCGTTGACGTGCACGATGTCCCGCTTGGCGATGTCCGCGTCGGCGATCGCCTTGGCGATGGCCCGGATGGCGCCCTCGCCCTCGGCGTGCGGCTGCACGATGTCGTACGCGTCGGAGGTGATGCCGGCACCGGCGAGGCGCGCGTACACCCGGGCGCCCCGGGCCGCGGCGTGCTCGGCCCGCTCCAACACCAGAATGCCGGCGCCCTCACCGAGGACGAAACCGTCCCGACCCCGGTCCCACGGGCGGGAGGCGCGCTCCGGGTCGTCGTTGCGGGTCGACATCGCCCGCATCGAGCTGAAGCCGGCGATCGGCAGCGCGTGGATGACCGCCTCGGTGCCGCCGGCCACCACCACGTCGGCCCGGCCGGAGCGGATGATGTCCAGGCCCAGCGAGATCGCCTCGGCGCCGGTGGCGCAGGCGCTGGCCACCGAGTGCACGCCGGCCTTCGCGCCCAACTCCAGGCCCACCCAGGCAGCCGGACCGTTCGGCATCAGCATCGGGATGGTGTGCGGGGAGACCCGCCGCGGCCCGGAGGCCTCCAGGATGTCGTCCTGGGCGAGCAGAGTGGTGGCACCGCCGATGCCGGAGCCGACGCTGACGGCCAACCGCTCCCCGTCGAGGTCGGAGCCGGCGAGGCCGGCGTCCGCCCAGGCCTGCTGCGCCGCGATGATCGCGATCGCCTCGGAACGGTCCAGGCGGCGCAGGCGGACCCGGTCCAGCACCTCGGACGGCTCCACCGCCAACTGGGCGGCGATGCGGACCGGCAGTTGCTCGGCCCACTCCTGGGTGAGAGCACTCACCCCGGAGCGGCCGGCGAGCATGGCGTCCCAGGTCGACGCGACGTCCCCGCCAAGCGGGGTCGTCGCGCCGAGCCCGGTGACGACGACGTCGGGACGACTCATGATCAGGACTGGGCCGCGATGTAGCTGACAGCGTCACCGACGGTCTTGAGGTTCTGCACCTCGTTGTCCGGGATCTTGACGCCGAACTTCTCCTCGGCGGCCACCACGACCTCCACCATGGAGAGCGAGTCGACATCGAGGTCGTCGGTGAAGGACTTCCCCTCGGCAACGTCGTCCGGGTTCACCCCGGCAACCTCTTCGAGGATCTCGGCGAGGCCGGTGGTGATCTCGTCACGGGTCATTGCGGTTGGTTCCTTTCATCGGGGTTTCCCGGCGGATCGGCGTCGCCGGCCGCCACTCCTGGACGCGTCAGCGCCCGAGGGGGTCATCAGGGGCAGCGGACGACCTGACCGGCGTAGGTCAGGCCGCCACCGAAGCCGAACAGCAGCACGGGCGCGCCCGAGGGCACCTCCCGGCGCTCGACCAGCTTGGACAGGGCCAGCGGAACGCTCGCGGCGGACGTGTTGCCGGACTCGACGATGTCCTTCGCGATGATCGCGTCGGGGATGTTGAGGCGCTTGGCGATGCCGTCGATGATCCGTGCGTTGGCCTGGTGTGGCACGAACGCGGCCAGCTCCGACGGGTCGACCCCGGCCCGCTCGCACGCCTGCAACGCGAGCGGCGCCAGCGCGGTGGTGGCCCAGCGGAAGACCGCCTGCCCCTCCTGCTGGACGTACGGGCGCCAGCCCTCGATGCGGACCGCGTCGCTCTTGTCCGGCACCGAACCCCAGACCACCGGGCCGATGCCGGCCGGCTCGTCGTCGGCGGTGGCGGTGACCACCGCGGCGCCCGCGCCGTCGGCGAAGATGATGCAGGTGGAGCGGTCGGTCCAGTCGGTGAAGTCGGAGAGCTTCTCCGCGCCGATGACGATCGCGTTGCGCGACGCCCCGGCCCGGATGGCGTGGTCGACGGTGCCCAGCGCGTAGGCGAAGCCCGAGCACGCGGTGTTGAGGTCGTACGCGCCCGGCGCGGTGATGCCCAGCTTGGCGGCGACCCGGCAGGCCACGTTGGGGCTGCGGTCGATGGAGGTGCAGGTGGCGACCACGACCAGGTCGATGTCGGCGGCGCTGAGGCCCGAGTTGGCGAGTGCCTTGTCGGCGGCGGCGGCGGCCATGTCGGCCACCGTCTCGCTGTCGGCGATCCGCCGGCTGACGATGCCGACCCGGTCCCGGATCCACTCGTCGTTGGTGTCGACGAGCTGGGCGATGTCGTCGTTGGTCACCACCCGGGAGGGTTGGTAGTGCCCCATCGAGACGATGCGACTGCCAGTCATGAACGACCTCCGATGCGGGCGATCAGATCCCGTGCGGCCGGCAGGTCGTCCGGGGTTTTCAGGGTGACGATCTCCGGGGCGCCATCGCCCTTGAGTTCCCGCTTGACCAGCCCGGCGAGGGTGCCGGCGGGGGGCAGCTCGATCACGCCGGTGACGCCGAGATCGGCGAGCGTGCGCATGCAGAGGTCCCACCGGACCGGGGCGGTGACCTGACGGACGAGGCGCCGCACCAGCTCGGGGCCGTTGTCGACAGCGTTGCCATCGAGGTTTGACAGCAGGGTGCGGACCGGGTCGGCGGGGGTGATCCCGGCGGCGACGGCGGCGAGCGCGGTCTCGGCGGGCGCCATGTACGGGGTGTGGAACGCGCCGGCCACCGGAATCCGGATGATCTTGGCCTTGGTCGGCGGCGTGGCGACGAGCTTGTCGAGCCCCTCCAGGGAGCCGGCGGCGACGATCTGCCCCGCGCCGTTGCGGTTGGCCGGGTACAACCCGTTCGCCTCGATCGCGGCGATCACCTCGTCGGGATCACCACCGAGCACCGCGGCCATGCCGGTCGGCTCCAGCGCGCACGCCGCGGCCATCTCCCGACCGCGTACGCCGGCGAGGGTGATGGCGGCGTCTGCCGACAGCACCCCGGCCAGGGCGGCGGCGCCCAGCTCGCCGACGCTGTGCCCGGCGGTGACCGCGACGCCCTCCAACGGCAGGTGCTCGGCGGCGAGCAACGCGGCGGCGACCAGCAACGGCTGGGTGCGGGCGGTGTCCTTGATCTCGTCCGCGTCGGCGGTGGTGCCCAGGTGCAGCAGGTCGACCCCGGCCAACTCCGACCACTCGCGCAGCCGCGCCTCGGTGCCGGTCAGGTCGAGCCAGGGGGTCAGGAAGCCGGGTTTCTGAGAACCCTGGCCGGGACTTAGTACGGCGAGCACGTCTATGACTCTCCCGGATATGGGCGGGTAACGCTGTGCCGCCCTCGACCAAACCACACTAGAACCTTTGGAAGGTTCCTACAAAGATCGGCGGCGATCACCCTCTGTTTGCGGTGATTTCTGGTTGGCGGGGGTCATTGTCTGACTCGGGACTGGTGAGATGACCGGGACGACCGGGTCCAGCCGACCGACGGTCAGCGCGACCTGGAGGGCGAACGCGTCCCGGGGCGACAGCGGCGAGAACCCGGTTACCTCGGCGATCCTCCGCAACCGGTAACGCACCGTGTTCGGGTGCACGAACAGCGCCCGCGCCGCGCTCTCCAGCGTGCCTCCGGCGGCCAGGAAGGCGTCCAGGGTGGCCAGCAACTCGCCGCCGGCGCGCACCAGCGTCGCGTACACGTCGTGGCGCAGCCGCCGACGGGCCTCCGCGTCCCCGGCCAGGGCACGCTCGGGCAGCAGATCCGCGGCCGGGACCGGCCGGGGGGCGCCGGGCCAGGCCGGCGCGGCCCGGAAGCCGGCCAGGGCCGCCCGCGCGGACTCGGTCGCCTCGTCCAGGCTCGGCACGGCGGGACCGACAACGACCGGACCGTCCCCGAACGCGCCCAGCAGCTTCCCGGTGGCGGTCATCGGATCCGGTGCGCCACCCAGCACGATCACCAGTCGGTCGCCGTGCACCCCGCCGATCACCTCGACCCCGATCCGGCGGGCCTGCCGGTAGACCACGTGCAGCACCGCGGAGACCTCCCCGCCGGGTGACCGGCCGACCGCCACCGCCACCGGCGGCGCGTCCGCCCAGCCGAGCGCCGCGGCCCGACTGGCCAGGACGTCCGGCGAGTCACCGCGCAGCAGCGCGTCGACGAGCAGGGCCTGCAACCGGGCGTCCCACGCGCCGCGCGACTCGGCGGCGCGCGCGTACACCCGGGCGGCGGAGAACGCGATCTCCCGGGAGAAGCGCAGCACCGCCTCGCGCAGTCGCTGCTCCTCGCCCTCGGCGGCCAGGTGCGACACCTGCTCCTCGACCACGTCGATGGTCACCTTGATCAACGCGACGGTCTGCTGCAGGGTGATCGACCGGGCCAGCGCCTGCGGGGCGGCGGCGAAGACCTCGTCCGAGACCTCCTGGGTGCTGTCCGCCGTGCCGCCGCCGTCGCGCAGCCACTGCACGAGCGAGCGGGCGCCGGCCTGGGCGACGAGCATCACCCAGGAGCGCTGGTCGGCCGGCAGCGCCCGGAACCACGGCAGCGTCTCGTCCATCCGGGCCACGCTGGAGGTGGCCAACGCCCCCGCGGATCGTTCGATCCGGCGCAGCGTGGCCGACAGATCCCCACCGCCCGGCGTGCTCACCGCCCTAGCCTGACATGCCGTGAGCAGGCCATCCACGCCGGCACCGGCCCTTGCGGCCGGGGCGTGGCTCACGTCTGCGGGGGAGCGGGCAGCCCCACCTCCTGCGCCAGGATCGCGGCCTGTACCCGGCTGCGCAGGTCCAGCTTGGCGAGAATCCGGCTCACGTGCGTCTTGGTGGTGCTCTCCGCCAGCGCCAACCGGTCGGCGATCTGCTGGTTGGACAGGCCCAGCCCGAGGCAGGCCAGCACGTCACGCTCGCGCGGGGTCAGCGTGCCCAGCGCGTCGCGGACACCCGCCGACGCGCTCGGCGCGGTGGCCGCGAAGGCGGTGATCAGCCGGCGGGTCACCGCTGGCGCGATGAATCCGTCACCCCGCGCGACGGTCCGCACCGCGCTCACCAGGCCGTCGGCGTCGGTGTCCTTGAGCAGAAAACCGGCCGCGCCGGCCCGCAACGCGCCGAAGACGTACTCGTCCAGGTCGAAGGTCGTGAGCACCAGCACGTCGGCGAGCCCCTCGCCGACGATGGCCCGGGTCGCGGCGATGCCGTCCCGGCGGGGCATCCGCACGTCCAGCACCGCCACGTCCGGACGCGTCTCCCGGCACAGCCGCACCGCCGCGTCGCCGTCGGCCGCCTCACCGACCACGGCGATACCCGGCGAGCCGCCCAGGATCAGGGCCAGCCCGGCGCGTACCGCCGGTTGGTCGTCGGCGAGCACCACCCGTACCGTCGCCGCGTCGGCGTCGCGCGGTGGCCGCGCCGCCCCGGTCACCTGGCCTCCCCGGTCGGTAGGGCGGCCCGCACCCGCCAGCGGCCGTCGGACGGCCCGGCGGTGAACCGGCCGGCCAGCAGCGTGGCCCGCTCGCGCATGCCGATCAGCCCCGCCCCGGCGCCCGGCAACCCCGCCCCGCCCCGGCGCACCGGGTTCTCCACTGTCAACACCACCTCCGCCGGCCGGTACGCGATCGTCAGCTCTGCCTCGCCGGTGCCGTGCTTCAGGGCGTTGGTCAGGGACTCCTGCACGATCCGGTACGCGGCGAGGTCGACCCCCACCGGCAGCGGGCCCGGCGTGCCATCGGTGCGGACCCGCACCGCGAGGCCGGCCGCCCGAATCCGCTCGACCAGCCCGTCCGTCTCCGCCAGGCGGGCCGAGGCCACGTCCGGGCTCGCCGGGCCGTCCGCCGACCCACCGCTGGCGCCCGGCTCACGCAGCACCTCGATCATCTGCCGCATCTCCGCCAGGCCCTGCACACTGCTCTCCCGGATCACCCGCAGCGCCGAGGTGACCTGGCCGCGATCCAGCCCCGGCACGGAGAGCGCGGCGGTGGCGTGGATGGCCACCGCGCTGAGATGGTTCGCCACCACGTCGTGCAGTTCCCGGGCCATCCGGGCGCGCTCGGCGCTCACCGCCTGCCGACGGTCCAACTCGACCAGCCGGGCGGTCTGCTCGGCGCGCGCCCGCTCGGCGGCGGCCTGGTCGCGGTACTGCCGCACGCTGATCCCGGTCAGGACCGGCAACACCCCGACGAGCACCACCAGCACGCCGATCGCCGCCCCGCGCCAGCTACCGGTCGCCACCACGCCGGCGACCACGCCGAGCAGGCTCACCGCCACCGTCACCCGCAGCAACCACCGCCACAGCCGGGGCGGGCCGTACACGCAGGCGTCGTAGAGCACCTGCGTGTAGACCAGGATCGTGCCCAGCGAGTTACCCAGCGCGGTGTCCACCACCAGCGCGGCGGTCCCCACGGTCAGGCTCGCGCGGGGCGCCGCCCGCCGCAGGGCGACGGCGACGCAGACCGCCACCAGCGGCGGCAGGAACAGCGCCGACGGCACGTCCGCGTCCGGACGGACCTGCGGCTGCCAACCCAGGGCGTACAGCACCAGGCCGCCGGCCAGCGACGCGCCGGCGAGCGCGAGGTCGCGGCCGAGGGCGCCGGAACCGAGCCACCGTGGCTGTCGCATCCCCCGATCCCACCACAGCCGCCGGCCCGCAGGCTCCGACCGGAGGAGGACCTGGGCGGCACCGACATGCGCCAAAAGGGGTACGCGCGCAGCCATCCCCACCGTCGCGAGCCGCGTGGTGAACGGTGCGGGAAGAAGCGGTGAACGGCGTGCACGCTCCCCGCGTACGGGTCGTCTGCCAGCACCTGCCGGCCCCGCCCCCGGGTACGCCGTGCGCGGCCTGTCGGTCGCGGCCAGTACGGTGACAGGGCACGTCGGGGGAGCACCCGGGGCGGGACGAGCGTGAGGAGGCCGGGATGGCGCACGGGGAGGCCGAGTACGGCTGCGCCCAGGGCGAGCCCAGCCGGCCGGGGCACCATGACCCGCAGGCGACCGGCAAGCAGCGCCGGCCGGTCGGTGGCCCGTCAGCCGCCCACCCGGTCGACCCGCTCGCCGGCCGCCCGGACGACGAGCCCGTGCTGCCACGGCAGCGCTCCGCCGAACCCGGCGGCCTCGCCGTCCCCGACTCCGACGATCCGAGTGGTTGCCTCAGCGAACTTCCCGGTTGGGCCGGGGCGCACCGGCACGGCCCGGTCCGACCCCGGCCGCGGACCATTCGTCGGGAGCGCCCCCCGCGCCGCTGGTGCTGACCCGCGTTGCTGGTGCTGCCCCGCGTTGCTGGTGCTGACCCGCGTTGCCGGTGCTGACCGCGTCGCCGGTGCTGCCGCGTTTGGCGCTGTGCCGCGCCGCTGGCGGCGCGGCCGGTGGGGGTCAGCGGGTGCGGCGGCGGATCAGTAGGGCGATCCCGGCGAGCCCGACCGTGATGGTCAGCACCACCCCGACGTTGAGCAGCAGCAGTCGTTGCAGGTCCCCGAGCGCCTCGTCAAGGTCCCTCGCCGGGTCGAGAGTGTCCTCCGGGAGCACGCGCTCGCCGCCGCCCACGCCGCCGCTGACAGTGTCGAACTGCCGTTCCAGGGGCACACCGACGGTGCGCAGGGTCTCGGACATGCTGAGCCGCCCCAGGAACCAGCCGGCGCTGGTCTTGTGGCCGTCCGGCTGCTTCGCCGGCCGGTAGACCCGGGGGCCGCCGGCCGCCTTCGGGTAGAGGTCGTAGGTCTGCTTCGCGGTGTCACCGACGAGCACCACGACCGTGTACTTCGGACCGAGGTCGGCCGCCTTCGGGCCGGTCGTCATGCCGTTGCGGGCGAGGAAGTTGACCTGGTCGATGACCGCGATCACCCCGGCGGGATTGGTGTCCGCCCGCAACCGCAACGGCGCGGGCAGCCCGACGCCGCTGATGTCCACTCCGGCGGGTGGTGGCTTCGGCGCCGCCGATGCCGGACCGGCGGTGCCGAGCGACAGCAGAGCCGTCGTCAGCGCGCCCGCCAGCATGACGGCGAACCGCCTCATCTGTCGGACCATCCCGCCTCCTCGCCCCGTTCGATGGATGGCTTGGCTGTGACGTCCGAACCAGCCTGCTGACGTGAGATCGACCAGATGGTCGGACCCACCCCTACAGACTCCGCAGAACGTCGATGAATTGCAGCTTCCGGAACAGTATTTGGAACTATCTGCGATCTCTGCTCGACTAATGAGGAGCCGTTTGATCAGCGGGCGGATCGTACCCTTACGGAGGGGTTCATGGGGGGCAGGGTTACACGTGCGGTGCGGATCGTGCCAGTGGTGCTCGGCGTGGCGTTCGGTGTGTCTTTGCTGGCGCCAGCCACGCCGGCTGCCGCTCACAACGAGCTGACCGGCAGCAATCCTCGCGACGGCGCCCGCGTGGCGACCGCACCCGCCCGGATCGAGCTGCGGTTCCTCGCCAAGCCGACGCCGGCTACGACGAAGATCACAGTAACCGGGCCCGACAACGTGGTCGCCGGCGGCCCACCGGTCTTCGACGGCAGCCGGGTGCGGGTGCCGTTCACACCGGCCGCCGCCGGGCTCTACATCGTCGGCTACCAACTCGCGTCCGCCGACGGGCACCCGGTCAAGGGCGAGGTGCGGTTCACGCTGACGACCGGCACCGCCGCCGACCCGTCCGCCACGCCGTCCGCCGCCGGAACCGGCCCGGCCGCCTCCCCCTCGGCTGACGCGTCGCCCGCCGGCTCGCCGTCCGCCGGGCCGGTGACGGCGACACCGGGCAGCCCGACGCCGTCCACGGTGCCGGCAGCGTCAGAAGAATCCGACTCCGGTGGTCGTTGGTGGATCTGGGCGCTCGGCGGCCTGGTGCTGCTCGCCGCCCTCGGCGCCGGCCTGATCCTCCGCCGCCGCACCCGCTAACCCCACCCCCCCCGCCCCGGACCCCCCCGCCCCGGCCCCGCCCCGCCCCGCCCCACGCGATCTTGCACTTTCTGCCCGGACAATAAGGGGCAATCCACTCTTACCGGCGACCGAAACTGCAAGATCGACGCGGACGTGGGGCGTGGGGCGCGGACGTGGGGCGTGGGCGTGGGCGGGGGGATGGGGGAGGGGGGAGGGGGGAGGGGGGAGGGGGTTAGGGAAGGCGGAGGCGGGCGGCGCGGATTCGGGTCAGGGTGCGCTCGCGGCCGAGCACCTCCAGTGACTCGAAGAGCGGCAGGCCCACGGTGCGGCCGGTGACCGCGACCCGGACCGGCGCCTGGGTCTTGCCGAGCTTGAGACCGCGCTCGGCGCCGACCGCCTCCAGCGTCGACTTCAGCGACTCGGCGTCCCAGGACTCCAGCGCCTCGAACGCCGCGACGGCGTCGTCCAGCAGCTCGCCGGAGCCGTCCTTCATCGTCTTCGCCCAGGCCGCCTCGTCGATCAGCGGCGAGGCGAGGAAGAGGAAGTCGACGTTCGGCACGATCTCGCTGAGCACCGCGATCCGGGTCTGGGCCAGCGGCGCCACGGCGGCGAACGCGTCGGCGTCGAACTCCTCCGGCTGCCACGGCGGCGGCGCGATGGTCTCGGTGCCGGTCAGCCACGGCTGGCAGGCGTCGACGAACTCGGCCACCGGCAGCGCGCGAATGTACTCGCCGTTGAACGCCCGCAGCTTCTTCTCGTCGAAGAACGCCGGGGAGGGGTTGACCTCGTCCAGCCGGAACTCCTCCTCGATCACCGACCAGGGGACGATCTCCCGGTCGCCGGAGGGCGCCCAGCCGAGCAGCATCAGGTAGTTGCGCATGGCGTCGGCGAGGTACCCCTCCTCGCGGTACGCCTCCAGGGCGACCTTGTCCCGCCGCTTGGAGAGCTTCTGCCGCTTCTCGTTGACCACGACCGGCACGTGCGCCCAGACCGGCGGCTTGACCCCGAGGGCGTCCCAGAGCAGCTGCTGCTTGGGGGTGTTCGGAAGGTGCTCCTCGGCCCGGATCACGTGGGTGATCCCCATGGTCATGTCGTCGACGACGTTGGCCAGCAGGAAGACCGGCGAGCCGTCGCCGCGGGCGATCACGAAGTCCTCGATGAGGCGGTTCTCGAAGGTGGGCTCCCCGCGGATCAGGTCGACCACCACCGTCGCGCCCTCGTCCGGCGTACGGAAGCGCAGCGCGTGCCCCGGGCCGGGGCCGAGGCCACGGTCGCGGTGGTAGCCGTCGTAGCCCTGGTACTGCGAGCCGGTGCGGGCCTGCACGTCCTCGCGGGTGCAGTCGCAGTAGTAGGCGCGGCCCGACTCGTAGAGGCGGGCGGCGGCGGCCCGGTGCTCGCCGGCGTTCTGCGACTGGAAGTACGGGCCCTCGTAGCTGCCCCGGGAGATGCCGATCCAGTCCAGCGCGGAGAGGATGCCCTCGGTCCACTCGGGCTTGTTGCGCGCCGCGTCGGTGTCCTCGACGCGCAGCACGAACACGCCGCCCTGCTGCTTGGCGAAGATCCAGTTCTGCAGCGCCGAGCGGGCGCCGCCGACGTGGAACATACCGGTCGGGGAGGGGGCGAAGCGCACACGTACCGTCACGTCCTCCAGCCTACGGCGGGCGGCGAGCGCTTTTGGCCACGGCCCCCTGACTCAGCGGACCGAACGGATCTTGACCACCAGCGCGCTGCCGACCACCGTGACGGCGGCGGTTACCGCGTAGAGCGTGGGGTAGCCGCCCAGGTGCACCACGAGCGGGGCGGAGAGCGCCGGCCCGAGCACCTGCGGCGCCGAGTTGGCGATGTTGATGACGCCCAGGTCCTTGGCCCGGTCGGTGGCCCGGGGCAGCACCTGGGTGATCAACGCGGCGTCCACCGACAGGTAGACGCCGTAACCGGCGCCGAGCAGCAGCGCCGCGACGACGGCCATCGGCCAGACCGGCGCGACCGCCAGCAACAGCGCCGCCACCGCCATGATCAACCCGGAGGCGATGACGTAGACCTTGCGACGGCCGGACCGGTCGGACAGCCGTCCGGCGACCACGGCGGTCAGCATCATGCCGAGCGTGTAGAGCAGGATCAGCACCAGCAGCCCGCCCTCGGGGTCCGGGTAGCGGACCCCGTCGGTGAGGAAGTACAGCAAATAGAGCGTGCCCAGCGCGTTGCCCAACTGGACCAGGAACCGGGTGATCCAGGCCCAGGCGAAGTCCGGGTGCCGCCGCGGGTTGATCCACATCGAGGCGAGCAGCGCCCGCGCCCGCAGCGCCGGCCGATGCGTACGCGGCAGCGGTTCGTCGGGGGTGAGCAGCGCGAACGGCAGCGACAGCAGTAGGATCGCCACGGCGATGGCCAGGTAGCCGGCGGCGTTGCCGGTGACCACGGCGGTGACCAGCACCGCGCCGAGCACCAACCCGAGCGCCTGTGGGATGCCCACCCAGCCGGAGACGCCGCCGCGCTGGGTGACCGGGACCCGGTCCGGGATGGCGGCGGTCAGGCTGGCCAGCATCGCGTTGAAGCAGACCTGTGCGGCGACCCAGCCGAGGGCGACCCCGAGGATGGTCCGTTGCTGGGCCAGCAGCAGCAGGGCCGCCGCGCCGAGCACCGCCCCGCCGGCGGTCCAGACGTGCCGGCGACCGAGGTCGCGGCCGGCCACCCGCAGGCAGGTCCGGTCCGACAGCGCGCCCGCCAGGGGGTTGGCCAGCACGGCGGCCAGCGCGCCGAGCCCGGTCACCACGGCCAGCATGTTCTCCTTGTCGCCGGGCGCGATCTGTTCGATCTGCTGCGGCAGCAGCACCTGGATGGGGGTGAAGAACGCCATCCAGACGCCGAGGTTCGCGGCGAAGATCAGGCCGATCCAGCCGCGCCGGACCGGCACCGTCGGTTCGGCGAGCGCCGCCGGGGTCGGGTCGACAGTGGTCACCGCTCCGACCCCGGCCGGCCGGCCGCGATCACGTCCCGGAACCAGGTGTACGACGACTTCGGCGTACGGGTCTGGGTGGCGTAGTCGACGTGCACCAGACCGAAGCGCTTGGTGAACCCCTCGGCCCACTCCCAGTTGTCCAGCAGCGACCAGACGAAGTAGCCGCGGACGTCCACCCCGTCGTCGATGGCGGCGGCGACCGCCCGCAGGTGCCCGTCGAGGTACGCGATCCGCTCCGGGTCCGCCACCCGCCCGTCCGCGTCCGGCACGTCGTCGTACGCGCAGCCGCCCTCGGTGATCTCGATCGGTGGCAGCGCGTCGCCGTAGGTGTCACGGAGCCAACCGAGCAGGTCGCGCAGCCCGTCCGGGGCCACCGGCCAGTCGAAGGCGGTACGCGGGTAACCGTCGAGCGGCACGAGGTCGAACGGCAGGGGTGAACCCTCCTCCGCCGCCCGTACACCGGTGGGGTTGTAGTAGTTGACCCCCAGCACGTCGATCGGCGCGGCGATGGTGTCGAGGTCGCCGGGGTGGACGACGCCCGGGTCGAAGCCGGGCAGCTCCGGGTAGCCGCGGCCGAGCAGCGGGTCGGTGAAGAGCCGGTTGTGCAGCGCCTGGTACGCGGCCCCGGCGGCGCGGTCGGCGTCGCTGTCGCCGAGTATCCGCACCGGCGAGTAGTTGTTGGCGATCGCCACCGGGCTGGCGGTGTGCGCCCGTAGCGCCCGCACCGCGAGCCCGTGCCCGAGCAGTTGGTGGTGGGCGACCGGGAAGGCGTCGAAGAGCAGCGCCCGGCCGGGGGCGTGGGCGCCCATGCCGTACCCGAGGCTCATGTGGATGAACGGTTCGTTGAGGGTGATCCAGAGCCGGACCCGGTCGCCGAGTCGGTCGGCGACCAGCTCGGCGTACCCGGCGAACCTGGCGGCGGTGTCGCGGCGCAGCCAGCCGCCGTCGTCCTCCAGGGGCTGGGGCAGATCCCAGTGGTAGAGGGTGGCCACCGGGTCGACGCCCGCGCCCAGCAGGTCGTCCACCAGCCGGTCGTAGAAGTCGAGGCCGGCGGGGTTCGCCGGACCGGTGCCGGTGGGTTGGATCCGGGGCCAGGCGATCGAGAAGCGGTAGGCGGAGACGCCCAACCCGGCCAGCAGCGCGACGTCCTCGGTGTGCCGGTGGTAGTGGTCGCAGGCCACCGCGCCGCTGCTGCCGTCGCTGATCCGTCCCGGCTCGCGGGCGAAGGTGTCCCAGATGGACGGACCGCGCCCGTCGGCCTCGGCGCCGCCCTCGATCTGGTGGGCGGACGTGGAGACGCCCCAGCGGAAGCCGGTGGGGAACTCGGGCATCGGTGCTGTCGACATGCGCCCTCCCGGTCAACGTGAAACGTGTTCGGGACTTTAGAGCGCTCTTGATGAATGCGCCATAGGCCGGCCTGGCGCGTTCCGCAATGGTTGATCGGCGTGTCTTTTTCCAAACCCGTCCAGGTAAGTCCGATTTAGCGCATAGAGTGCCGATATCGTGTGATGTCCTCACCGGAGGAAAGACGGAAATGATCCTCGTGGAACGCAGTGCGCACGTGGCGGCGCCAATCGAAGTGGTCTGGGATGTCGTCCAGCGGGCCGAGCAGTTGCCGGCCTGGCTGGCGGGGGTCCGCGCGGCCGAAGTGCTCTCCGGAGAGGGCTTCGGGCGGCGACAACTCGTCCAGGCGGGGCGCGGCTCGGCGCATGAGGCCGAGGTGATCGCCTACCAGGAGCCGACGCTGATCGGCTGGCGGGAGCGGGCGAAGGGCGCCGGGTCGCGAGCGGAGGCGCGCACCGAGATCTACGTCCAGCTCACTCCCGACGAGGAGGAGGGCGGGACGATCGTGCGGCTCATCGTGGTCCGCTGGCCGGCCGGCCCGGTCAAGGCGGCCCTGCTGCGCCTCGGACTGCGGCGGGTCGGCGCCGACCTGGAGGACTCGCTGGCCCGGCTCACCGACCTGGCCGCCGTCGGCTGACGAGCGCCCATCCTCCCGGCGTCACCCGCGACGGCGGTGGGCCGGCGTCCCCACCAGGAACGCCGGCCCACCGCCGCCCCCGGCCCCCCGCCCCGCCCCCGCCAGCGTCGATCATGAACTATGGTGCCTGGTTCGCAGTGGTCTGACCGCTTTGTCCCCACCACAACTTCATGATCGACGCCGGAGGGGGCGGAGGGGGGAGGGGGCGGGGGGCGGGGGAACGTACCGACAGGCGAGGGGCCCGGCACGCGGTTGCGTGCCGGGCCCCTCGTTTCGCAACGGTCAGCTGTCGCCGCCGGTCTCCCCGACCGGGGCGGCGTTGACGTCGTCGATCGCGTACTTCTTGGCGGCCTCGGCCGGCACCGCGGCGTCGACCGCGCCGCTGCGAGCGAGCTGCCGCAGCGTGGCGACCACGATCGACTCCGCGTCGACGTGGAAGTGCCGGCGCAGCGCGTGCCGGGTGTCCGACATGCCGAAGCCGTCGGTGCCCAGTGACGTGTAGTCGCCCGGCACCCAGCGCGCGATCAGGTCCGGTACCGCGCGCATCCAGTCGCTGACCGCGACCTTCGGCCCGTCCGCGTCGGCCAGCTTCTGGGTGATGTACGGGACCTTCGCCTCGCTGCCCGGGTTGAGAAGGTTGTGCTCCTCGGCCTGCACCGCGTCGCGGCGCAGCTCGGTCCACGAGGTCACCGACCAGACGTCGGCGGCCACCCCCCAGTCCTGGGCGAGCAGCTGCTGGGCCTTGAGCGCCCACTGCATGCCGGTGCCGGAGGCGAGCACGTTGGCCTTCGGGCCGTCCACCTGCGGCGCCGGCGAGTAACGGTAGATGCCCTTGAGCAGGCCCTCGACGTCGACGCCCTCCGGCTCGGCCGGCTGGAGGATCGGCTCGTTGTAGACCGTCAGGTAGTAGAAGACGTTCTCCTGCGCGTCCCCGTACATCCGGTGCAGGCCCTGCTCCATGATGTGCGCGATCTCGAAGGAGAACGCCGGGTCGTACGCGACCACCGCCGGGTTGGTGGCGGCGAGCAGCAGCGAGTGGCCGTCCTCGTGCTGGAGGCCCTCACCGTTGAGCGTGGTCCGCCCGGCGGTCGCGCCGAGCAGGAAGCCCCGCGCCATCTGGTCGGCCGCTGCCCACAGCCCGTCGGCGGTCCGCTGGAACCCGAACATCGAGTAGAAGATGTACATCGGGATCATCGGCTCGTCGTGCGTGGCGTACGCCGAGCCCGCGGCGGTGAACGAGGCGACCGAGCCGGCCTCGTTGATCCCCTCGTGCAGGATCTGCCCGGTCGTCGACTCCTTGTACGACAGGAACAGCTCCCGGTCGACGGAGGTGTAGCGCTGGCCGTGCGGCGAGTAGATCTTTGCGGTCGGGAAGATCGAGTCGAGACCGAAGGTACGGGCCTCGTCCGGGATGATCGGCACCCAGCGCTTGCCGAACTCCTTGTCCTTCATGATGTCCTTGAGCAGGCGGACGAAGGCCATCGTGGTGGCCACCTTCTGCTTGCCCGAGCCGCGCTTGACGTCGGCGAACCGCTCCGGACCGGGGATGGTCAGCCGCTTGGTGCTGGTGCGCCGGCTCGGCAGGTAGCCGCCGAGCTGCTCGCGGCGCTCCTTCAGGTACGCCAGCTCCTCGGACTTCTCGCCCGGGTGGTAGTACGGCGGCAGGTAGGGGTTCTCCTCCAGCGCCTTGTCGGGGATGTCCAGGTAGAGGCGGTCGCGGAAGGTCTTCAGGTCCTCCAGCGTCAGCTTCTTCATCTGGTGGGTCGCGTTGCGGCCCTCGAAGTGCGAGCCGAGCGTCCAGCCCTTGATCGTCTTCGCGAGGATGACCGTTGGCTGACCGGTGTGCTCGGTGGCCGCCTTGTAGGCCGCGTAGAGCTTGCGGTAGTCGTGCCCACCCCGCTTGAGGTTCCAGATCTCGTCGTCGCTGAGCGACTCGACCATCTTGCGGGTCCGGGCGTCCCGGCCGAAGAAGTGCTCGCGGACGTACGCGCCCGACTCCGCCTTGTAGGTCTGGTAGTCGCCGTCGGTCGTGGTGTTCATCAGGTTGACCAGCGCGCCGTCGGTGTCCGCGGCGAGCAGCGGGTCCCACTCACGGCCCCAGACAACCTTGATCACGTTCCAGCCGGCACCCCGGAAGAACGCCTCCAGCTCCTGCATGACCTTGCCGTTGCCCCGGACCGGGCCGTCCAGCCGCTGGAGGTTGCAGTTGATCACGAAGGTGAGGTTGTCCAGCTCCTCGCGGGCGGCCACGCCGATCGCGCCGAGCGTCTCCGGCTCGTCCATCTCGCCGTCGCCGAGGAACGCCCAGACGTGCTGCTGCGAGGTGTCCTTGATGCCACGGTGCTGCAGGTAGCGGTTGAACCGCGCCTGGTAGATCGCGTTCAGGCCACCGAGACCCATCGAGACGGTGGGGAACTCCCAGAAGTCCGGCATCAGCCGCGGGTGCGGGTACGAGGGCAACCCGCCGCCCGGGTGGGACAGCTCCTGGCGGAACCCGTCGAGCTGGTGCTCGCTGAGCCGCCCCTCCAGGAACGCTCGCGCGTACATGCCGGGGGAGGCGTGACCCTGGTAGAAGATCTGGTCGCCGCCGCCCGGGTGGTTCTTGCCCCGGAAGAAGTGGTTGAAGCCCACCTCGTAGAGCGACGCCGAGCTGGCGAAGGTGGAGATGTGCCCGCCGACGCCGATCTCCGGACGCTGCGCCCGGTGCACGAGCATCGCGGCGTTCCACCGGACGTACGCCCGGATGCGCCGCTCGACGTGCTCGTCACCCGGGAACCAGGGTTCGCGCTCCGGCGTGATGGTGTTGATGTAGTCGGTGGTGGTCAGGGGCGGAACCCCGACCTGGCGCTCACGGGCCCGCTCCAGCAGGCGCAGCATGACGTAGCGGGCGCGCTTGGCACCGCGTTCGTCGATGACACCGTCAAGCGACTCGACCCATTCGCTCGTTTCGTCAGGGTCGATGTCCGGAAGCTGGCTCGGCAGGCCGTCGCTGATCACCGGGCGCTTGCGTTCCGTAGCCACAGGCGTTCCCTCGGTTGTGTGTGGGATAGGTCTCTAGCGCCATCCTGCCCCCTGGTGGCACCTGTCGTCACGTCTAGGTGCCCCCGACGCGATGCTGAACACAGGTACTCGTCGGTAACTTAGCGCGACGACCGCCGGAGTCCTGAGCGGTTTGCCCGCCACTCCTACCGTCTCCGCCATGAAGAGGGGTCATGTCGCGGTCGCCCTGATCATGATCGTTGCCGGAGTCGCGGGCCTGGTGACCGCCGCGACAGCCGTCGCCGCAGGCGACGCCACGCTGGTGGGTGTGGTGGCCCTCAGCGCCCTGGTGGTGGTGCTCGGCGTACTCCTGCTGCGGGACGCGGCCCGCGCGACGGCCGGCTCCGCCCGACGACAGCGCCGGGGCGCCGACGGCTACCACCCGCCGTGGCCCAGCGGAGACGCCTCCGGCGGCGGCTGGTCCGGCGGTGACTCCGGCGGTGGCTGGTCCGGCGGTGACTCTGGCGGCGGTTGGTCTGGTGGTGACTCCGGTGGCGGTTGGTCCGGCGGCGGTGACTCTGGTGGCGGTGGTGGCGGTTCCTGACCCCGTCCTGCGGCAGAATGCGATCCATGCGCAGTGACGTGATCACCGTCCAGACCGGGACCCGACCGGCCGTCCGGGACATCACCGCCGAGGCCCAGCAGTTCGTCTCCGACGCGGGCGACGGTCTCCTGCACGTCTTCGTGCCACACGCCACCGCCGGCCTGGCGATCATCGAGACCGGCTCGGGTTCCGACGACGACCTGCTCACCGCGATCGACGCGCTGCTGCCCACCGACAACCGTTGGCGACACCGGCACGGCTCGCCCGGCCACGGCCGGGATCACGTGCTCCCGGCGTTCGTCCCGCCGTACGCCACGGTGCCTGTGGTCGACGGACGGCTGGCGCTCGGCACCTGGCAGTCGATCTGCCTCGTCGACACGAACGGGGACAATCCCATCCGCCAGGTCCGCTTCTCGTTCCTGCCGGGCTGACCGCGCACTCGGGCCTCGCCCGCGCCGCACCGGCGCCCGTGCCCCGTGGCGTCAAGATCGTGCTCGAGCGCCCGGACACGAACCGCCCGCACAGACGGCGGTGATCCTCCCCGGCTTCCCGGGAAACTGCGCCATCCTGCAAACCGGAAGGCCCGACCTCCAAGAACCTGAGTGGATCACGTGAGTAGGCCGGCGCAGGTCGACCGGCGCGGACCGTGTCCCGCTGGGCGAGGGTGGCTCCCGTCGGTAATGCTGTCGACGTGAGCACCCCGCAAGATCTCGATGACCGGTTCCGGGAGACGCTGGCGGCGCTGCCCGCCCCGCAACGGCGGCGCGACCCCGCCGACCCGGTCACCGACGACGCCCCGCTGACCGGCGCACAGCTGCTCGACCTGTTCGACGCGCAGGTGACGAGCCGCCAGCTCGACCTGGCCGGTCGCTGGTTGCGCAGCTTCGGCGAGGGTTTCTACACCATCAGCTCGGCCGGCCACGAGAGCAACGCGGCGGTCGCCGCCGCGCTCCGACCCACCGATCCCGCGTTGCTGCACTACCGCTCCGGCGCGTTCTACTGCGTCCGTGCCGCCCAGGCCGCCGCCGATCCCGCGCGTGCCGCCGGCCGCGCCGACGACAGCGCCCCCACCGCTGATCCCGCGCGTGCCGCCGACCCCGCCGACGACAGCGCCCCGACCGCCGATCCCGCCCGGGCCGCCAGCCGTTCGCGAGCCGACCACCCTGCCCAGGTCACCGCCGAGCCCGCGCGGGCCGCCGGCCGCGCCGACGACAGCGCCCCGAGCACCGACCCCGCGCGGGCCGCCAGCCGCTCTGCCTCCGCGCCGGCCACCGATCCCGACAGCGGCCCGGTGCCGACCCCGGCGGCGGACCCGGCCGCCGGCCAGGGGTTCGACTCCGAGCCGTCCGTCGAGGCCGCCGACGGTGGCGGCTTCTCGGCGTACGCGGACGCGGCGCGGGACGTGCTGCGCGGTCTGGTCGCGTCCAGTCAGGAGCCGATCGCCGGTGGCCGGCACAAGGTGTTCGGACGCGCCGATCTGGCCGTCGTGCCGACCACCTCCACCATCGCCTCGCACCTGCCCCGCGCGGTCGGGATGGGGCTGGCGGTGGAGCGGCTGCGCCGGCTGGACAGCGCCGGACGGCGTGCCGGGACCGGGGTACGGGTGGGCAGCGGCGCGGGCGCCGCACACGCCCCGTGGCCGCCGGACGCGATAGTCGTCTGCTCCTTCGGCGACGCCTCGGTCAACCACGCCAGCGCCACCGCCGCCTTCAACACCGCGGGGTGGTACGACCACGCCGGGCTGCGCATCCCGGTGCTCTTCGTCTGCGAGGACAACGGGCTGGGCATCAGCGTCCGTTCGCCGGAGGGCTGGGTCGAGGCGACGCTGCGGGCCAAGCCGGGCATCCGGTACTTCGACGCGGACGGTACCGACCCGGTGCGGACGTACACCGTGGCGGCCGAGGCGGCGGCCTGGGTGCGGCGCAACCGGCGTCCCGCGGTGCTGCACCTGCGCACCGTACGGCTGATGGGGCACGCCGGTGCGGACGCCGAGTCCGCGTACCGGAGCCCGGCCGAGCTGGCTGACGACCTGGCCCGGGACCCGGTGGTTGCCACCGCGCGGCTGCTGGCCGAGGCCGGGGTGGCGACCGGCGAGGAGTTGCTGGCCCGGTACGACGAGACCGGCTGGCAGGTCCGCCGGCTGGCCGAGGAGGTGCTGGTCGAGCCGAAGTTGGCGTCCGCGGCCGACGTGGTGTCGACGCTGGCCCCACGCCGCCCGGTGCGGGTGGCGCGGGCGGTGGCGGACGCCGCGGCGCGCGCCAGCGGGCCCGGCGCGGCCGCCCGGGCGGAGGCGTTCGGCGGGAAGCCACCGGAGTTGGCCGGCCCGCTGACCCTGGCGCAGAGCATCAACGCGGCGCTCGCGGACGGGATGCTCGACCACCCGCAGATGGCGGTCTTCGGCGAGGACGTGGCCGCCAAGGGCGGCGTGTACGGGGTGACGAAGGGGTTGCGGGACCGGTTCGGGCCGGCCCGGGTCTTCGACACCCTGCTCGACGAGACGTCGGTGCTCGGGCTGGGCCTCGGCGCCGGGTTGGCCGGGATGCTGCCGGTGCCGGAGATCCAGTACCTGGCGTACCTGCACAACGCCGAGGACCAGCTCCGCGGTGAGGCGGCCACCATGCGGTTCTTCTCGCAGGGGGCGTTCCGCAACCCGATGGTGGTGCGGGTGGCGGGGCTGGCGTACCAGGAGGGGTTCGGCGGGCACTTCCACAACGACAACTCGGTGGCCGTACTCCGGGATGTGCCCGGTCTGGTGGTCGCGGTGCCGGCGCGGCCGGACGACGCCGCGCCCATGCTGCGGACCTGTCTGGCGAGCGCGGCGGTGGACGGCAGCGTCTGCGTGTTCCTGGAGCCGATCGCGCTGTACCACACCCGCGACCTGTACGCCGACGGTGACGGGGAGTGGCTGGCCGGCTATCCGGAGCCGGGCGAGTGGGTGGCCGGGCACGTGCCGATCGGCCGGGCCCGGGTCTACCGGGTCGGTTCGGCGGACGACCTGACCATCCTCACCTTCGGTAACGGGGTGCGGATGTCGCTGCGGGCGGCGGCGACCCTCGCCGAGGAGGGGGTGGGCACCCGGGTGGTGGACCTGCGCTGGCTGGCCCCACTGCCGGTGGCGGACATCATCCGGGAGTCCTCGGCGACCGGTCGGGTGCTGGTGGTGGACGAGACGCGCCGTTCCGGCGGGGTCGGCGAGGGCGTGATCGCCGCGCTGGTCGACGCCGGATATGTGGGTGCCGCGCGGCGGGTGGCCGGAGTTGACTCGTTTGTACCATTAGGTCCGGCAGCCCGTCATGTTCTGGTCTCCGCGGAAGCCATTACCGACGGTGCCCGTACGCTGCTGGCACGGTAAATTCCGTTCCACCCGGTGCGCCACTTGCGCGGGGACGTACAAGTGTGTGGACTTTGCCTGACGGCGTCGCACCGACGCCGCGAGCAGGGACGAGTTGAGGAGGCACGCGACAGTGAGCGCGACCGCTGGTCAGGCCGCCGACGGGGTACGCAGCCTGGCGGACCGGTTCGGGATCGAACCGGGGATGGTCGTCATGGAGATGGGGTACGACGACGACGTCGACCAGGATCTCCGGGACGCCCTGACCGACCGCTGTGGAGATCTGGTCGACGAGGACACCGATGAGGTGGTCGACGCGGTGCTGGTGTGGTACCGGGACGGCGACGGTGACCTCTTCGAACTGCTCGTCGATGCCCTCGGCCCGCTGGCCGACAACGGGGTCGTGTGGCTGCTCACCCCGAAGGCGGGGCGGGAGGGGCACGTCGAGCCGAGCGAGGTCGCGGAGTCCGCGCCCACCGCCGGCCTCCAGCAGACCTCGACCGTCAACGCCGGCCGGGACTGGAGCGGCGCCCGCCTGGTGCTGCGCCGAGGGGCCAAGGGCAAGAAGTAGCCGACGCCGCTTCGCCCGCCCGGCGGTCCGCCCGCCGCCGGGTGGCAGGCTGGCGCGTCGCACCGAAATCGACGTTCCGCCGACTCGACCCGAGGAGAGCCACATGCCCATCGAGGTTGGCGCCGAGGCGCCGGACTTCGTGCTGAAGGACCAGAACAACCAGGAGGTCCGGCTCTCGGACTTCCGGGGCCGGCGGGTCGTGCTGCTGGTCTTCTACCCGCTCGCCTTCACCGGCACCTGCCAGGGCGAGCTGCACGAGATCCGGGACGACCTCGACGAGTACGTGAACGACGACGTCCAGGTGTTGACGGTGAGCGTCGACTCGGCGTACAGCCACAAGGTCTGGGCCGACCGGGAGGGCTACCAGTTCCCCCTGCTGGCGGACTTCTGGCCGCACGGTGGCGTCGCTCAGGCGTACGGGGTCTTCAACGAGGTGGCCGGCTTCGCCAACCGGGGCACCTTCGTCATCGACAGGGCGGGCGTGGTGCGCTTCGCCGAGATGAACGGTCCGGGCGAGGCACGCGACCAGCAGGGCTGGCGCAAGGCGCTCGCCGAGGCGACGGTCTGACCGGGGTACGCCTCGCGCCCGGGTCGGCGGCGGGCAGGGTAAGCTAGCCAGCCACCGGCCCGCCGTACGGGCGTTCCGGGCGCGTAGCTCAGTGGGAGAGCACTCGCCTTACAAGCGAGGGGTCGCAGGTTCGAAACCTGCCGCGCCCACCACCCGGGTTCGGCTTGATCGACTCGGGTTCTTGGATGTCGGGGCATCCCAGGTTCGTGGACACCCCGACATCAAGGATGTCGTGTTGATCATGGATCTGGCGTGCCTTCGGGCCGTTACCTGAGTGTCGACGCCGATTCGTCGCGAGCGTGCCTCGCCTCGAATCGCCGTGGCGGGCATCGTCATGATGTCCTGGTGCAGGACACCATTGCCGTCGCGCTGATCACCTCGCTGTCCACGTTGGCCGCCGCCGCCCTGACCGGTCTGGTCGGCGCGCGTGGCACCCGCAGGCAACTGGCGCACCAACTCGCCGTCGCCGCGCAGGACAGCGTCGAGCGGCGGAACACCCGTCGCGACGAGCTGCGCCGGGACGCGTACGTCGGGTTCCTGAGCGCCTGTGACCAGGCGTACCGGCACCTGGACCGGCGGTGGCTCGAACCCGGCGGGGGCGGGCCGACGCCCGGCTACGACGAGGCGTACGCGGCGCTGCGCGCCGGGGACGAGGCGTACAACCTGGTGTTGCTGGAAGGTCCGGCGGAGGTCGAGTCGGCCGCTCGGGCCGTGCTGGCCAGCGTCACCGCCGAGCACGCCGACCAGCGCCGGCTCGGTGACGAGCCGGGCGACGGGAGCGCGCCGCTGCGCGACCGGCACCGGGAGCGGTGGCTGGCAGCGATCGAGGTGCGGACAAGACGGCGGCTCGCGTTCGTCGAGGCGGTACGGCCGGTGTTGGGTCACGACCGGTAGGTCCGGGCCAGGGGCGGCCTGGACCAGATCCTCGGCGAGCTGGTGATCACCGGTGAGCAGGTACGCGGTCCGGCACAGCGCCGGAGAACGGTGCACCACGAACTCGTGGAACGACTCGACCATGCCCACCCCCTCGCTGAGGAGAAACGCCTCCCGCCGAGGAGATGGTTGAGGCCGGGCGGCGCCGGGATGTGCGACGCCGCCCGGGGCAGCTCAACTGGTGAAGCCGCCGTCCACGTTGACCACCGCGCCGGTCACGAACCCGGCCTCCGGGCTGGCCAGGTGCGCGACGGTGGCCGCGATGTCGGCGGGACGAGCGTAGTGGCCGACGGCGGTGAATCCCGCTATCGCCGCCGCGTTCGGCCCGTGCGCCGGGTTGGCGTCGGTGTCGGTCGGGCCGGGGTTGACCAGGTTGACGGTGATCGCCCGGGGACCCAGCTCGCGGGCCAGGCCCCGGGTCAGGCCGACCAGCGCGGTCTTGCTCATCGCGTAGAGCGCCAGCCCCGGAAAGACCGCCCGCTCACCGATGTTGCTGCCGATGCTGATGATCCGCCCACCCTCGCCCAGGTGCCGCAGCGCCGCCCGCACCGCGACGTACGGGGCGCGGACGTTCACCGCGATCGTCTGCTCCACCTCCGCCGTGCCGAGTTCGCCGATGCTGCCGACCGGGAACACCGCCGCGTTGTTCACCAGGATGTCCAGCCGACCCAGTTCGGCGGCGGTCCGGTCGACGGCGTTCCGCACCGCCGCCGGGTCGGCGCCGTCCGCCTGGATCGCCAGCCCGCTGCGGCCCAGCGCCTCGATCTGTTTCACCACCGTCGCGGCCCGCTCGGCGTCCTGCCGGTAGGTCAGCGCCACGTCGGCCCCGTCCTGGGCCAGGCGCAGCGCGATGCCGGCCCCGATGCCCCGGGAGCCGCCCGTCACCAGGGCCACCCTGTCGTTGCGTGTCGTCGTCATGGAAACGATCATGTGTCGCGTCGAACCCTGTGTCTGGCGGCTATCGGACCCGTCGTTACCACCGCCAGGTCCGATACCCGCGACCCTCCGACCTGCCATCTCACCGCGATCATGGGAGGGTGGGGCGGCCCTGATCCGCGACCCGGGGAGTGTGAGTGATCATGGAGCTGGCGAGCGTCCGCGCGCTGCTGTTCGACATGGACGGCACCCTCGTCGACTCCGATGCGGCGGTGGAGCGGGCCTGGCAGCGGTGGGCCGCCGAGTACGCCGTCGACCCGGCCGCCGCCCTGGCGATCGCGCACGGCAGCCCCGCCGACCGGACCGTCCGCCGGTTGTTGCCCGCGCTCGACGACACCGCCGTCGCGACCGCGGCGGCCCGGCAGCTGGCGTTGCAGTACGACGACCTGTCCGACGTGACGGCCACCCCCGGGGCGCACGACCTGCTGCGCACTGTGACCCGGCTGGGACTGCCCTGGGCGGTGGTGACCAGCGCCGATGCCCGGCTGGCCACCGCCCGGCTCGGTGCCGCCGGCATCACGCCGCCGGTGCTCGTCACGGTGGAGGACGTCCGCGTCGGCAAGCCCGATCCGGAGGGCTACCTGCGGGCGGCCGAGTTGCTGGGCGTACCCGTGCGGCGGTGTCTGGTGGTGGAGGACGCCGAGGTCGGGGTGCGAGCCGGGCGGGCGGCCGGCGCGCTGACCGCCGCGCTGAAAGGGCTCGACGGCGACCTGCGCCTGGACGATCTGACACTGCTGGCCCGCCGGTTGGAGTCGGCGTTCGCCGTGTCCTGATCCACAATGCGGTGGCCGTGGCAGGCTGCCTCGTGCTGCACTACCCGCTGGTCAGGGGGAGGGAGATTGCGGTGGAGTTGACGTTGACGCCGATGACGGCGGCGGACCTGGCCCGCCTGCTGGTGCCGCTGCAGGAGGGGTACGCGAATGATCTGGCAGTGCACCGGGGCGTGACCCTGGAGTCGGCCCGGCAGCAGTCAGCCGACCAGATCCGGGAGTCGCTGCCGGCGGGCGTGGCCACCGAGGGGGCGCTGCTGCGCCTGGCCCGGGTCGGTGACACCCAGGTCGGTTGGATCTGGGTGGCGATGCCGAAGCCGGGCGAGTCGCGGGCCTGGATCTACAACGTCGAGGTCGATCCGGCGTACCGGGGACAGGGTCACGCACGGCGGATCATCCAGCTCATCGAGGCCGAACTGGCCCAACTCGGCGTACCGGAGCTGGGTCTGAACGTCTTCGGGACGAACACCGTGGCGATCGGGCTCTACCGGAGCCTGGGCTTCGAGGTCAGCGCCCAGCAGATGGCCAAACGGATAGACCCGGCGCGCTGACGGCGCGGGTCCCAGCGGCAGGACTGTTCGCCCGCCCAGCGGGAAACCCGAGCGGACCGCACCTGGGGAGGAGCGACGGATGACGCACGGCGCCGGACTGACCATCGGTGTGCTCGGCTCGTACGGCGGGCGGAACCTCGGCGACGAGGCGATCCTCACCGGCCTGCTCACCGACCTGCGCATGCAGGAGCCCAACGCCCGGATCATCGTCTTCTCCCGCAACCCCGCGCACACCCGGGCCGCCCACCCGGATGTCGAGGCGGTGCCCTGGGAGGGCGTCAGCCGTACCGACTCCGCCCTGGTCCTGGCCCAGCTCGACCTGCTCATCCTGGGCGGTGGTGGCATCCTCTACGACCGGGAGGCCCGCCGTTACCTGCGGGTGGTCCGGGTCGCCCAGGAGCGGGGTCTGCCGCTGATCACGTACGCGGTGGGGGTCGGGCCGCTCGCCGACACGGTGGACACCGGGATGGTCCGGGAGACGCTGTCCAGCGCGACCCAGGTGACCGTCCGGGACCAGGAATCCCGGATGGTGCTGGAGGAGGCGGGCCTGCTCAACCCGATCACCGTGACCGCCGACCCGGCGTTCCTGCTGGAACCGGAGGAGTTCCCGAGCCACCTGCTGGCCGAGGAGGGTGTGCCGGTCGGCAAGCGCCTGGTCGGGATCAGCGTACGGGAGCCGGGGCGGGCCGCCGAACGCCTCGACGTGGACGGCTACCACCGGCTGTTGGCGCAGATCGGCGACTTCCTGGTGCACCGGATCGACGCGTACGTGCTGTTCGTGCCGATGGAGCGGGACGACATCCGGCACTCGCACGGGGTGCTGTCGCACATGGTCGCCGCCGAGCGGGGCCGCATCCTGCACGGCACCTACTCGCCGCAGCAGGTGCTCGGGCTGATGCGCCACTTCGACCTGGCCGTCGGCATGCGCCTGCACTTCCTCATCTTCGCCGCGATGGTCGGCACGCCGTTCCTGCCCCTGCCGTACGCCGGCAAGGTCTTCGACCTGGCCCAACGGCTCGGGGTGCCGGCGCTGCGCGGCGTGGAGCGGGAGGTGGAGGGGCCGCTGCTGGCCGAGGTCGACCGGCTCTGGGACGAGCGCGAGCAACGTGCCCCGGCCACCGCGCGGAGGGTGGCGGAGGTGTGCGACCAGGCGCGCGGCACCTCGGAGGTCACCCGCGGCGTGCTGGAGAGCCTGCGCGGCAAGGCCCTCACCCGGGTCTGAGCAGGCCGGGGCGCGGTGCGCCGACGCCGCCGCCCGGGTGCGTCGGTCCGCGTCGCGGGCCTCGGCGGGCGGTCACACCGCCGGGCCGGTCCACCGGTAGCGCCACTCCTGGGCGTCCTCCTGGACGTTCTCCAGCTCGTAGATGTGCGCGTCGGCCAGCCCACCCGTCCCGAGGTGGTGGTGGGTCAGCGGCGGGCGACCGTTGGGGTCCAACTCGACGGTGATCGTCTGCCCGTCCGCCGTACCGCCGACGAGCAGGATCTGCACGGAGGAAGCCATGCGCCCATCCTGCCCGCCGGACCGCCGGACCGCAGCGGATAGCGGGGCAGCCGAGTGGGCCGTCAGTGGCTAGGGTCGGCGGATGGGGCAGACGATCGATCCGACGCTCGGTCCGGTGCTCGCCCGCACCGGCGACGAGCGTGCCGTGCTGGAGTCGTTCCTCGACTTCCACCGTGGCGTGCTGCTGCGCAAGCTGCGCGACCTCTCCGACGCCGACGCCCGACGCCGGCTGGTGCCCTCGGCGACCACGCTCGTCGGGCTGGTCAAGCACCTGACACTGGTCGAGCGGAACTGGTTCCCGACCCTGTTGGCGCCCGAGCCCGGCGACGTCTACCTCACCTCCGAGGAGGACGCTGTGGCCAGCTTCACCCTCACCGACCAGGACACGATCGTCGGCCTGATCGAGGCGTACGAGCGGGCGTGCGCCCGGTCCCGGGCGGTCGCCGCGCGTTTCGACCTCGACCACGTGGTGCCGCACCCGCAGCTCGGTGAGGTGTCGCTGCGCTGGATCCTGGTGCACCTGATCGAGGAGACGGCCCGACACGTCGGCCACGCCGACATCCTCCGCGAGCTGACCGACGGCAAAACCGGCGCCCTCTAACCCGCCCCCCGCTCCCCGCCCCCGCTCCCGGCGATCTTGCAGTTTCTGTGGCGACGAAATTGGGCAATCTCCGCGTAATGGCGACAGGAACTGCAAGATCGCGCAGGTGGGGGAGGGGGGATCACGGGGGGCGCATATTCTGGGCGCGGTCGGCGACGAGGGGGAGTACGTGCTGGTCATCCACGGGCTGTGGCGGCCCGGCGACGACTCGACCGGCGGCCTCGCCATCTGGGCGGAGGACAGCGCCGCGCCACCGCCGCCGACCCGCCCCGGTCGGCCGCCCCGGGAGCGTCCGCACCCCTTCGCCGCCGGGCACGCCGAGCTGGCCGCCGTCCTCGCCGACGCCGCCGAGCCGACAGGGGCGGACACCGCGCTGCTCACCCTGCCCACCCGGGCGGGCGTGCCGACCGACTCACCCGAGCTGATCCGGACCACCGTCGCACCCACCACCCGCGGCCGGCTCGCCCTGGCCGGGTGGCGGGTCCCCACCCTGGTGTACGCCCCGGACAACGCCCTGGCACTACTGCGCGCCCTGGACGACCTCCCGGCGGTGCCCGGGGCGACGGCGCGCCACCTCGCCGAGCTCGCCGACTTCGCCGCCGATCTGGTGAGCCGTGGTCGCGTCCTGCCCGGCGTACGCACGGGGACGGGCGATCCGACAGTGACGCCAGCCTCGGCTGGCGCTGGCGAACAGGTGCTGGCGCGGGCGGTCTGGCGTCCGCTGCTGACCGGCACCGACGCCGCCTGGGCCCGAGCACTGGCGCTGGCCCTCCCACCCGCCGCCCGCGCCGGGGTGTCCGCCGATCCCGCGGCTCTCGTCGCGGACGCGCTGGACGGGCTGACCGACGCCGCGGCGCGGGCCTCGCTGGCGACCACGGCGCTGGCCCGGGGTCTGCGGCCGGGTGGTCCGGCACCGGCCTGGCTGGCCGCGCTCGCCGGCCCGCAGCGGGAGTTCACACTCGACCCGGCGGCGCTGGCCTCCCTCCGCGCCGAGCTGGACCGCTGGCAGCGCGACGCGGCCGGTGGCCCGGTGCGGGCGAGTTTCCGCCTGGTGGAGCCGGCCCCCGACGAGGTCACCGAGCCGATCCTGGCCACCCGCCCGGCCGCCACCCACGCCGCGCCCGCCGAGCTGACCGGCGCCGCGCCCGTCGAGGCCACCCACGCCGCGTCCGCCGGGGCGACCGGCGCCGCGCCCGTCGAGGCCACCGGTGGCGGGCGGTGGCGGTTGGAGTTCGGGTTGCAGGCCGCCGACGAGCCCGGCCTGCACGTCGACGCCGGGCAGGTCTGGCGGGAGCCGCACGCCCTCGGTGGCCTGGCCGGTCGTACGGCCAGCCCGCAGGAGACGCTGCTGGCCGAACTGGGCCGGGCCAGTCGCCTCTGGCCGGATCTGGACGTCGCGCTGCGGACCGCCGCCCCGGAGGCGATGGACCTCGACGTCGACGGCGCACACCGGTTCCTCAGCGCGGGCGCTCCGGTGCTGCACGCGGCCGGGTTCGGGGTGCTGCTGCCGTCCTGGTGGCAGCGTCCGTCGGCACGACTGGGCGCCCGGCTGCGGGCCCGTGGCCGTACCGCGCCGGGCACCGTGAGCGGCACCGAGGCCGGGGTTGGGCTGGACGCGCTCGTCGACTACCGCTGGGAGATCGCGCTCGGTGACCAGCCGTTGTCCGCCGAGGAGTTGGCGGCGCTGGCCGAGACGAAGACGCCGCTCGTGCGGCTGCGCGGGCGGTGGGTGGAGCTGGACCCGGGACGGCTCGCCGCCGGTCTGCGCCTGCTCCGCTCCACCGGTGAGTTGACCGTCGCCGACCTGCTCCGACTCGGCCTGGCCGACGGCGAGGCCACCGGCGCGTTGCCGGTGCTGGAGGTCAGCGCCGACGGGGCGCTCGGCGACCTGCTCGCCGGTGCGGTCGAGCGACGGCTCACCCCGTTGGAGCCGCCGCCGGGCTTCCGGGGGACGCTGCGCCCGTACCAGCAGCGCGGGCTGGCCTGGTTGGCCTTCCTCCGGTCGCTCGGCCTGGGTGGCGTGCTCGCCGACGACATGGGGCTGGGCAAGACCGTGCAACTGCTCGCGTTGCTCGCCGGGGACCCGCCGGAGGCGGGGCCGACCCTGCTGGTCTGTCCGATGTCGCTGGTCGGCAACTGGCAGCGGGAGGCGGCCCGGTTCACCCCGGGCCTGCGGGTGCACGTACACCACGGCGCGGAGCGCGCGCGGGGGGCGGAGTTCACGGCGGCCGCGCACGGTGCGGACCTGGTCCTCACCACCTACTCGGTGGCGGCACGCGACGCCGTGGACCTGGCCGGCATCGACTGGCACCGGGTGGTGGTGGACGAGGCGCAGGCGATCAAGAACGCGTCCACCCGGCAGGCCGAGGCGGTGCGCGCGCTGCCGGCCCGGCAGCGGGTGGCGGTGACCGGCACGCCGGTGGAGAACCGGCTCGCCGACCTCTGGTCGATCATGCAGTTCGCCAACCCGGGGCTGCTCGGGCCGGCGGCGACGTTCCGCAAGCGGTTCGCCGAGCCGATCGAGCGCAACGGCGACGTCGAGGCCGCCGAGCGGCTGCGCCGGATCACCGGCCCGTTCGTGCTGCGCCGGCTCAAGACCGACTCGTCGATCATCTCGGACCTGCCGGAGAAGTTGGAGATGGAGGTGCTCTGCAACCTCACCGCCGAGCAGGCGGCGCTCTACCAGGTGGTGGTCGACGACATGCTGGCCCGGATCGAGACCAGCGACGGCATCGAGCGGCGCGGCCTGGTGCTGGCCACCATGACCCGGCTCAAGCAGGTCTGCAACCACCCCGCCCAGCTGCTGCGCGACGGCTCCCCGTTGGACGGTCGCTCCGGCAAGCTGGCCCGGTTGACCGAGATCCTGGAGGAGGTGCTGGCGGCGGGGGAGCGGGCGCTGCTGTTCACCCAGTACGCCGAGTTCGGGGCGATGTTGCGCGGTCACCTGTCGGCGCGGTTCGGTCGGGAGGTGCTGTTCCTGCACGGTGGCCTCGGCAAGGCCGAGCGGGACGCGATGGTGCAGCGCTTCCAGTCGGCGGACGGTCCGCCGCTGTTCGTGCTCTCCCTCAAGGCCGGTGGCACCGGACTCACCCTGACCGCCGCCAACCACGTGGTGCACGTGGACCGGTGGTGGAACCCGGCGGTGGAGGACCAGGCCACCGACCGGGCGTTCCGGATCGGCCAGCGGCGACGGGTGCAGGTCCGCAAGTTCGTCTGCGCCGGCACCGTGGAGGAGAAGGTGGCCGCGCTGATCGCCGACAAGCGCAGCCTCGCCGAGCGGGTGGTCGGCACCGGCGAACAGTGGATCACCGAGTTGTCCACCGGTCAGCTGCGGGAGCTGTTCGCCCTGGAGGCCGGGGCGGTGGTGGAGTGAGCCAGCCCGAGGCCGGTCGGTTCGCCGACTACGGACGCCCCCGCCGGGTCGACGGGGGTCTACGGGCGCGCAGCGCCCGGGGCGCGATCGGCCAGTCCTGGTGGTCGCGGCGGTTCCTGGAGGTGCTGGAGTCCTTCGCGCTGGGCACCCGGTTGACCCGGGGCCGGTCGTACGCGCGGGCCGGTCAGGTGCTCTCGCTGGACGTCGCGCCCGGCCGGGTCAGCGCCGTCGTGCAGGGCTCCCGGCCGAAGCCGTACCAGGTGTCGATAGCGCTGGCGCCGTTTCCGGCCGCGCTCTGGTCCCAAATCGAGGACGAGCTGACCGGGCAGGCGTTCTTCAGCGCCCGCCTGCTCGCCGGAGACCTGCCCGGCGAGCTGGAGGAGCTGTTCGCCGCAGCCGGGGCGCCGCTCTTCCCGGCCGGCCTCGACGAGCTGACCCAGCGCTGCAACTGCCCCGACTTCGCCGTGCCGTGCAAGCACCTCGCGGCGACGTTCTACCTGCTGGCCGAGGCGTTCGACGCGGACCCGTTCGAGCTGCTGCACTGGCGCGGCCGGTCCCGCGCGCAACTGCTCGATGCGCTGCGCGCCCGCCGGATCGCGGCCACCGGCACCGCCGAGCCGACCGAGCCGGACCGACCGTCCGAGGTGGACACGGTCGTGTCGCCAGCCCCGGTCGGCGCCGCTCGGGCGCTGGCCGGGCTGTCGGTGACCCCGTTGCCGGAGACGGTGGACCGGTTCTGGGCGTCGCCGGTGCCGTTGCCCGATCGGCCGCCCCGACTGGTGACCGGCACCGACCTGCTGCTGCGTCAGCTCGGCGCGCCGGCCGCGGCCATCGGCGGGCCGGGCCTGCTGGAGCGGTTGCGGCGCGCCTACCGGGCCTTCGGTCCGGCCGACCAGTGAGCGCCCGCGAGCGAGGTGTTACGTCCAGCGGCGGCGAAACCGCCACATGACGGCGGCGTTGGCCACCAGCACCACCGCGCAGATCGCGCCGGTCATCCGGCCGGCGAACACGGCGATCGCCGGCAGCGACGCCCACAACACGATGGTCAACAACATCAGGTAACGGCCCCTGCGGGCCCGCACCCGAGTGTCCAACCGGGCGAAAAAGGCCGGGTCGCTCTCCCGGAGCTGACGGGTGATCTGGTCGAATCTGCGCTGATCCTCTTTGCTGAGCATGGCGCTGCCTTCCCCTCACGCGTTCAGCGGTTCGGCGGCATACCCGCTGCGACGGCGGCTCACGCTCGCCCGCTGCTGCTACTTTTGCCTGCACGCGAGGCCGTCTCAGGTCCGGCTTACCTGAACCTTAAGTTTGCCTTTGGTGTCGAACGCGGCCGGACGTGGCGCGTGTGGTCGGATAACCCGGTCCGTGGTCGGCTACCGCGCCTTACGCCCTGCTGGGAAGGTCGGCGGGCGATCCGGTACCGCCGCCCGCCGCCGGGTACGCACTGAACGCTGTCTTAAGTGCCCGCACGGGCGCGTTCGGGCCGCCTTGAAGCGTCCTGGGGGCTTGGTTACCTTGCCGTAGCAACCCCCTCAGGCAACTGTCGCCGCACCTGCCGCACCTGCCCGGTCGCAGCTTTCGGCGCTCTTCAGAAATCGGGATTGGTACATGGCCGACCAGAATGTGCCACCACGTCGACCGCGGGACGACCGTGGTTGGGACGGACGTCAGCACCACCACGCGGACGGCTACGGCGACCCCAACGCGGCCGCGCCCTACGGATACGACACGCCCCACAGCTACCAGGCCGGCTACCCCGCCCAGGCCGACCCGCGCGAGCAGTACGCCGCGCAGCCCGCCGGACGTGGCCCGCAGTGGGTCGGCCCGGAAGGTCTGGGCGCCCCGGCCCCGGCACGCTCGGCTGGACTGCCCACCCTGGACGATGACGGCGAGCCCGGCCGCACCGTCGGTCGCCGCAAGGCGATGGTGGCCATCGGCGGCACCGCCGCGGTCGTCGCCGGTGGCGCCGCGCTCGCCATGACCCCGCAGTTCCGTGGCCTCTTCGGTGACGAGGCGGTGGCGGGTGACGCGACCGGCGCCACCGTGACCGACGGCACCGCGGCGCGCCCCAGCGGCCAGCAGCCCAGCACGGTGCGCACCTACACCGAGCAGAACGAGAGCTACATGGGCTCCCGGGCCGGTGAGGCGCTGAAGAAGAACGCGCCGGCCGGCGGGCGCAGCTACTCCGGCCCGGCCGCCGCGGCGGCGGCGACCCAGGTCACCGTGAAGACCGTGTTGGCCAAGGACCCGATCCTGCACCTGGCCCGGCGCGCTACCTTCGGTGTGACGCCCGCGCTGGTCGCCGACATCAAGAAGCAGGGCATCGACGCCTGGATCCGCGCCCAGTTGGAGCCGGAGAAGCTGGAGCCGAGCAAGGCCGAGCTGAAGCTCGCCGAGCTGCCCACCCTGAAGCTCAACGTGCAGCAGTTGCGCGACCAGCGGGACGCCCTCAACGAGCAGGGCGCCCAGCCGGAGCGGGAGATGATCGACGCCACCATCGCCCGGCAGATCTGGTCCAAGCGCCAGCTCTTCGAGGTGATGGTCGACTTCTGGAACGACTTCCTGCACGTCGCGGCCGACTTCGACGGCGGCGAGGTGTACCGCAACTCGTTCGACCAGGACGTGGTGCGCAAGCACGCGCTGGGCAGCTACCCGGAGATGCTGATCGCCGCCAACAAGCACCCCGCGCTGCTGATCTACCTGAACCAGAAGGACTCCCGCAAGGACGCGATCAACGAGAACCTCGCCCGGGAGAACCTCGAGCTGTACTCGGTCGGCGTCGACGGCGGCTACAAGGAGCCGGACGTCCGGCAGGCGGCCATGTTGCAGACCGGCCGTGGCGTCGACGACAAGGGCAAGTACGTCTTCCGCCCGGAGCAGCACTACGTCGGCAAGGTCAAGATCCTCGGCTTCAGCCACGCGAACAACTCGGCCGACCCGAAGAAGGCCGAGGCCGCCATCGACGCGTACATCAGCTACATCGCGACGCACCCGTCGACCGCGAAGTACGTGGCGCAGAGCCTGGCGACCCGGTTCGTCTCGGACACCCCGCCGAAGTCCCTGGTGGACCGGCTGGCCAAGTCGTACACCGCCAACAAGGGCATGATCAAGCCGGTCCTGATGACGCTCTTCTGCTCCTCGGAGTTCTGGGCCGGGGTGGGCCAGAAGGTGCGCCGGCCGATGGAGTACCTGGTCGCCACGTACCGCACCCTGGGCGTCTCGCCGGAGGCGTCGCCGAAGCACAACAACGGCGACAACAAGCGCACCCCGTACGCCCGGGGCCTGCGGCAGATCCACGACAAGCTCCGCGAGCTGGGCCAGTTCCCGATGGGTCACCCGACCCCGGACGGCTACCCGGACGTCTACGTCGCCTGGACCTCGGCCGGCACCATGGTCAACGGCTGGAACGAGGCGGGCGAGATCATCGCCGGCTACCGCACCGCCTTCACGTACACCGCGCCGGAGAAGCTGGTCGCCAAGGCGCCGGCGACCGCCGGGGCGTACGTGGACGCGCTGTCCCTGCGGCTGGTGGGCCAGAAGCTGAGCACGCGGGAGAAGAACCTCATCCTCGGCGTGGCCGGTGCGTCGGCGAGCGCCAAGGTCGACGCCACGTTCAACGGGGCCATCACCGCCGTCGCGCGGGCGATCCTCGCTTCCCCCCAGCACCACCTCCGGTGAGGCACCCGATGGAGAAGACTGTGTACAACTCTTTCCCCCTGCACCCCGAATGCCCCGACGTGCGGCGGCTGGCCGACAACCCGGCCGAGGCGTTGCTGCGCGCCGAGGCGGACATCGTCGCCGCCGAGAACGCCGCCGAGTACGACCGCTACCGCACGCTGGAGAACCTGGAGGAGGCCCAGCAGGACGGTCGCGGCGTCACCCGGCGGACCTTCGTCGCCGGTGCCGCGGCGACCGCCACCGCGCTGGCCACCGCCCAGTTCGTCACCACGTCGGCGTCGTTCGCGGCGACCAAGACCGGCACCCTGATCCACGTCTTCCTCTACGGCGGTCTGGACGGGCTGAGCCTCGTCGCGCCGGACAACGACGCGGTGCTCAACAAGGCCCGCCCGGACCTGCTGCTCGGCAACGACTCGCTGGCCCTGGGCCGGGGCTTCAAGCTGACCGGCGCGTTCAAGCCGCTGGAGAAGTGGCTCACCGCCGGTCAGCTCGGCTTCATCCCGGGCGTCTCCGACGAGCGGCTGTCGCGCAGCCACTTCCAGGCCGCCGACGCCTGCAACCTGGGCGGGCTGCCCAACGAGACCGGCGGCCGGGGCTGGCTCGACGGTCTGGTGGACCACCTCGGCAAGGGCACCGCGTTCCGCAGCGTCGGCATCGGCAGCACCCTGCCGCGCTCGCTCGTCGGCACCAACGGCGCGCTGTCGCTGAACAACGTCGGCTCGCTGCGGCTCAACGGTGACGAGCGGTTCCGCGCCGCCACCGAGAAGGCCATCAAGGGGCTGTTCACCGGGATCAACCACCCGGTGGAGGAGGCCGTGCAGGAGGGCATGGGCGCGCTGGCCACCGCCCAGCGGCTCGCCGCGAAGCCGTACCAGCCGGCCGAGGGCGTCACGTACGAGGGCGTCGGCAACGCGTTCCGGCAACTCGCCCAGCTCATCAAGGGCGGCGCCAACGTCCGGGTCGCCACCGTCGGGATGGGCGGCTACGACACCCACGAGAACCAGGGCACCCGCGAGGGCGGTCAGCTCTACCGCCGGTTGAACGAGCTGGCCAGCGCGATGGCCGCCTTCTTCACCGACCTCGGCCCGCAGGCCGCCGACGTGACGATCATGGTGTCCAGCGAGTTCGGCCGCCGGGTCGGCTCCAACAACAACGGCACCGACCACGGGCACGGTGGCGTCATCACCGTGCTCTCCGGCAAGAAGCTGGCCGGCTCGCTGCTCGGCACCTGGAACGGCCTGGACAAGCTGGACTCCGGTGACGTGCCGGAGTACAACAACATGTTCAACGTCTACGGCTCGGTGGCCCAGGGCCGGTTCGGGCTCACCAACGCCGAGGTCGGCAAGGTCTTCCCGCGCCAGAAATACACCCCCATGAAGCTGTACGCGTGACGTACCCGCACACCCACGCCGCCGGCCGTCGTACCGGGACCTCGTCCCGGCGCGGCGGCCGGTCGGCTGCGCCCGTACCCCCGCAGGTGCCGGCGCGGCGCGGGCCCGGCGGCCGGCGGCTGCTGGCCGTGCTGCTCCTCGTCGGCCTGCTCGCCAGCGTGCTGCCCTGGTGGTGGGGCACCCCCGCCGGCTCGCTGCGCAGCACCGCCGCGACGGTCACCGCGGCCGGCCGGATCACCGGCCTGGTCGCCGGCTACCTGCTGCTGGTGCAGGTGCTGATGATGAGCCGGCTGCCGGTGCTGGAGCGGTGGATCGGCGGCGAGCAGATCGGCCGCTGGCACCGCGACATCGGCGCCACCCTCCTGGTCACCGTGCTGGCGCACATGTCGCTGATCGTGGTCGGCTACGCGGACCTGCGCAACCAGTCGATCGTCGCCGAGGTCGGCACGCTGCTCGGCGACTACGAGGACATGATCTCGGCGTTCGGCGCCACCGGCATCATGATGCTGGTCGGGTTCAGCAGCATCCGGGCGATCCGGCGGGCGCTGCCCTACGAGCTGTGGCACCTGCTGCACCGGTCCAGCTACCTGATCCTGCTGTTCGGCTACGGCCACCAGTTCGCCCACGGCGCGCAGCTCTACAAGCCCGGCCCGGTACGCACCGGCTGGATCGCGCTCTACCTGCTGGTGATCGCCGCAGTGCTGTGGGGTCGGGTGATCGCGCCGCTGGCGTTCAACCTGCGCTACAAACTCCGGGTCGCCGACGTGGTGGCCGAGAGCGCCGACACCATCTCCATCTACCTCACGGGCGAGCGGCTCGGACGGCTGGAGATGCTCGGCGGGCAGTACTTCCGCTGGCGCTTCCTCGCCCGGGGCAGTTGGTGGCAGTCACACCCGTTCTCCGTCTCCGCCGCCGCCAACGGCCGCTGGCTGCGACTCACCGTCAAGGTGGTCGGCACGCACACCGCCGACCTGCGGGACCTGGACCCGGGCACCCGGGTCTGGGCGGTGGGCCCGTCGGGCACCTTCACCTCCGCGCACCGGGTCCGCGAGCGGGCCCTGCTGATCGCCGGCGGCAGCGGCATCACGCCGCTACGGGCGATGCTGGAGGAGCTGCCGCCCGGCGCCGCGCTGATCTACCGCGCGAGCACACCGGCCGACGTGCTGCTCAGTCGCGAGCTGGACTGGCTGGCCCAGGAGCGGGACACCTCCGTCTGGTACGTCATCGGCTCCCGCGACGACCCGGGCCCCCGCCAGCTGATCAGCCCGGACGGGTTACGCCAGCTGGTGCCCGACGTGACCCGCCGCGACGTCTACCTGTGCGGGCCACCCGGGCTGGTGGAGCAGTCGGTGCGCGCCCTGCGCCAGGCCGGCGTACCCCGACGGCAGATCCACCTGGCCACCTTCGAGCTGTAGGAAGGGCATCCCCATGCGTCGCGCGTTGCTCGCGATCACCGGTCTGGCCGCCAGCACCACCGCCCTGGTGGTGCTCAAGGGCTCGCCGGGCACCACCCAGGTCGCCCAGAACCTGCCGACCGCCCAGCCGGTCAACCCCACCGCGCCGGGCGTCGACCCGAGCGTCGACCCGGCCGCGCCCGGCGCCGACCCGGCGGCCGGCGCGCCGACGCCGTCGAAGACCGCCGGCCCGCCGGCGTCGCCGAAGCCCGGCAAGACCACCGCCCGCCCGTCGGGCACCAAGACCACCACGAAGGCCCCCAGCGCCCCGCGTACCACCAAGGCGGCCCCGCCGAGCAACCGCCGGGTCACCGGCAACGGCTTCGAGAACGAGTACGGGTACGTGCAGGTGCAGATCGTCGTCTCCGGCAACCGGATCGTCGACGCCGTCGCGCTGTCGCTGCCCAGCGGGGGCGAATCCGACATCCACAGTGGCGACGTCCGCAGCCGGTACGACGGCAGCGGCGGCGAGGTGGTGCAGAAGCAGAACGCCAACCTGAACACCGTCTCCGGGGCCACCGAGACCAGCAACTCCTACAAGCAGTCGCTGCGGTCCGCTATCGAGCAGGCGTTCTGAGGTGCGGGCCGCGGTCGGGCAGACTTCTGAGGTGGGGCAGGCTTTCGGGGTGCGGGCCGCGGTGGGGCAGGCTTCTGAGGTGGGGCAGGCTTTCGGGGTGCGGGCCGCGGTCGGGCAGGCTTCTGAGGTCGGGCAGGCTTTTGAGGTCGGGCAGGCTTCTGGCGTGCGGGCCGCGCCGACCCGGCCCGGACTGTGCCGGGTCGAGCAGATCATGGGTACGGCGATCACCGTGGACCTCGCCGACGACCTGCCGGCGGCCCGCGCCGCTGAGCTGGCCGACCAGGTCTTCGCCTGGATGCGCGAGGTGGACGCGCGGTTCAGCACGTACAAGCCGGACAGCGAGGTGTGCCGCTTCGACCGGGGCGAGGTGCTGCTCTCCGAGGCGTCCGCGGACCTGCGGTTCGTGCTGGAATCCTGCGCCGACCTGTGGGGCGCCACCGACGGGTTCTTCGACGCGTACGCCACCGGACGGTTCGACCCGTCCGGTTTCGTCAAGGGCTGGGCGGCCCAGGTCGCCTCGGATCGCCTGCTCGCCGCCGGTGCCGCCAACCACTGCGTGAACGCCGGCGGCGACGTACGGGTGCGGGGCCTGTCGCCGTCCGGGGAGCCGTGGCGGATCGGCATCCGGCACCCCTGGGACCCGACGGCGACCTGCCTGGTGCTCGCCGCCACCGACCTGGCCGTGGCGACGTCCGGGGTCTACGAGCGGGGTCGGCACGTGTTGGACCCCCGGCGGGGCGCCCCGGCGAGCGGGCTGCGGTCGGTCACCGTGGTCGGCAGCGACCTGGGTGTGGCCGACGCGTACGCCACCGCCGCCCTGGCTATGGGCACCGGAGGTCTCAACTGGCTGGCCCGGCGCGACGGCTACCCCTACGCCGCCATCACCGACAACGCCCGCCAGCACCACTCCCCAAACCTCCCCCTGACGGACTAACCCGCCTCCCCGCCCTGTCCCTCTCCGCGCTGTCCCTCTCCCGCGCTGTCCTTCCCGGCGCAGCTTCCCCGCGCCGCAGCTTCCCCGCGATCTTGCACATTCGGACGTCCTTTGGTCCGGATCAGCGAAGATTGCCGGGACAGAAAGTGCAAGATCGCGAGGGCCGGGGCGCAGCCTCCCCGCGATCTTGCACTTTCTGACGTCTTTTAGTCCGGATTAGTGGAGATTGTCGGGACAGGAAGTGCAAGATCGCGGGAGCGGGAGCGGGAGCGGGAGCGGGAGCGGGAGCGGGAGCGGGAGCTGGGGCTGGGGCTGGGGCTGGGGACCCGCGCGGGGTGGGGTGGGTGGTTTTGTTAGCGGGGTGGGCGGTGGGTGCTGGCGGGGCGGGAGCCGGTGGGGCGTGGGCGGCCCGGTCGGGAGCCGGACGGTCGGGTGCCGGCCCAGCGGTAGCGTGGCTGGCCGCGCCGGCCGCCGGGGTGCGGCGCTCTGTCGTTCCTGGGCATTGTTTCCCCCGTTCGTGGCGCGCGTCGCGCCGTCACCCTGTCAACGAGGACCGGCGGCCCGGCGACGCTGTCGGGCACCGGATCGACTCGTCTCACATGCCTCGTCGGGGCAGTGGGAGGTGGCCGGGGAGCAGGTCGGGGACGAGGTTCACCCCGGCGGCGCGCAGCGCCCCGATCACCGTGTTCTGCACGAGGTAGGAATCCGGAAGCTGCCAGCGGGCCTGTTCCGGGGCGACGGCCCAGCGGACCGTACCCTCCGGCAGCCGGGTCGGCGGCGCGGGAATCCAGGAGCCCGGCCCGTGCCGGACCACGTGGAAACAGTGCTCCAACTCCGGCCGGAGCGGGTCGCCGGGGCGGACCAGGAACATCCACCGTCCGGTGGGGGTGACCAGCACCGGTCCGCGTACGCCGGTGCCGGCCGGGTGGGTCTGCACCGCGTCGAGCACGTGCCGGCCGAGGTGGGCGGGCACCTCCAGCACGTCGAAGCGGCGGCCGGTGGGCAGCAGCACCCCGTGTGGACGGTGTCGCCACCAGGTGGCCACCCGGGCCGGGTCGGCGCTGGCGGCCAGTTCCCAGTTTTCCAGGGCCGGGTGGCAGCCCACCGTGGGGCAGCCGGCCCGACCGCAGACGAAGCGGCTGCGGGCCAGGCAGGCGCCCGGGGTCACCTCCCACCCGTGCGCCGCGTACCGGATCGCGACCCGGCGCAGCCGGACCCGTTCCAGTGGCGACAGCTCGGCGACGCGCGGTCCGACGTTCCCCCACATGTGTGCCACTTCCCCTCGTCGAGCCCGGCGGTCGCCAGGTCGGATGTCGAGCACCGTCACTGCCGTAACCCCCGATCGTTGAGGTTGACGAACGGCTCGTGCAACTTGCACGAAAAGTACGAGGACTGGCTTTACGGCTGACGTACATCGTGTGCGACCAGCCAAAATGTGAAGACGAGAGACGGTCGCCGCACCCGCGGGAGATCGCCCCGGCTCGATGGGCCGTGGCGGCAGGGGAGGATGGGCAGATGGACGAGCTACCCATAGGACGGCGAGTGGCGTACTGGCGGGGGCGGCGCAAGATGTCCCAGCAGGTCTTCGCGGACCGGCTCGGCAAGTCCAAGAGCTGGGTGGACAAGGTCGAGCGGGGGGTCCGCCGGCTGGACAAGTTCTCCGTCCTCTACGAGATCGCCGACATCCTCCAGATGGACGTGCAACTCCTCATGGGCAGAGATCCGGAACGCCGCACCGACGCGTTGAACTGCATCGACCAGGTCGAGGTGCAGGAGATCCGGGCGGCGCTGGAACGGTACGACTCGATGAGCGCGTACTTCGACGCGGCGCCGCACCCGCCGCCGCTCGACGACATGCGCAAGGCCGTCAACCACGCCTGGCTGACCTACCAGTACGGGCGCTACGGCATGCTCACCCGCGCGCTGCCCAAGCTGCTGCGCGACGCCCAGGCGGCCGACGCCGCGTACGGCGGGGGGCAGGCGGCCGAGGCCGCCCACCTGCTCGGGCAGGTCTACCAGATCGCCTCCTCGGTGCTGCGCAAGCTCGGCGAGTGCGAGCTGGCCTGGTTGGCGGCCGACAGGTCGATGGCGGTGGCGCAGCGGGCCGACGACCCACTGCTGGCCGGGATCGCCACCACCCGTGTGTGCAACGCCCTGGTCGCGATGGGCCGGGCCCGACCGGCGCTGGAGCTGAACGTCCAGATCGCCAACCGGCTGGCGCCGGGCGGCAGCAACCAGATATCCCCGGCCCGGCTGTCGGTCTACGGGATGCTGCTGCTCCAGGGCGCGATGGCGGCGTCCCGCATCGGCGACTCGGCCAGTGTGGACGATCTGATCAACTGCGCCCAGGAGGCCGCGAACCTGCTCGGCGGCGACCACAACCACTACTGGACGTCGTTCGGCCCGACGAACGTCGAGCTGCACCGGGCCGCCGCCGCCGTCGAGCTGGGCGACGGCGGCCGGGCCGTGGAGGTGCACCAGCTCCGCATCGCGGAGCCCGCCTTCAACGCGCTGCTGCCCGAACGCCGCGCGCACCACCTGCTCGACATCGCCCGGGGGTACGCCCAGATGGGTGACGTGGCCAACGCGGGCGAGATGCTGCTGCTCGGCGATCGGCTCGCCCCGTCGGAGATCCGCTGCCGGCCGATCGCGCACGAGGTGATGTCGGACATCCTGCGTCGCACACGTGGTGCGCCGCCTTCTCCGGTAGCGGAGTTGGCTGAGCACATGGGAGTTGGGGTATGAGCGCGGAGCCGGTCTGATGGCCGGCCCGGCGCCCACCAGCGGGCACCGCGAGGTGCTCTACGTCATCGCCTGCGGCTCGCCGCTGGCCCGAAACGTCGGCCGGCTCGTCGACCTCGCCCAGCAGGGCGGCTGGGACGTCTGCGTGGTCACCACGCCGGACGGCGCCAAGTTCGTCGACAAGCCGGCCCTGATCCGACAGACCGGTCACCCGGTGCGTACGCACTACAAGAACCCCACCGACCCGGACGTGCTGCCGCCGGCCGACGCGATGATCGTCTGCCCGGCCACCGTCAACACGGTCAACAAGTGGGCCGCCGGGATCGCCGACACCCTCGCGCTCGGGCTGCTGGTCGAGGCGCAGGGCAAGGGCACACCCATCGTGGCGGTGCCGTTCACCAACGCCGCGATGGCCGCCCACCCGGCGTTCCGGGCCGGTGTGGCCCGGCTGGCCGAGTGGGGGATCACGGTGCTCTTCGGCGACGACGTGATCGCCCTGCACCCGCCCGGAACGGGGGAGCAGCACCTGCACGCCTTCCCCTGGGCGATGCCGCTGGCGGCGCTGCGTCCGGTGCGTCACAGCGCCGCCTAGCGTCCCACCGAGCGCACCCACCGTCGCCGGCACCTGATGCCCGACCGTCGCGGCCGGGCCGGCACCCGCGTCCCCGGGACGCGGCCCGGCCGGGTGTCACCGTCCGGCGGCCTCCGCGCCGGTAAGCTGGCCCGCCGTGAGCACAAGCCGATCCGGCCCGACGGTGAGCGACGTGGTGGCCGAGCTGGAGCGCCACTATCCGCCGGTCTGGGCCGAGGAGTGGGACCGGGTGGGCCTGGTGCTCGGCGAACCGGCCGCCCCCGTCCGCCGGGTGCTCTGCGTTGTCGACGTGGTGCCCGAGACGGTCGCCGAAGCGCTGGCCGCCGAGGCCGACATGATCGTCTCGCACCACCCGCTGCTGCTGCGCGGGGTGTCGTCGGTCGCCCCGACCACCTTCAAGGGGCGGATCATCCACCAGCTGATCCGGGCCGGGGTGGCGCTCTACGCGGCGCACACCAACGCCGACGTCGCCGCCCCGGGTGTCTCCGACGCCCTCGCCGCCCGTTTCGGGCTGACCGGGCTGCGCCCGCTGCAACGGCCCGCGCCCGGCTCGCCCGCGCACGGCGACGAGCGTGGTTTCGGCCGGATCGGCGAGTTGCCGGAGCCGATGACCCTCGCCGAGCTGACCCGGCACGCCGCCGCCGTGCTTCCCGTCACGTCCTGGGGAGTTCGCGCGGCGGGGGACCCCCGGCGTATGGTTCGTACCCTCGCTGTCAGCGGCGGGTCGGGGGACAGTTTCCTCGGCGCCGCGACCGCCGCCGGGGTGGACGCGTTCCTCACCGCCGACCTGCGGCACCACCCGGCCGGCGAGCACCTCGCCGCCGATGGTCCCGCCCTGCTCGACGCGGCGCACTGGGCGACCGAACGACCGTGGCTGGACGACCTGGCCGCCCTGCTGCGGGGGGCGCTGGACGTCGAGACGCTGGTGTCCGACCTGGACACCGACCCGTGGACAGTGCACGCCGCCGCACCCGTTGTGGACGACAAGGAGCCCCGACCGTGAAGGCTGACCCTCAGGTGCAGCGCCGCCTGCTCGACCTCCAGGCGATCGACACCAACCTCGCCCAGCTCGCCCACCGGCGACGTTCGCTGCCCGAACGGGCCGAGCTGGAGGCGCTGGCCCGGGAGCTGTCGTCGCTGGAGGACGAGCGGGTGCGCGCCCAGGTGGCGGTCGACGACCTCGACCGGGACATCGCCCGGATGGAGAAGGACGTCGAGCAGGTCCGTGCCCGCAAGGAGAAGGACGAGAACCGGCTCGCCGCCGGCACCGGGCCGGCCCGGGAGCTGGAGGCCCTCCAGCACGAGTTGGTGTCGCTCAACCGGCGGCAGAGCGACCTGGAGGACGCCGAGCTGGAGCTGATGGAGCAGCGGGAGACCGCGCAGGGCGTGCTGGACGGCGTGGAGCGGCGGCTGGCCGAGGCCCGGGACAAGCGGGCCGTGACCGAGCAGCGCCGCGACGACGCGCTGGCCGAGATCGCCAAGGAGGAGGAGTTCAAGCGGGGGGCCCGCCAGCCGCTCGCCGCCGACCTCCCGGGCGACCTGGTCAAGCTGTACGACAAGATCCGCGAGGACACCGGGCTGGGCGCCGCGCTGCTCACCGCGGGCCGCTGCGGCGGCTGCCGGTTGGAGCTGTCCGGCGCCGACCTGGCCCGCATCCGCGAGGCGGCCCCGGACGACGTGGTCCGCTGCGAGGACTGCCGCCGGATCATGGTCCGTACCAACGAGTCGGGCCTGTAGGTCGTGGCGCCACGGGTGGTCTCGGTCGAGGCCGACGGCGGGTCCCGGGGCAACCCCGGCCCGGCCGGCTACGGCGCTGTGGTGCGCGACCCGCAGACCGGCGAGGTGCTCGCGGAGCGCTCGGAGTCGCTGGGCACCACGACGAACAACGTCGCCGAGTACCAGGGCCTGATCGCCGGGCTGACCGCCGCCGCCGAGTTGGGCGCCGCCGAGGTGGACGTCCGGATGGACTCCAAGCTGGTGGTCGAGCAGATGTGCGGCCGGTGGCAGATCAAGCACCCCGGCCTGCGTCCGCTCGCCGCCCAGGCGGCCACCCTGGTGGGCCGCTTCGACGCGGTCCGGTTCAGCTGGATTCCGCGCGACCAGAACCGGCACGCCGACGCCCTCGCCAACGCCGCCATGGACGCCGCAGCGGGTCGCCAGCCGCCGACGTCGACCACCGCACAGCGGCCGTCGACGCCCGTCACCGGCAGCGACCCGGCGACCGCCCCGGCGTCCTGGGAGCCCCGGCCGAGCTTCACCGCCACCCGCCTGGTCCTGGTGCGGCACGGCGAGACCCCGTACACCGAGCAGCGCCGCTACTCCGGTCGCGGCGACGTGCCGCTGTCCGAGCGTGGCCGGGCCCAGGTCCGGGCCACCGCCGCCCGGGTGGCCGAGCTGGCCCCGTCCGTCGCGGCCGTGCTCAGCTCACCGTTGTCGAGGTGTACGGCCACCGCGGCGTCGATCGCCGACGCGCTCGACGGCGACGTGCCGGTGCGTACCGAGGACGACCTGATCGAGTGCGACTTCGGCCAGTGGGAGGGGCGCACCTTCGCCGAGGTGCGCGAGCGCTGGCCCGGGGAGATGGACGCCTGGCTCGCCTCGCCCCGGGTCGCCCCGCCGGACGGGGAGTCGTTCACCCAGGTCGCCGAACGCGCGCAGCGCGTCATCTCCGGGCTGCCCACCGCGTACCCCGGGGAGACGGTGGTGGTCGTCTCGCACGTCTCGCCGATCAAGCTGGTGCTGCGCGACGCCCTCGCGGCCGGCGACGGCTTCCTGCACCGGCTCTTCCTGGACGCGGCCGGCATCTCGGTGGTGGACATGTGGCCCGACGGCGGCGTCGCGGTCCGCACCGTCAACGACACCGCCCACCTCGCCGCGCTCTGAGCCGGCGTACCTGACCCACCCTCCCAGCCGGTCGGTCGCGCCGTTCGGCGCAGCCGGCCGGCCGTTCGGCGCAGCGCCTTCGGCGTGATCGACGTGACGGCCGTCACAGAGTCGTACCCTCCGGCCGTTACATCGAGAGCCTCGACTCCCCGGAGGTGTGTCAGATGGCTGCACCCGAACCGGAGGCGCCGACCACGGCGCCGGCCAGGGCGAAGGACCACAGCCCCTGGAACTGGTTGCTTTTCATCCCCATCGTGGTGCCGCTGGTCCCGGCCTTCTTCAACGGCGACTCACCGCGGGTCTTCGGGTTTCCGCGCTTCTACTGGCTGCAACTGGCGTTCATCCTGCTCGGCGTCGGCACCACGACGCTGGTGTACCAGATGACGAAGAGGCGGGGTGACTCCTGATGTGGCGGGACCACCTCACCGAGATCATCGTCTTCACGCTCCTGTTCCTGCTGGTGAGCGCGATGGGTTTCGTGGCCGCCCGGTGGCGGGCGCCCAGGGACATGGCGCACCTGGACGAGTGGGGCCTGGGCGGGCGCAGCTTCGGCGGCTGGATCACCTGGTTCCTGGTCGGGGGTGACCTCTACACCGCGTACACCTTCGTGGCGGTGCCGGCGCTGATGTTCGGCGCGGGCGCGGCCGGGTTCTTCGCCGTGCCGTACACGATCGTCATCTACCCGATGGTCTTCCTGGTGCTGGTCCGGCTCTGGTCGGTGTCGCACCGGCACGGGTTCGTCACTCCCGCGGACTTCGTCCGCAGGCGGTTCGACTCGCCGGTGCTGGCGCTGCTGATCGCGATCACCGGCATCGTCGCGACGATGCCCTACATCGCGTTGCAGCTCGTCGGCATCGAGGCGGTGCTCAAGACGATGGGCGTCACCGGCGACAACGCGCTGGCCCGGCACCTGCCGATCATCATCGCGTTCGCCATCCTGGCCGCGTACACGTACCAGTCCGGGTTGCGCGCGCCGGCGCTCATCGCGTTCGTCAAGGACAGCCTGATCTATGTCGTGATCCTGGTGGCGGTCATCTACCTGCCGTACAAGCTGGGCGGTTGGGGGGACATCTTCGCCGCCGCGGACGCCAAGTTCGACGCCTCGCCCAACCCGAACGACGGCATCCTGCTCAACGGCAACAACCAGCTCCAGTACGTGACGCTGGCGTTCGGGTCGGCGTTGGCGCTGTTCCTCTACCCGCACAGCATCACCGGTGTGCTGGCCAGCCGGAACCGCGACGTGATCAAGCGGAACATGTCGGCGCTGCCCGCGTACAGCCTGCTGCTGGGGCTGATCGCGCTGCTCGGTTACATGGCCATCGCGGCCGGGGTGAAGCCGCTGCCGGGCAACTCGGCCGGGTCGGTGGACAACAACACGATCGTTCCCCTGCTCTTCGACCAGCAGTTCCCGGACTGGTTCGCCGGTGTCGCGTACGCGGCGATCGGCATCGGCGCGCTGGTGCCGGCGGCGATCATGTCCATCGCGGCGGCGAACCTGTTCACCCGCAACATCTACAAGGAGTACCTGAAGCGGGACGCCTCCCCGGCCCAGGAGGCCAACGTCTCGAAGATCACCTCACTGGTGGTGAAGGTCGGGGCGGTCGCCTGCATCGTCTTCCTCGACCCGCAGTTCTCCATCGACCTCCAGTTGATCGGCGGCGTGATCATCCTCCAGACGCTGCCGGCGGTGGCGCTGGGCCTCTACACCCGGTGGTTCCACCGGGCCGGCCTGATCGCCGGCTGGGCGGTCGGCATGGGACTGGGCATGTGGATGCTCTACCAGGTGGCCAGCCCGACCCGGAAGCACTTCGGCGGCTCGGCGTTCCCGCTGTCCGAGTTCGGGTTCGACACCACCAAGACGATCTACGTCGGCATCGTGGCGGTGCTGGTCAACCTGGCCGTCGCGGCGCTGGTGACGCTCGCCGTGCGGGCCGCGAAGGTGGCCGAGGGGGTCGACGGCACCACGCCCGACGACTACTTCGCCGACGAGGGCGATCCCCGGGTCACCCCGGGCACCGACCGCGACGCCGACTCGGCCCGCGAACCGGTCGCCTGACCTACCGAGGTACGCCCGGGTGCCGACGCGGAGTCGGCGCCCGGGCGTAGCCCCGCGCGTCTGCCCCGCCGTGGGGAACGTCCTCGCGGGGCACCGAGGTTCTTTTGATCCTTCGGAGCTGATGTCGCAGACGGATCAGGCGCCCTCCGACAGCGCGTCAGGCCGCCGGGGACGGCGGCGCTTCTGCGGTATGCGGCCGCGGCCGGCCCGCTGACCCGATTCCCCGCAGGGCGAGGGTCAGCAGCTGCTCAGCCTTGGCCGCGCCCATCGGCTGCGCCGCGAGGGAGATGCCGTTGGCGAGGATCATCAGGTCGGCCATGGTGATGTCGGGGCGTACCGAACCCTCGTCGATGGCGCGGCGTAGCAGCGGCTCACCGGCGGTGACGAGCGTCGCGGCGCACGCGTCGTTCTCCTCGGCGGGCCCGTTCAGCAGCGCGTCCGCCAGACCACGGGTCGTCGTGGCGTACGCGGTGACCTCGTGCAGCCAGGTGGTGAGCGCGTCGAGCGCGTCCGGCTCGGCGCGCAGGTCTCCGGCGCGCGCCGCCAGGTTACGAACACAGTCGCGGAACACCGCCTCGAGCAGCGACCAGCGGGTGGGGAAGCGCCGGTGCAGGGTCGCCGAGCCGACCCCGGCGGCTCGGGCGATCTCCTCCAGTGAGGCGTACGCGCCGTCGCGGGCGATGGCCTCGGCGGCCGCCCTGACGATCAGGTCGTAGTTGCGCTGTGCGTCAGCTCTCATGGTCCGCCTTGCAGAAGTGGGGTGGCCCCCCATATCGTAGTCGACGAGAAGTGGGGGGACACCCCACTTTCACTTCTGGGGGAGGCATCATGGCTGTACTCGTCATCGGCGCGACGGGCAAGCAGGGCGGGGCCACGGCCCGAGCGCTGCTCGACCGTGGCGTCCCGGTCCGTGCCCTGGTCCGTGATCCCGGCACCGCCGCCGCGCAGGCGCTGCGGGATCGCGGCGTCGAACTGGTCACCGGCGACCTGGACGACCCGGCGTCGCTGGTCGCCGCCGCGGACGGGATGGACGGCCTCTTCTCCATCCCGTACCCGGACCTGACGGACCTGCAGGGCGACGCCGAGGTGACCCGCGGTCGCAACGTCGTCGAGGCGGCGCGACGGGCCGGCGTGTCACACGTCGTGCACAGCAGCGTCTCGGGCGCCGGCGACTTCCACCGCAACCAGCCCGGATGGGCCGAGGGGCGGTGGGACAGGCACTACTGGGAGAGCAAGGCGACAATCGACGAGGCGGTGCGCGCCGGTGGCTTCGCGCACTGGACCATCCTCAAGCCCCCGACCTTCATGGAGAACCTCGTCGGCTATTCCTACCTCTTCGGTGACTGGTCCAGCGGCACGATCATCACCGGCTTCGCCGCCGACACGCGCCTTCCGTGGGTCACCGTCGACGACATCGGCGAAACCGCGGCGATCGCGTTCACCGAGCCCGGGAGGCTGGACGGCCTGGACGTCGAACTCGCCGGCGACCTGCTCACCATGACCGAGGTCGCTGCCATCCTGAGCGAGGTCACCGGCCGGGAGATCGCCGCGCCCGTGCTCACCCCGCAGCAGGCCGTCGAACGTGGCCTGCTGCCCGCCGTGGTCAGGGCGGTCGAGCAGATCAACGAGAACGGCAGCCCGGCCCGTCCGGAGCTGGCCCGCGCCCTCGGCCTGCCCACCACCGACTTCCGCACCTGGGCGCGCCGAACGTTCGTCTAGAACCACGGCCCGGCGGAGTCCGCGCGGCCCGATGGGGGCCGCGCGGCCCGCTGGGCTCCACGGGGGCCCGCCAAGATCGTGCTCGATCCATGTCGTAGTGGTGTCGGGCCGCGCGGAAGGCCACTGAAACCAGGATGTTGCGCGATCTTCGCGGTGCTCTGGTCCTGGCGGGCGGTCAGCGGCGACGGTTGCGTGACCCGAGGGCCTGGTTGAGGCGACCCAAGAGGGCTGCCAGCGTGGCGCGGTCCTCGGCGCTCCAGTCCGCGAGCATGTCGCCGTAGAGCCGGGTGCGGGCGCTCTGCACGGCGGCCATCCGTTGCAGGCCGGCCGGCGTGGGGGAGATGACGGTGCCCCGGCCGTCCGTCGGGTCCGGGGCACGGACGATGAGGCCGTCCCGCTGGAGCGCGGACACCTGCCGGGTCACTGTCGAGCCGTCCAGGTTGAGCTGGGCGGCGAGCGCGGAGACGTTCTGCGGGCCGGCGTCGTCCAGGTGTCGCAGGATCACGTACGCGGCCCGGTCGAGCACCCGGTGCTCGGCGGTGCCGGTGGCCCGCCGGGTGGCCTCGCCGAAGCGCATCAGCAGGGCCACCTCGGTCTCGATGCGACCGAGGGTGCGCTCGTGGTCATCACTCATAGCTGTATGATACAGAATAAGTAACTGTACGATACAGCTAGTTGAGGAGTCGGAGTGGATCGGCGTTCCGAACCGAACCGCAGTGCCATCTACGCCACCACGCTGGTGGCCTTCCTCGCCATCGCCGGCATCGCCGTCGTCGACCCGATCCTGCCCGCCATCGGTGCGGCGATCGGCGTGACCGCCTGGCAGGTCGAGCTGCTGTTCACCGCGTACATCGCGGTGATGGCCGTGGGCATGATCCCGGCGACGCTGGCCAGCGGCCGGTTCGGCTTCAAACCGGTGCTCGTCACCGGCGTCTCGGTGGTCGGCGTCGCCGCGATCCTCGCCTCGTTCAGCGACAACATCGTGCAGCTCTCCGTGCTGCGCGGCGTCTGGGGACTGGGCAACGCGATGTTCTTCGCCACCGCCATGGTGGTGCTGGTCAACCTCGCCGTCGACCGGGAGTGGGTGGTCGGCCTCTTCGAGACCGCGCTGGGCCTCGGCTTCGCCGTCGGACCGCTGATCGGCGGCCTGCTCGGCGAGGTCAGCTGGCGGCTGCCGTTCTTCGTCTGCGGCGTGTTCATGGTGCTCGCCCTCGCCGTGGCCTCCCGCAAGCTCCGCGAGCCCACCCACCGCCAGGCCCCGGTACGGGTCGGCCAGATCCTCGCGACCTACCGCCGACCGGCGTTCATCGCGCTCTGCGGGGTCACCGCCGCGTACAACTTCGTGTTCTTCGTGGTGCTCGGCTACACCCCGCTCTTCCTCAAGCTGGACATCATCCCGCTGGGGTTGGCGTTCACCGGCTGGGGACTCGGCCTGGCCACCGGCATCCTGGTGATCGGTCACCGGCTGGCCCACCGGATCGGCGCGGTGCAGACCGTCGGCGTGGCCATCGCCGGGCTGCTGGTCTGCATGGTCCTCTTCGCCACCTCCGGCAGCACCGTCGAGTCCCTCGTGGTGCTGGTGCTCGCCGGGCTCTGCATGGGGCTGGCCAACGCCAACCTCACCGACCTGGCGCTCGGCCTCGGCTCCACCGACCGACGCGTCGCCACCGGCGCGTTCAACCTGGTCCGCTGGGGCGCCGCCGCGCCGGCCCCGATCATCTCCGGCAAGCTCGCCGAGCACTCGCTGGCGCTGCCGTTCTGGGTCGGCTTCGGGGTGCTCGCCGTCGGGGTGGTCGGCTACCTGGCCAGCGCGCACCTGATGGCCGCCGGCTACGGCGAGCGGGTCCTCTGGTCCCGCTGGAACCGCGCCGCCGCCGCGGCGGAGAACGCCACCGAGGAGCCGGTGGGCGAGACGTACTGAGGCGGGTCGGCCCGGCCCGGCGCGGCCTGGCGCCATGATCCGCGCACTTTCCGGGAAACTGCTGCTTCCGCGCCTGCCTGAGGCAGCAGTTTCCCTGAAGTCGCGCGACGCTCGGGCGGGGCGGGCGTCCGGGCCTGTCAGCCCAGCGCGCGCCACAGCAGGTAAAGGCCGATCGCCGTACCGAAGACCACGATCGTCGTCTTGAGCACCACCGGCGGCAGCCGGCGGACGAGCCGCGCGCCCGCGTACCCCCCAATGAGGGTGGCGGGCGCGACCACCGCGACCGCCGCCCAGTTCACCGGGCCGAACAGGGCGAACACCACGAGCGTGGTCAACCCCACCACCGCGGAGAGCAGATTCTTGATCGCGCTCACCCGCGCCAGGGTCGCGTCCAGCACCAGGGCCAGCCCGGCGACCAGCATCACGCCGAGGGCCGCGCCGAAGTAACCGCCGTACACCGAACCGAGCGCGACCATCGTCTGCACCGCGACCGTGCGGCGGCGCGGCGACACGTCGCGGGGGTGGCCGACCAGGCGGCGCAGCGGGTCCTGGAAGGCCAGGACCGCTGTCGCGCCGAGAACCAGGAAGGGTACGACCAGCTCGAACGCGCGGGCCGGGGTCGCCAGCAGCAGCAGCGCCCCGAGGATCGTGCCGACGATCGTGGTGGGCACCAGCGTGGCCAGCGCGCGGGGGCGCGGCAGGTCGGTCCGGCTGCCCGCCACGCTGGCCACATAGCCGGGAAAGACCGCGACGGAGTTGCTGACGTTGGCCGGCACCGGCGGCAAACCGACCGCGATCATCGCCGGGAACGTGATCAGCGAACCACCACCGGCCACCGCGTTGACGGTGCCCGCGGCGAGACCGGCGGCGAGCAGCAGCGCGGCGTGGGAGAGATCCATAGGCCCACGAGGCTAGTCGCCGTCCTCCGGAACGCCCGCGTCGGATCGCCCGTGAGCTGCGTGGCCTTGCCGAGACGGGGCGGCAATACCGCAGCCGGGCACGTCGTTAGGATGAGAGCGCGACGGACGAGTCGACCGGGCGGTCGCGTCGGCGGGCTCCGGCCCGCCGCCGAGGAACGTCCGGACTCCACAGGGCAGGGTGGTTGTTAACGGCAACCCGGGGCGACCCGCGGGACAGTGCCACAGAAAACAGACCGCCGACCCCAACGGGGACGGTAAGGGTGAAACGGTGGGGTAAGAGCCCACCAGCACCCCGGGTGACCGGGGTGGCTCGGTAAACCCCACCCGGAGCAAGGCCAAGCAAGGGCCGTCACCGCAAGATGACGACCCGGCGCAGACGCTCGAGGGCTGCCCGCCCGATGTCTGCGGGTAGGCCGCTGGAGCCTGCCGGCGACGGCAGGCCGAGATGGATGGCCGCCGCCGACGCGGAACCCTTCGGGGGTACGCGTCGTGCACAGAATCCGGCGTACAGGTCGACTCGTCCGTCGCCCACCGCAGCCAACGAACTGGTAGATGGTCACGCCGCACCGTTCGGTATCGCCGAGGTTGTGCGGCCTACTGGTGCGTCAGCGGCAGATACCGCTCCCGGCCGCTCTGCTCAGTCGTCTGCGTGAACCCGGCCGCCTCCAGGATCGCGGCGAACCTGGCCCGTCTGCGTCGACGAATGGAGACCAGAAACAGGGTGACAGACATCAGCGCCGCCCAGGCGACGGCGGCGACAGCCGCGGCGGCGATGGGGGACGTGTCTCCCAGCCCGAGCCGCACGCCGAGGATCGCGCACAGCACGGTGAGGCTGACATAGAGGAGCCACGTTCGCTGCTTGTCGTCGTTCCAGCCCTCGAGGTCGTAGCTGATACGGGCCTTGAACAGCTCCAGCACGTCGGCAGGCACGGGGGGCAGTGGACCCCCGGTGGAAGCATCCGGGTACTGCGCCCGGTTCCGCTCGGCCCTTTCCCGGGCCTGCGGACGGGGGTCGGGTACGAAGAACAGCTGCGGTCCGCTGCGGTGTCGCTGCCGTGTGTCCGTGTACGCGTAACCGAATTGCTCGGCAACAGCGGCCATGAAGGCGAGTGAGCGCAACGTGGCCACCTGCTCGACCTCCACCGGCTGCCCGCCGGCCATCTTCCGCAACATCTTCCGCACGTGCCGCTGTCCCACTAGCGGTCCCCCATCACATCGTTGATCAGACTTGCGCATGCTCTTGCCGGGGCAGGCCGGAGACCCATCCCGTCGTTCACCGGCTCGGAGCCGTGATCATGGCTCTGAGCTGGTTCATTCGTCGTGACCGGCAGGCGGGCGAAGGTGTTCCCACTGCGGGTCGTAGCAGACGAGCCCGTGTTCGGCGGCCAACCGCGCGGCCTCGGAGGAGACCTCGTCGGATCTGCCGAAGGGAATGGTGAAGTAGACCATGGGGCCGGACGCCTCGTCGATGAGGCCATTCGACAGGGGGTGGACGTCGGCGTCGTGGCCGTACAGGTCGGGCCATCGGGCCGCCACAGCATCGGCGTACGCCCGGATGCGCGGCGTCGGCGGCTGTTCCTCGCTCTCGAAGTACTGCTGATAGAGAGCTTCGTACACCTCGCCGGCCGCTTCGTCGTCGGCGGGCATGTCGCCCTCCCACACCGCCAGGTCGTAACTCATGCGGGCAGTGTGCCAGTGCTGGCGGACTTCTGAGGAGTGCCGGGGTCCGGGGCGGAGCCCCGAGGTCCTTGGCGCGACCGTCGGGTAGAACTGTCGGATGACGCGACGGACCGATCCGCTGGACGGGCTCGACGAGCTGCCGTGGTCGTCGTTGCATCACGCGTACGGGCCGGCCGTCGACGTACCGGATCAGTTGCGGGCGTTGCGCTCGACGGACCTGTCGGTCCGGCGGCGCGCGTTGTCGGAGCTGTTTGGCACCGTCTGTCACCAGGGCACGCGGTGGGGCGCGAGCTGTCATGTGGTGCCGTTCCTGGTAGCGCTGGCCGACGATCCGGCCACCTCGGACCGGGCGGCGGTGGCCGATCTGCTCCGGTCGGTGGTGCTCGGCTACCCGATCTGGCCCTCGACGTCCTCACCGACGCCCGTACCTCGGACTTCGACGCCGAAGTGCCCGGCTGGGACCGTTCGGTACGCGGGTTCGTGGCGCTCGCGCTGCACCGGCTCGGTCTCGGTTGACCATCGCCGCGACACAGGGTTCAACAACGGTGCGACGCCCGCCGGGCGCGTCCGGTCCGAGCGGGGTCAGCCATCCATCGGGTACGGGCGGCGCGCGTCACCGGTTACGGCCGCCGCGCGACCTGGGCGACGAACGCCCGCCAAGCCGCCGGTTCGAAGGTCAGCGCCGGGCCTGTCGGGTCCTTGCTGTCCCGGATGCCGACAACGCCGGGCAGGTTGTCCGCGACCTCGACACAGTTGCCGCCGCTGGCGCCGCTGCGGATGGACTTGCGCCACCTGGCGTTACTGAGGTCCATGATGGCTCTCCACTTCCTTGAGCAGGTCGATGGACTGCCGGCGAGGTAGCGCCTCGTTTCGAACGCTCTCCCACCTTGCCTGAAGCGTAGCCACATCATCGTCCTTGTCGATGACGTCCCCGCCAAGCTGGTTTTCGAGGTGACCAACCCACCTGCCATCACTGGACCGGGCCAGCGCGAACGGTCCGGACAGTCCGATGTGCAGGCCACTCGCGATCGGGATGACGTGCACGTGGACGTGCGGAAGCTCGGCCATCGCGACGAGGTGGGCGACCTGCTGCGCCATGATCCCTCCGAGCCCGTCACCCGTTCGCCGGATGGCGGCTTCGTCCAGCAGGGCGACGAACTGTGGCCGGCGCTCGCCGGTCAGGATCGCTTGCCTGCTCATACGCCCCTGCACGCGCTGCTCAACCTCGTCATCGGTGAGGCTTTCGACTGTGCGCAGAACGGTGCGGGCGTAGTGCTCCACCTGTAGCAGCCCGGGAATCAGGTTCGGCTCGAAGTAGCGAAGCTGTGTCGCCTCGCGCTCAGCGTCCAGCCAGGGCAAAAACCACGACGGTGCGCCGAACTTCGTCGCCAGGCGCTCGAAGAGCCCGCCGTTGTGTACCGCCCGGTCCGCGCCCTTGATGAAGTCCATAGTCAGCGCGCGGGTGCCGCTCTCCACGGCGCTGACGTGTGAGGCGCTGAAGCCCGCCGCCCGGCCGAACGCCTCCTGCGTCATCCCGGACGCTCCACGAGCGCGGCGGATCTCGCCCACGATGAAGTCCGCCAACGGACTCGGCACGTCAGCCATTCACGGCTCCTCAACTCGGAGATCGACTACCCGAGGCGCCACACGCCGGGAGCCTGCTCTGCCAGCTCCGGCCCGGCGACCTGGAACACCTTCCGAGCGTAGTGACCTGGACAGCAGAGTGTCACCAGGCGGCGCGGCTGTCAGGGACCACGAAACCGGCGGTCGCGTTCGCAGCGGGGCCGCTTCCGGCGGGCGAGCACTCCCGGGAGCGGCCCCTTTTCCACGCCACCAGGGGGAGACCGTGCCTGACGACGAGCACGAGAAGCCGATGACGGCGGGCGATCTCGTCCACCTGACCACCGCCGCGAGCGTGCAGTTCCTGCGGCCGATCGTCGTACGCGTCATCCGCGAGCTGCCCGAGCGGCACACGTACGACGGATGGGTCTGGATCGAGGGGTACCAGCTCAACGCGGCGGGCGACGCCGTGGCGCGGCGCGAGCTGTACGTGCGACGAGCGGGCGTGCGGAGACACGCGTTGCCAGCGAAAGACCGAGTTCCGGTGCGGGTCGGATGAGGCCGCACCTGCCGATGCGCCCGGTGTGGCGGTGCCGGAACTGCGCCGCGCCCTGGCCGTGTGGCCACGCATCGACGACGCGTACAGCCTGGGGTTGCGTCCCGATCTGACCGCGCTCCACACCCGTTTCCTCGACTGGTTGTTCCTGGCCCGTCGGCATCGCGGGTCGCATCGGTTCTGAGCGGTATGCCGCAGAGTCATATTCATACCGCTGAGGTATACCGCTCACTGTCGCGTCCGCCCCGATGGAGGCTACCGACGGTCACCGCCGGCTGCGCCAACAGTCCCAGCCAGTCTTCCGTCCGGAGAACTTCTGCCACGTCGGGCCCTTCCCAGGTCGGCATCCAAAGCTGGCTATACCTGTCCAGACCGTACTGGATGCCCGTGTCGACCTTCGCACGGCGCTGATGGACGAACGGACGACTCGATCTGTGCGGGTCAGGCGGCCGATCGCGTTCTCCATCATCCTGTTACCCGATCGGGGTCGCGGGTTGACGCTGCGCTGCGACCGTCGGGGCATGGCCGCTCGGACGTTCACGAAGGCAGGACGGATCTCCGCCTCGCTGGCCGCTGCCATGCTCGTGTCGGCCGGGCTGACCGCGTGCACTCCGGTGATCAAGGGCCGCACCGGGGCGACTGTGGACGCCGCTGGTCAGCCTCTCGCGGTTCTCGCCTGGTGCGCGGACCGGCCGCCCGGCACGGTGCGGTTCTTCGCGGAACGGGACTCGATCTCGCCCTCCCCGTCCGACGTGTCGACCTCGGCGGATTGGCCCTACTGGCCGGGGCGGGACTACGCCGTGCCGCGCGCCGCGACCTCGCCGACCACGGTGCGCCTCACGGGCTTCCTGCCGGACCCGGCCCCGCGCCCGTACCCGGCTTTCCGGATGTACGGAGTCGCCAGCGACAGCAGCTTCACCACGCACTCGGTGACCTTCCGGCTCGCCGAGCTGGAGGACCTGACGCCCGGAACGGTCCTGATCACCGAGATCGTGGAAAACGACGATGTGCGGAGAAGTGTGTCGATGGAGGAGTTTGCCCGCCTTGGCAAGGACGAGTGCTGATCGACCCCGACCGCAGTACGGGGCGAGGCTCAAGACCCTGGGTCTTCGGCGTCCCAACCGAGTTCGGCGAGCTGACGCAGGACCGCGCCGACGCGCGGAGTCCAGAAGAGCAAAACCTGGTCGCGTCCCTCGACCTGGAAGGAGACGGCGGTCGCCGGCAGCGGGAACCGTCCGTACAGAGGCCGGTGCGGCAGCGCCTCCACCTGGAAGTGCCGCAGGGTGTCCGAGCCGGTACGCGACGACAGGGTCACGGTGCTGTCGTCGGCGTGCAGCCTCACCGTCGGCCAGGCCATGCGACGGACAGCCCTCAGCGGAGCGCCTCGGGTGAAGTCGAGACGGTCGACGTAGGTCAGCCCGCCGCGCGTGTGAAAGGCACTCGATGTCATCGTCGGATCGTAGGGCGAGCGTTCCATCAGGTTCCTCGGGTGGCCGGCCCGCCGAACGCACCCGCGACTGGCAATCTTGGACAGTTTCCGTTACGTCAGAACGGAAACTGTCCAAGATCTGCTCGGGTCGGTGCGGCCGCTGGGGGCGCGGGGGCCTGTCCGAGGGCTTGGTGCTCAGCAGCGCGGGCTGCCGAGCGGCGCGGGTCCGGCGAGCGCTTCGACGGTGGCCGTCGGCGCGGGCGAGGCCGAGGGGGAGACCGAGGGCGACGGCGGGGCCGGGGGAGACGGCGAGCTGCTGGGCGTGGCCGGGCTGACCAGCGGGACCGACGTGCGCTGCACCTGCTTGGTGACCAGCTTGATGCCGGTGGCGGTCGCCTGGTGTCCGTACCCGTCGGTGACAGTGATGGTGAACGGTCCGGGGCCGATGCCGCCGTCGATGGTCCAGTAGTTGTCGCTCTGCCGGGCGGCCTTGCGGAACCCGCCGCTGGCGCCCTTCGCCTCGACCGAGCGCAGGGGGTTGCCGTGGTTGCCGACCTGCACCGCGAACCAGTACCGCGAGGCGCCGCCCTTGAGCCGGAAGGTGAGCCCGCCGGTGAGCGGCGGGTTCACCACGGCCCGGTACGTCACGGACGCGATGCCCTGGGACCGGTCGGCGATCTTGGTGAACGCCTCGGTGGAGAGGTCGATCTTGCTGGTTCCGCAGCCGCCGCAATGGTCCATGACCATGACGCGGACCGTGCCCTTCGGGCCGGTGACCTGGAGGTAGCTGCCGCAGGCCGCCGAGCCGGCGTACTGGGAGGCGCCGAGGGCCACGTAGAGCCGGTCGGCCGGCGGGCCGGGGAACGAGCAGTTGCCGCCCGAGCGGCCCGCGTCGTAGAAGCTGGCCTTGCCCTTGTGGACGGTGTTTCCCGAGGGCGGCGCGGCGCAGGCCGGGGTGGCGCCGCCGCGGACGGCGAGGGTGATGCCGAGGACGGCCGCGAGAGTGGCGACCCCGGCCCCGGCCAGCCAGTGCCGAAGCCGTCCACGCGACCGCGGGCTGTCGTTTTGTGGTTCCGCGCCTGCTGGTGCCGTCACGGCGCCTGATGTTGCCGCACGAGGCCGTGACGACGCAAAGCCGGCAAGCCGACAGTTACCCGCCGGATCGGCGGGGGCGCAGACCGTCGAGCGCGGTGGTGACGACCCGGTCGGCGTAGTCGGCGGTGAGCGGACCGGTGCGGTGGAGCCACCGGTTCAGGATGGGCCCCCAGATCAGGTCCACCGCCACGTCCAGGTCGACGTCGTCGGCGAGCTGGCCGGCCTCCTGGGCGCTGCGCAGGCGCTGCCGCTTGGCCTCCCGCAGCGGCCCGTCCAACCGTTCGGCGTACGCCGCCGCCAGCTCCGGGTCGAGCGTGATCTCGGTGGCCAGCGCGCGCATCGGCTGCTCGTAGCGGGGGTCGTTCATCTCCTCGACGGTGGCGCGCAGCACCGCGGTGAGGTCGGCCGCCAGGTCGCCGGTGTCCGGCAGCGTCGGCGGTCCGCCGTCGGCGCCCTCGCTGAGCAGGAGGAACGCGTCGAAGATGACAGCGCCCTTGGACGGCCACCAGCGGTAGATGGTCTGTTTGCCGACGCCGGCGCGGGTGGCGATGCCCTCGATGCTGAGCTTCGCGTACCCGATCTCCTGGAGCAGGTCGAAGGCCGCGGTGAGGATGGCGCGCCGCGACGTCTCGCTGCGGCGGGCCGTGTTGGGCGTCATGACGCACGACAGTAGCAGCGGCGAGACGAACCGTCTCGTCTTGACGGCGGCGACATGCGCCGCCTAGTGTTCACCGCCTAGCGAGACGAACCGTCTCGTCTCGCAGCGAGGAGATGTCATGCGTACCTGGTTCATCACCGGTGCCAGCCGCGGCCTGGGCCGTGCCTTCGCGGACGCGGCGCTCGACCGTGGCGACCGGGTGGTCGCCGCCTCCCGGACGATCGCCCAGACCGACTTCGACGAGCGGCACGCCGACCGCCTGCTGGCGCTGCCGCTCGACGTGACCGACCGGGCGGCGGTCCACGACGCCGTGGCGACCGCCGTCGCGCACGTCGGACGGCTCGACATCGTGGTCAACAACGCCGGCACCCTGTCCATGGGCATGGTCGAGGAGTTCACCGAGGCCGAGGCGCGGGCCCAGTTCGAGGTGAACCTCTTCGGCGCGCTCTGGGTCAGTCAGGCCGTGCTGCCGCACCTGCGCGCCCAGCGATCCGGCCACATCGTGCAGGTCTCCAGCATCGCCGCGCTCGGTGGCTTCCCCAGCACCGGCCTGTACAGCGCGAGCAAGTTCGCCCTGGAGGGCCTGAGCGAGGCGCTGGCGATGGAGGCGGCGGCCTTCGGCGTGAAGCTGAGCATCGTGCAGCCGGGCGGGTACTGGACCGACCTCTACACGAGCGTCAGCGCCACCACCCCGATGGACGCCTACGCGCCGCTGCGCGCCGAGCTGGAGCGGCAGTGGGCAGAGGGGTCGATCGACAGCGAACCCCGACTGGCCGCCGAGGCGTTGCTGCGCCTGGTCGACAGCGACGACCCGCCGCTGCGGCTCCTGCTCGGCAGCATGGTGTACGACCTGGCGTTCGACATCTCCCGCCGACGGATGGACACCTGGGCGGGCTGGGAGGCGGTGAGCCGCGCCGCCGAGCGGGCCGTAGCGGCCCCCGGGCAGCCGCGCTGACCTGCCGTATCGCCACGAGCCCGGCGCGCGCCGTTCTACGCTCCGAGAGATGGCGGCGGCCTGCCCATGTCGACACGGCGCACCGGCCATCAGTTCTCCTCGCAGGGCGCGAACCTAGACGGAGAGGAACCAGGCATGGCTGTCAAAACCAAGACCCGTCCCGGCACCACGGAGATCCGGCCGTTCTCGGTCGACATCCCCCAGGCCGACCTGGATGACCTGAAGAGGCGCATCCAGGCCACCCGCTGGCCGGACAGGGAAACGGTGGACGACCAGTCGCAGGGCGTGCCACTCGGGATGATCCAGGCCGTCGCGCGCTACTGGGAGAAGGAGTACGACTGGCGCACGGTCGAGGCGCGACTGAACGCGCTACCGCAGTTCATGACGACCATCGACGGGGTGGACATCCACTTCATCCACGTGCGCTCGAAGCACGAGGACGCGCTGCCGCTCATCGTCACCCACGGCTGGCCCGGTTCGGTGATCGAGCAAATGAAGATCATCGAGCCGTTGACCGACCCCACCGCGCACGGTGCCAGCGCGTCGGACGCCTTCCACCTGGTCATCCCGTCGCTGCCCGGCCACGGCTTCTCCGGCAAGCCGACCGAGCCGGGGTGGAACCCGCAGAAGATCGCCAGCGCCTGGACCGAGCTGATGAAGCGTCTCGGCTACACGCGCTTCGTCGCGCAGGGCGGCGACTGGGGCGCTGTCGTCGTGGACCAGATGGGCGTGCAGGCGCCGCCGGAACTGCTCGGCATCCACACCAACATGCCGGGCGCGGTCCCGCCCGCCATCGACAACCTGTTCCAGGGCGACACCACCGCCGCCAACAACGCCATGGGCTCGCTGCCCTCCGGGCTGTCCGACGACGAGATGCGCGCGGCCACCGAACTGGACTACGTCTGGAAGCACGTCGCGTACGCCCTCATGATGGCGACGCGCCCGCAGACCCTCACCGCCCTGGCGGATTCGCCGGTCGGCATGGCGTCCTTCCTGCTCGACCACGACGCGAAGAGTCTCGCCCTGATCGGGCAGGTCTTCGAGGGGGCCAAGGCGGGCCTCACCCGCGACGACATCCTGGACAACATCTCGCTCTACTGGTTGACCAACACGGCGGTCTCCGCGTCCCGGCTGTACGCGGAGAACAAGCTCTCGTTCTTCGCCACCAAGGGCGTGAACGTCCCGGTCGCGGTGAGCGTCTTCCCGGACGAGCTGTACGAGGCCCCGCAGAGCTGGGCCGAGCAGGCGTACCCGAACCTCGTCTACTACAACAAGCTCGACGTCGGCGGGCACTTCGCGGCCTGGGAACAGCCGAAGATCTTCTCCGAGGAGCTTCGGACCGCCTTCCGGTCGCTGCGGTAGATGGCCGTGCGGATGCCCCCGTTCGACGGGGCGGCCGGGTGGCTCAACTCCGCGCCGCTCGGCCCCGCCGACCTGCGCGGGCGCGTCGTCCTGGTCAACTTCTGGACGTTGACCTGCATCAACTGGCTACGCCAGGAGCCGTACGTGCGGGCCTGGTCGCAGGCGTACCGCGACGACGGGTTGGTCGTCGTCGGGGTGCACACGCCCGAGTTCGGCTTCGAACACGACGTGGAGTGGGTGCGCCGGGCGGTCGCCGCCCGGTCGATCGACTACCCGGTCGCCGTCGACAACGACTACGCGATCTGGCGTGCCTTCGACAACCACTACTGGCCGGCGCTCTACTTCGTCGACACCGACGGCGTCCTGCGCGACGAGCACTTCGGCGAGGGACGATACGAGCAGTCCGAACGGATGCTCCAGCACCTGCTCGGCATCGAGCGTGCGCCCGTACCCGTCACCGGCGCCGGACCGGAGGCGGAGGCCGACTGGGACAACCTGCGGACGCCCGAGACGTACCTCGGTTTCGACAGGGGCGACCACTTCGCGTCGCCGGACGACCCGGCGGTGGACGAACGCCGCGCCTACCGGGTGCCGGAGTACCTGGGCCTCAACCAGTGGGCCCTGTCGGGGGAGTGGACCGTCGGGGCGGGGAACGTCGTCGCCGGCCGGGCCGGCAGCAGCATCGTGTTCCGCTTCCACGCCCGCGACGCGCATCTCGTGCTGGCTCCCGGGGCCGGGCGCTCGATCCCGTTCCGGGTGCTGCTCGACGGCGCGGCGCCCGGCCCGGCGCACGGCGTCGACGTCGACGCCGAGGGCAACGGCGTGCTCCAGGACGCCCGCCTCTACCAGCTCGTGCGGCAGGACGGCCCGATCGAGGAGCGGACCCTGGAGGTCATGTTCGGCGAGCCCGCCGCCGAGGCGTACGCGTTCACCTTCGGGTAGGCGGGGTCGGCCGCGCCTGACCCTTGCGGGCACCGGATGTCGGGTGGCCCGCCCGCTCCGCCGCCTAGCGTGACTTCCCGAAAGGGAAGGAGACCCGGGTGCTGGATCGGCTCAACGAGGCCATGGCGTACATCGAGCGGCACCTCGACGAACGCATCGAGGTCACCGAGCTGGCGCGGATCGCGCTGACGTCGGAATACCACTTCCGGCGGCTGTTCTCCGCGCTGGCCGGCATCCCCCTGTCGGAGTACATCCGTCGGCGTCGGCTCACCGTCGCCGGCGCGGACGTGCTGGCGGGGGAGCGGACGTTGCTCGACATCGCCGTGCGATACGGCTACAGCTCCGCCGAGGCGTTCTCCCGGGCGTTCCACGCCGTGCACGGCGTGGCCCCGGGAGAGGCCCGGCGTACGGGTGCGACGCTGCGCGCCCAGCCCCGGATGTCCTTCCGACTCACAGTGGAAGGGAGCGGCAGCATGGAGTACCGGATCGTCGACAAGGACGCGTTCACCCTGGTGGGGCGCAAGGCACGGGTTCCGCTCGTGCACGAGGGGATGAACCCGGCGATCGTCGCGTTCGTCAAGGGCATCGGCGCGGAGACGACCGAACGGATCGAGGCGCTCTCCGACCAGGAACCGGCCGGCATCGTCAACGTCAGCGACAACCTCGCCGGCAGCCGGGAGGAGGGCACCGAGCTGGACTACTGGCACGGGGTGGTGACCGGCGCCACCCCGCCGGAGGACCTGGACGCGCTGCCGGTGCGGGCCGGGTCGTGGGCGGTGTTCACCACGTCGGGCGCGTTCCCGCAGGCGGTGCAGTACCTGTGGCGCGACGTGTTCACCCAGTGGTTCCCGTCCAACCCGTACCGCAGCCGGCCCGGACCGGAGATCTCCCGGGTGCGGGTGTCAGCGGACGGCGCCGAGGCGGACGCCGAGTTGTGGATCCCCGTCGAACGGGTCCCGGCGTGACCCCCTACTCGGGCACGTCGTCCCACGTCGTGCCCGGCTCCAGGTAACCGGCCACCTGCTTCTCGCGCAGGGCGTAGGCCAGCACCAGCAGCGCGTGCTTGTCCAGCTCGGGCAGCCGGTCCACCGGGAACCACCGTACGGCCAGCGACTCGTCGTCGTTGACCCGCGCGGTGCCGCCCACCACCCGGCACAGGAAGCCCAGGTTCAGGTACTCGCAGCGGTCCCCGTTGGGATAGGTGTGCGGGTGGGAGACGGCGCTGGACAGTCGTACCGGCGCGACGTCCAGGCCGGTCTCCTCCCGTACCTCCCGGACCAACGCGGTGGCCGGCTGCTCGCCCGGCTCGACGAAACCGCTGACCACCGACCAGCGACCGTCGTCGGCGCGCTGCCCGAGCAGCAGCTCACCGGCGTCGTTGCGGATGACGGCGCTGACGCTCGGCAACCACAGCAGGTCGTGCCCGACGTGCTCGCGCATCCCCAGGATGTAGTCCGGAGTCCCCATCCGATGATCATATGTGGGTGCCGGCCCGCGTCGACCCGTCACCGGTCTCAGGCCGACCAGCTGACGGTACGGCGGAAACGCTCGTACTCCTTGGCGAGCTCGGTGTCGATCCGCTCGTTGCTGGCCTCGGTGAGCACCACCGAGGAGTCCCGCCACGGTCGGTCGGTGAGCATCCGGCGGCGCAGTCCGATCGGCGGATGCGTGGAGAACAGCGAGGTCCCGTCGCGCACCGACAGTTGACGCAGCAGTGGCAGGCGCGCGGCGTTGGCGGCACGCGACTCCGCGAACGCCGAACGCCACCGGTCGGCGCCGTGGCCCGCACGGGTCTCCCGCCCCACCACGAGCGCCATCGACTCGGCGGCGAGCAGGGCGTCGAGCAGGTCGCTCGTGGCAGTCGTGCCGGCCACCCCGGCGGCGAGTTCGTCGGCGAGGTACTCGGCGCGCTGGCTGTCCCGCAACGCCACCACCACCAACAGCAGATGGGCGACGAACAGGATCCGGGACACCGTCCACTGGAACGCCCGGCCCAGCGCGTCGCCGATCATCTCCACCAGCCCGCCGCCGACAGTGGTGCGTACCGGCCGGAACAGGTCGGCGGCGGAGCCGAGCATGATGAGCGCCGGCTGGGTGAGCAGGCCGCGGCGGGGGTCGCCGTTCACGAAGTGGCCGAGTTCGTGGCCCAGCAACGCCACCCGCTCACCGGCGGAGAGCGAACCCCACAACGGCAGCCCGAGGCAGAGCACCGTACGGCGTCGCAGGCCGACGGTCGTCGCGTACGCGTTGATGTCGTTGTCGACGCCGACCACGTCCGGCATTGGTGCGTCGATCGCGGCGGCCACCTCGTCGATCAGGGCGAACAGCTCCGGCGCCCGGTGTCGGGAGAGCACCTCCATCTCCGGGTCGAGTCGACCGAACCGGGGGCGCAGCGCGACCGCCAGGCCGATCATCGCGACACCCGGCAGGATCGCCAGGTTGGGGAACGGGAACGCCACGATCAGCCAGCCGCCGGCGATCGCGAGCGCGAGCACCATCGCGAGAAGCAGCAGCGACACCACCGTCGTCAGCAACCGGACGCGGTTCGACCCTTTGCCGCCCAGCGGTCTCCCGGCCAGGTGGGTGAACTGCTGCCTGGTCATCCGCGACGCCACCCGGTGGGTCCACCTGTCGACCCAGTTCCAGCCGAACTCGCGCGCCCGCCGCGCCGGGTCGTACGTGTCCAGATTCCACTCGCAGCGAGGACACCAGGGCACCGCGTCCCGGACCGTCTCCGTCGTGGCCTGACATTCCGGGCACACCCCTGCGTCGGTCACCGTGTTGATCACCGGACGATCCTGCCGCAGGCCCTCGTACGCCGGAACCGGCCGTTCGGCCGACTGCCCCGATGACAGAGAGATGCGTCCCCACCTGGTCTTCTTTCGCCATTTCGACCCGGGAAACGGCAGGCATATCTACTGTGGAGAGGGTCGGCGACTTGTGCGATCCGGTGGCGGCCGGCCGGTTCGCGGTGCACAGTGATTCCCATGAGCGACAGCGGACGTGGTGGGCAGTTCTACTGGTGCACCCGGCACCACCGGGTCGAGACGGACGCGAACGTGTGTCCGGCGAAGCATGTTCTCGGCCCGTACGACTCGGCGGCCGACGCGGAGAACGCCCTGCAACGGGTGCAGGAGCGCAACGAGGCGTGGGACGCCGAGGACGCCCGTTGGGCCGGGGAGGACAGATAGGCGGCGCGGGACGGCTCGCGCCGAGGCATTTCGTGCTCCGCGAGGACGCACGCGAGAGCACGTCCCCGAGGAGGGAACCACGATGGCCGAAGCACAGCAGGCCACCACCCGGCCGGCCGCCCGGCGCACCACCGCGAAGAAGACCGCCGCGGCGGAGCGGAACACCGCCGCGAGCCGCACCACCCCCGTACGCAAGTCCACCACGGGCGCCGCGAAGGCCCCGGCCCGCAAGGCCGCCGGTGGCGCGGGACGTGCCCCCGCCAGGAAGACCAGCACGGCGGCGAAGAAGACGACCACCACGGCGAGCGCGGCGGCCAAGAAGGCGCCGGCGAAGACCGCGACCGCCGCCCGCAAGACGACAGCCACCGCCAAGCGCACCCCCGCGTCGGCGGCGCGCAAGACCACCACCGCCGCGAGGAAGACCACCGGCACGGCGAGGAAGACGACGAGCGCGGCCACGAAGACCGGCAGCTCGGCGGCGAAGAAGACCACCGCGGCGGCCAAGGCCCCGGCCCGGAAGACCACCACCGCGGCGAAGGCCTCGGCCCGGAAGACGACCACGGCGGCGAAGGCGTCGGCCCGCAAGACGACCACGGCGGCGAAGGCGTCGGCCCGGAAGACGACCACGGCGGCGAAGGCCCCGGCGCGCAAGGCCGCGACGAAGGCGTCCGCCGTCACGAAGACGGCCGCGAAGAAGGCGCCCGCGAAGAAGACCGCGGCGACCCGTCCCAGCGGCGGCGCCCGCAAGGCGCCGGCCAGGAAGGCCCCCGCCGCGAAGGCGACGGGCACCTCCTCGACCACCGCGCGCAAGGCGGCGGCGAAGAAGGCCCCGGCGAAGAAGACCACTGCGGCCAGGACGTCGACCCGCACGGTGACCGCCGGCACGTCGGCGGCCCGCCCGGCCGCCGCGCGAACCACCACCCCGAGGGGTACGCGCGCCACCACGCGCAAGGCGACCGGCTGAGCGCGGGCCATCCCTCGCCGGGTGGATTTCCCGACCGGTCACCGGAAGCGGATCTTCCGTCGCGCTGTCAGGATTGACCCGTGGTCATCCGACGCGTACTCGCGCCCCGCATCGACTTCGGCGCGCTGCGCCGTGAGCTCGGCCTGCCCGAGGAGTTCCCGGCCGACGCCCAGCGTGAGGCCGACGAGGCGGCCGCGGCACCGCCGCGGCCGCCGGTCGACCGCACCGACGTACCGTTCGTCACCGTCGACCCGGCCACCTCCCGCGACCTGGACCAGGCGATGCACCTCGCCCGCCGTCCCGGTGGCGGCTACCGGGTGCGGTACGCGATAGCCGACGTCGCCGCGCACGTCGCTCCGGGTGGCGCGCTGGAGGCGGAGACCTGGCGGCGAGGGCAGACCATCTACCTGCCCGACGGAAACGTGCCACTGCACCCGCACACCCTCAGCGAGGGCGCCGCCAGCCTGCTGCCCGACGACGACCGGGCCGCCGTGGTCTGGACCATCGACCTGGACGCCGACGGTGGCACCCTGGCCGTCGAACTGGAGCGCGCCCTGGTCCGCAGCCGGGCGAAACTCGACTACGACGGCGTACAGGCGGCGGCCGACGCCGGGACGCTCCCCGACCCGATCGCCCTCCTGCCCGAGATCGGCGACCGGCTGACCGCCCGGGGGCTGGGTCGCGGCGCGATCAACCTGCCGCTGCCCGAACAGGATCTGGAGCCCGACGGCGCGGGCTGGCGGCTGGTGCTGCGCGCGCCGGCACCCATGGAGGAGCACAACGCGCAGATCTCCCTGCTGACCGGGATGGCCGCCGCCGACATCATGCTGGCCGGTCGGGTGGGCCTGCTGCGGACCATGCCGTCGCCGAAACCCGAGGCGGTGCAGCGGCTGCGGGCGGCCGCCGCCCCGCTGGGCGTGCGGTGGCCGGACGACCTCGGCCCGGGTCAGGTGATCGCCGCCCTGGACCCGGCCCAGCCGCGCGCCGCCGCGTTCATCGACCAGGCGGCCGAGTTGATGCGCGGCGCCGCGTACACCGCCTTCGACGGGACGGTGCCGGAGCAGCCGGAGCACGGCGGGGTCGCCGCCGCGTACGCCCATGTCACGGCGCCCTTGCGGCGACTGGCCGACCGGTACGCCACCGAGGTCTGCCTGGCCCTGCACGCGGGCCGGGAGGTGCCCGACTGGGCCCGCGCCGCGCTGCCCCGGCTGCCCGAGGTGATGGCGAGCACCGACCGGACCGCCTCGGCGGCGGCCCGGGGCGCCCTCGACCTGGCCGAGGCGGCGGTGCTGGAACACCGGGTGGGCGAGGTGTTCGACGCGGCGGTGCTGGACGTCGACGCCCCACCCAACGGCAAGTCCCGCCCCCGACCCCCGGGTGGCGTCGTCGCGCTGGACGCCCCGCCGGTCCGCGCCCGCTGCCTCGGCCAGCTTCCCCTCGGCGAACGGGTCCGGGTTCGCCTCGTCACCGCCGACCCCGCCGCCCGTACCGTCCTGTTCGAGCTGACCTGACCCCGCCCCGCGCTGCGCTGTGCCCCGCCCCGCCCCGCCCCGCCCCGCGCTGTGCCCCGCCCCGCGCTGCGCTGTGCCCCGCGCCTGCGCCGCGCTCGTGCCACCGCCGCCCGAGCGAGCACACGACCAGCGCGCCACGAGATCTTGGACAGTTTCCGATCCGGCGGAACGGAAACTGTCCAAGATCTACGGGCAACGCCCCGCCGGGCGCGGCGCTCCCCGGCGGGGACCGCCGGGCGCGGCGCCGCGCGGGCACGGGGCGGGCAGGGCGGCGCGGCTGCCGGCCCGGCGGCGGTCGGCGTTCGGTCGTCGACGTCGGCCTCGGCGGCCGTGACCGGGGACATCGTCCCGACGCGGGGCGTGGCTGCCCGGCCGGGCGGTTTGCAAGGATGAGCGCATGGCATACGACGCGAGCACGCTGCCGGACGTTTCCGGGTTGACGGTCGGCATCATCGGTGGCACCGGTGACCAGGGGCGGGGCCTCGCCTACCGGTTCGCCCGGGCCGGTCAGACGGTGCTGATCGGCTCCCGGTCCGCCGGGCGCGCCGCCGAGTCCGCCGCCGAGATCGCCGCCCTGCCCGGGGCCGGCGGCAGCGTCACGGGGGCGGCCAACGACGAGGTGGCCCGCCGCAGCGACGTGGTGATCATCGCGGTGCCGTGGGACGGGCACGCCGCCACCGTCGCCGCCCTCGCCGAGCCGTTGGCCGGCCGGATCGTCGTCGACTGCGTCAACCCGCTCGGCTTCGACAAGCAGGGGCCGTACGCGCTGCCCGTCGCCGAGGGCAGCGCCGTGCAGCAGGCTGCCGCGTTGCTGCCGGACAGCCGGGTGTGCGCGGCGTTCAACCACGTCAGCGCGCCGCTGCTGGCCGACCCGGAGATCGAGCGGATCGACCTGGACGTGCTGATCTGCACCGAGGACCGGGAGCTGGTCGGTGTGGTGGCGGCGCTCGCCGCGCGCATCCCCGGGATGCGCGGCATCTACGCCGGCCGGCTGCGCAACGCCCACCAGATCGAGGCGTTCACCGCCAACCTCATCGCCATCAACAAGCGCTACAAGGCCCACGCCGGCATCCGCGTCACCGACCTGTGATCAACTGAGCGGGCACCGGTTTGCCGCCGAGCCGACCGGGGCATCAGACCGACCATGTCCATCGATGCGGAGTCGGGCGGTGGGGCACGGACACCGTCACGACCGCGGGGAGCGCGGCGGCCGGCCCTGGCCATCGTGATCGGTCTGGCGACCGGCCTGGCGTTCGGCGCGTTCGTCCACCACTCCGGCATCGGCAGGTCCTCCGACTTCGGATCAGGGTCCATCGCCGTCGCGGCGGTCATGGGTCTGCTGGTCACGGCGGGGGCGGCCTGGACGATGTTCCACAAGGGTTGGTGATCGCCGCCGGTCCACGACCCGTCGACGGGCCGGCCGTCCCGCGACCGGCCCGTCGACCGGTCTAGAAGGTGTGCTCGGCGGCGGGGAACTCGCCGCCGCGTACCTCGTCGGCGAAGCGGCGGGTGGCGTCGGTGAGGACGTCCGCGAGGTCGGCGTAGCGTTTCACGAAGCGCGGCGCCTTGCCGGTGCGCAGGCCGGCCATGTCCTGCCAGACGAGCACCTGGGCGTCGGTGTCCGGGCCGGCGCCGATGCCGACGGTGGGGATCGGCAGCTCGTGGGTGATCTGCTTGGCGACCGCGCCCGGCACCATCTCCAGCACCACCGCGAACGCGCCCGCCTCGGCCACCGCCCGCGCGTCGGCCAGCACCTCGTCGGCGGTGTCACCCCGGCCCTGCACCCGGTAGCCGCCCAGGGTGTGCTCGCTCTGCGGGGTGAAGCCGATGTGCGCCATCACCGGGATGCCGGCGCCGACGATCGCGGCGATCTGCGCGGCGCAGCGTCGGCCGCCCTCCAGCTTCACCGCGTGACAGCCGCCCTCCTTCATGAACCGGACGGCGGTACGCAGCGCCTGGGTCGGCCCCTCCTCGTAGGAGCCGAACGGCAGGTCACCGACGACGAGGGACTGCTTCGTCGCCCGCACCACCGCCCGGACCAGCGGCAACAGGTCGTCGGTGGTGACCGGCAGGGTCGTCTCGTAGCCGAACACGTTGTTCGCCGCCGAGTCGCCGACCAGCAGCACCGGTACGCCGGCGCGGTCGAAGATCCCCGCCGTGTACTGGTCGTACGAGGTGAGCATCGGCCACCGTTCGCCGCGCTCCTTGGCGGCGATCAGGTCGCGGGTGCGGACCCGACGGGTGGCCGGTCCGCCGTACAGCGCGGTCACCTCGTGCGGAGTGGACTCGATCATGACTGTCTCCTTCCTCGAGGCCGCCTGCGCGGTCCCCGGGCTCCGCCGATCGTCGCACCGCGAGGTGGGGCGGCGGCAGGGCGCAGTGCGAGATGTCACTCCGCCGACCGCGCTCGCCGGGCGGCGAGCCTGCCGTAAGGTCGCCGGGCCGCGTCACCGGGCCCGGCAACCCCAACGGGTGTACGAGGTCAGCCGCGCTCGCGCCACCGGTTGGTGATCGGCAGCCGGCGGTCCCGGCCGAACGCCTTCATGGAGATCTTCGTGCCCGGCGCGGACTGCCGGCGCTTGTACTCGGCGGTATCCACCAGCCGCAGCACCTTGTCCACCACCGCCGGGTCGTGGCCCGACTCGATCAACCCGTCGCGGCCCAGGTCGCCGTCGACGTAGCCGATGAGGATCGGGTCCAGCACGTCGTAGTCGGGCAGGCTGTCGCTGTCGAGCTGCCCCGGGCTCAGCTCGGCGCTCGGCGGCTTGCCGATCGAGTTCTCCGGGATCGGCGCGGTCTCCCCACGCCGCTTCGCGTCGGTGTTGCGCCACTTCGCCAGTCGCCAGATCAGCGTCTTCCAGACGTCCTTCACCGGGTTGAAGCCGCCCACCGAGTCGCCGTAGAGGGTGGAGTAGCCGACCGCCAGCTCGCTCTTGTTGCCGGTGGTCAGCACCAGGTGGCCCTCCTGGTTCGACAGCGCCATCAGGATCACGCCACGGACCCGGGCCTGGAGGTTCTCCACCGCCACCCCGGACAGTGACAGGTTGGCCAGGAAACCGTCCACCATCGGCTGGATCGGCTCGACGCGGTAGTCGAGCCCGGTGCGCTTGGCCAGGTCGGCGGCGTCCTCCCGGGAGTGCTCGGAGGAGTGCTGGCTGGGCAGCGACACCCCGACCACCCGCTCCGGTCCGAGGGCGTCGACGGCGAGCGCGGCCACCACCGCCGAGTCGATGCCGCCGGAGAGGCCCAGGATCACCGACGGGAACCGGTTCTTGTTGACGTAGTCCCGCAGGCCCAGCACCAGCGCCTGCCACACCTCGGCCTCGTCGGCCACCGGCTCGATGAGCCCGCCGGTGACCGCCGGGCCGGACGGCGCGGGCGGCACGACCTCCAGCGTGTGGTGCGTGATCCGCATGCCGTCCGCCACGGTCTCCGCGTCCGGCGCGGCGCTCGCGGCCGGCAGCTCCACGTCGTGTACGAGCAGGTGCTCGACGAACTGCGGAGCCCGGGTGAGCAGTTCCCCGTCGGCGCCCACGATCATCGAGTCGCCCTCGAAGACCAGCTCGTCCTGCCCGCCGATCATGTTGACGTACGCGATGGTGGCGCCCGCCTCGGCGGCCCGGCGGCGGACCAGCGGCAGCCGGATGTCGTCCTTGTTCAGCTCGTACGGCGAGCCGTTGATGTTGACCACCAGGCCGACGCCGGCCTGCCGGGCGGCGGCGAACGGACCGCCGGCCTGCCACAGGTCCTCGCAGATGGTCAGCGCGACGTCCACCCCGCCGATCCGCACGACGGTCAGTTCGTCCCCGGAGACGAAGTAGCGGTCCTCGTCGAAGACCCCGTAGTTGGGCAGGTGGTGCTTGAAGTAGCGGGCGACCACCTCGCCCCGGTGCAGCAGCGCGGCCGCGTTGCGGGCTCCCCGGCCCGCCTCGGCGTCCCCGCTGACCTGCGGCGGCCCGTCCGCGTCCAGATAGCCGACCACGACCGGAAGGTCGCCGAGGCCGTCGGCGGCCAGGTCGGCGGCGAGCCGCCGCACGGCGGCCCGGGACGCGGCGACGAAGGAGCGCCGGAAGACCAGGTCCTCGACCGGGTAGCCGGTCAGCATCATCTCCGGGAAGAGCACCAGTTGGGCGCCGGCATCGGCGGCCCGGCGGGTCCAGGCGCGGACCAGGTCGGCGTTGCCGGCGAGGTCGCCGACGCTCGGGTTGACCTGGGACAGGGCGAGACGCAGGGTGGGCATGTCCTCATCTTGCCCCAGCCCGCTCGGCACAATCCCCACCCTCGGAGGAGACGGCCGCCACGCTGCGGCGGCACCCGCACCCGGGCGGTGTCGGCCGCTCGCCGGGCGGGACACGAGGGGACGCCGGGCGGCAGTTCGCGTAACGTCTGCGTAACCAGGCCCGGGAACACTGGGCGATCAGGTCGGGCGCAGCCCGGCCGAGGCGGAGCAGAGCGTCGCGAGGGGTTGGGGAAGTGGACCGTCAGCAGGAGTTCGTCCTCCGAACGCTGGAAGAGCGGGACATCCGGTTCGTCCGGCTGTGGTTCACCGACGTGCTGGGCACGCTCAAGAGCGTCTCGGTGGCGCCCGCCGAGCTGGAGTCGGCCTTCGAGGAGGGCATCGGCTTCGACGGCTCGGCGATCGAGGGCTTCGCGCGGGTCTTCGAATCGGACATGGTGGCCATGCCCGACCCGACCACGTTCCAGGTCTTCCCGTTCGAGGGCGGGGTCAGCGGCGAGAGCGCCCGGATGTTCTGCGACATCCTGCTGCCCGACGGCGGGCCCTCCTGGGCCGACCCCCGGCACGTGCTGCGCCGCGCGTTGTCCAAGGCCGCCGAGAAGGGCTTCACCTTCTACACCCACCCCGAGATCGAGTTCTTCCTGCTGGAGAACGGCCTGCAGGACGGCTCGCTGCCCACCCCGGTCGACACCGGCGGCTACTTCGAGCACACCACCCACGCGGTGGCCCGCGACTTCCGCCGCCAGGCGGTGCTGGCGCTGGAGCGGATCGGCATCTCGGTGGAGTTCAGCCACCACGAGGTCGCGCCCGGCCAGCAGGAGATCGACCTGCGCTACGCCGACGCGCTGACCACCGCCGACAACATCATGACCTTCCGGCACGTGGTCAAGGAGGTCGCGCTCTCCACCGGCGTGCAGGCCAGCTTCATGCCGAAGCCGTTCACCGACCAGCCGGGCAGCGGCATGCACACCCACCTGTCGCTGTTCGAGGGGGAGCGCAACGCCTTCCACGACTCCGGCGACCCGATGAAGCTGTCCAAGGTGGCGAAGTCGTTCATCGCCGGTCTGCTGGTGCACGCCCGGGAATACACGGCGGTCACCAACCAGTGGGTCAACTCGTACAAGCGGCTCTTCCCGCAGCACCTGCCCGACCGGATCACCGAGAGCCCCGCGTACGTCTGCTGGGGTCACCTCAACCGGTCCGCGCTGGTCCGGGTGCCCGCGTACGGCAAGCCCAACTCGGCCCGGGTCGAGGTCCGCTCGCTGGACTCGGCGACCAACCCGTACCTCGCCTTCGCGGTGCTGCTCGGCGCCGGCCTCAAGGGCATCGAGGAGGGGTACGAGCTGCCGCCGGGCGCCGAGGACGACGTCTGGTCGCTGACCAGCGCGGAGCGGCGGGCCATGGGCTACGAGGCGCTGCCGGAGAACCTGGCCGAGGCGATCGACGTGATGGCCGAGTCCGAGCTGGTCGCCGAGGTGCTCGGTGAGCACGTCTTCGACTTCTTCCTGCGCAACAAGCGGGCCGAGTGGGAGCAGTACCGTCGCGAGGTCACCCCGTACGAGCGGCAGCGCTACCTGGCGCTGTAGGCACAGGGGCTGACGCCCTTGCGCGCTGCCGCTATCGTCTCGATCACCGCGCCGGTACCCCTCCGGGCGGAGAGTCGGGAGGCAGTCGGTGCTGGAGGACCTGCTCAGCGGTGCCTGGCAGAGCGTCGTGTTCGGGATCGTCGGCGTCGGGCTGATGGCGGCCGGCTTCGGCCTGGTCGACCTGCTGACCCCGGGCCGGCTGCGCGACCTGATCTGGGTCGACCGCAACACCAACGCGGGGCTGCTGCTCGCCGCCAACCAGCTGGGCATCGCCGGGATCGTGTTCACCGCGATCCTGACCAGCTACAGCGACTTCGGTAAGGGGCTCGCCTCCACCGTGGTCTTCGGGCTGGTCGGGCTGGCCATCATGGCGTTGGCCTTCGTCGTGCTGGACCTGCTCACCCCGGGCAAGCTCGGTGAGGTCATCTGCTCCGCCGAGCCGCACCCGGCGGCCCGGGTCAGCGCCGCCACCCACTTCGGGGCCGCGCTGATCGTCTGCGCCTGCATCGCCTGAGCCCGCCCGCAGTCGAGGCGCGCGTCTCGGGGCGCGGGCGGTCGTCGTACCCCGGTCGTAGCGTGCCGGGTATGAACCGCACGGATCGCCTCTACGCCCTGGTCGAGGAGCTGCGGGCGGTGTCGCCACGGCCGCGCAGCGCACGGTGGTTGGCGGTGCGTTTCGAGGTCAGCAGCCGGACCATCGAGCGCGACATCGGCGCGCTCCAGCAGGCCGGGGTGCCGATCTGGGCGGAGGCCGGGCGCACCGGCGGGTACGTGCTGGATCGCGCCCACACCCTGCCGCCGGTCAACCTGACCGCCGCCGAGGCGGTCGCGATGGCCGTGGCGCTGCACCGGCTCGCCGGCACGCCGTTCGCCGGGCCGGGCGCCACCGCGCTGCGGAAGCTGGTGGCGGTGCTGCCGGCCGCCGACGCCGCCGAGGCGCACCGGCTCGCCGCCCGGGTGCACCTGGTCGGCGACGGGCCGGCCACGCCCGTCCCGGCCATCGTCGCCGACGCGGTCGCCGCGCGGCGGGTGCTGCGCATCCGGTACGCCGACCGTGCCGGCAGCGACTCGACCCGGGACGTCGAGCCGTTGGGGTACCTCGGCAACAGCCGACACTGGTACCTGTTGGCCTGGTGCCGCCTCCGCGCCGAGCTGCGGTGCTTCCGTACCGACCGGATCCGCAGCGTGCACGCGCTGCCCGACGTGGTGGTCCGGGAGTTGCGCCCGGACGACCTCGACATCCCGCACGAACGGGTTCGCCCGCTGAGCCTGGTCTGAGGGCCGTCCGGTGGTTGCCGGCGTACTCCACCGGGGTGATCCGGAAACACCGACAGGACGTTGTCGCGGACGGCTCCGAGACTGCTTCCGACGACGGCCGAACGGCCGGCACGGAAGACCCTGGAGGCAACAGATGTCCGCGACGCCCATCACGTGGTTCGAGATCGGCACCGACCGACCGGAGGAGACGGAACGCTTCTACGGTGACCTGTTCGGCTGGACCTTCGCCGAGGAGGGCGCTGCCGACGGCGGTTCCTACCGGGTGACCGGCGCCGGTGGCGACACCGGGATCGGCGGGGGAGTCCGGGCGACCGACGGGTCCACGCCGAACTACGCGATCTTCTACGCCGAGGTCACCGACGTCGCGGAGACCTGCCGGCGGGCCGAGGCGGCCGGTGGCCGGGTGCTGGTGCCGGCCCGGACCACGCCGACCGGGCTCACCCTGGCCCACCTTGTCGACCCGGCCGGGAACCGGGTCGGCGTCTTCACCTCCCCGCCCCAGCAGGGCTGACCCCCGGCCCGCGCGCGATCTGGCCCCGCCCGGGCGGGGCCTTCCCCCATCCGGGTGCAGCCTGGTCGGCGCGGCCCGGCCGGCGTGGCCTGGCCCGGCGCGGTCGGACCTCGCTCACCCGGGCTCTAGGCGGTGATCAACTCGGGTTCAAGGAAGTCGGGGTGTCCGACGGTCCCGGACACCCCGACTTCAGGAAGGGCGAGTGGATCAAGCGGGGCCGTGGCCGGCCGGGCCGCCGTGACCGCCGGCCCAGCGGTGGCCGCCAGGGCCCGGGAAGACGCCGGCCTCGACGGCCTTCGTGATGGCGTCGGCCTGCTCCTGGGTGAGCTTGCCGTCCTTGACCGCCTGGTCCAGCCGCTCCTTGAGCGCGGCCTGCCGGTCCGCTGCGGAGGGCCGATCGGGGCGGTCCGCCGGCCGGTGCTGCCCGCGGATCTTCTCCAGCGCGGCGGTCACCTTGTCGGTGGGCACACCCAACTCCTTGGCGAGCTCCTCGGCGAACTGGTTCTGCCGGTCGGCCTTCGCGCCGGGCGCCGGGGCGCTGGTGGCGTTCGGCGTCGGCGTCGGGGTGTCGGCGGCGAACGCGATCGTCGGGGCCGCGATCCCGACGCCGAGGACGCCGGCGGTGGCCAGACCGGCCAGCAGGTGCTTCCTACGGATGGTGCGGGACATGCTCTCCTCCAGAGACTCGGTAGTCCTGCGATGTCGTCACCGACAGTGGCCGGGAAGCCTGGGTGCGAGCCGTGGCGATCCTGTCAGCGGGCTGACAGTCCTGGCGTATAAAACGGTTGTGTCGGCACCGGCCCGCCGGTCACTGTGGCGAATCGCCCACGGAAGGACACCGCTCGTGACGACTGTCGACATTCGGGAGATTCCGCTCGTCGAGCCGGGCGCGGGACCGTACGGCATCACGGCCGGCTCCGACGGCGCGCTGTGGCTGACGCTGGTCCATGCCGGCGCGATCGCCCGTCTGGGGGTCGACGGCGACGTCCGGACCTACCCGCTGGACCCGCCCGGTGGTCGCCCGTTGATCATCACGGCGGGCCCGGACGACGCGCTCTGGTTCACCCGCTCGGGGGACGACCGGATCGGCCGGATCAGCGTCGACGGTGCGCAGCGCACGATCACCCTGCCGGCCGGCACCGGGCCGGGCGGCATCGCCGCCGGCCCCGACGGCGCGCTCTGGTACGCCGGGATGACCTCCGACTCGATCGGACGGGTGGACACCGACGGTGCCGTCACCACGGTCCCGTTGCCGGTGACCGGCGGCTTCGCCTCGATGATCACCGCCGGCGCGGACCGGGCGCTGTGGTTCACGCTCAACCGTGCGAACGCGATCGGCCGGATCGACCTCGACGGCGCCGTGACCCTCCACCCGCTACCAACCCCGGACGCCGGCCCGGTCGGCATCACCCTCGGCCCGGACGGTGCCGTCTGGTTCGTCGAGATCACCGCCGGTCAGCTCGGCCGGATCACCCCGGACGGCCGGATCGTCGAGATCCCGCTGCCGGACCGCACGGCCCGTCCGCACGGGATCGTGGCCGACCCGGCCGGCGGAGTCTGGTTCACCGAGTGGGCCGCCAACCGCATCGGCCATCTCGACGCCGACGGCCGCTTCACCCACCACGACCTACCCACCCCCGGTGCCGAACCGCACGGCCTCACCCACACCCCCACCGGCGTCTGGGCGGCCCTGGAAACCGGCGCCCTAGCCGTCCTACCCACCCCCTAACCCCACCCACCCACCCACCCACCCGGCCCGGCCCCAGCCCGCCGGTCTCGCCCCGTTGATCATGAAGTTATCGCCGTGACACGCCGCTTGGGGTCAAGGGGTGAGTGCAATCGTTAGGCGGCGATGAGGTGGTCTAGGCGTTCGGCTGGGGTTGCCCAGTCGAGTGTTTGGCGGGGGCGGGTGTTCAGTTCGTGGGCGATCTCGTCGAGGCCGCTCTGGTTGATGCTGCGGAAGTCGTAGCTGCCTTTGGGGAAGTACTGGCGTAGCAGGCCGTTGGTGTTCTCGTTGCTGCCGCGTTGCCAGGGGCTGTGGGGGTCGCAGAAGTAGACCGGGCAGCCGGTGGCGACGGTGAAGACCGCGTGGGCGGCCATCTCGCTGCCTTGGTCCCAGGTCAGTGAGCGGCGTAGGTGCGTCGGTAGTCGGGCGGTGAGGTCGGTGAGCACGCCGATGACGGCTTCGGTGTCACGCCCGTGCGGCAGCGCGCCGAGCATCACGTAGCGGGTGGCGCGTTCGACCAGTGTCACGATCGCCGAGCGGCCGCCCTTGCCGATGACCAGATCACCTTCCCAGTGACCCGGCACGGCCCGGTCGGTGGCCTCGGCGGGCCGGTTACTGATGTGCAGGTCCCCGATCCAGGGGCGGCGGCCCCGATCCGCTGCCGCCAGCCGCGACTGGGCACGCCGGTCGGCGCGTCCCGAGCGCAGAGCGACCTGCCGAGTCAACTCCTCCCGCAGGCTGCCCCGCGACTGAACGTAGATCGCCTGGTAGATCGTCTCGTGAGACACCTGCAACTCCGGCCGGTCAGCGAACATGGCCCGCAGCCACGCGGCGATCTGCGTCGGAGACCACCTACGCGCCAGTCTGCCCCGCACCACCTGCCGCAGCCGCGTCCCGGCCCCCAACTTCGTCGCCTTCGGCCGACGCCGCGCCGCGTCAGCACGCCGCTGCGCCCACTGCGCCTGATACCCCCACCGATACGGCGCCCGAGCCCGCCCCGACGGCAACGACCGCCCCAACGGGTTCTTCGTCCCATGCCGGGCACTGTGATACCGGCCCACCTCCCGCGAGACCGTGCTCACCGACACCCCGAGCACACCCGCGATCTGCGAAATCGTCCGCCCTGCCCCCCACAGATGCTCCAACACCTGCCGATGCCCAAACGTCACCACACCCGGCCTCGCCACCAGCACCCCCAGCCCAACCAAGATCAGTTGCACTGAAGCCTAGAAACCACCCCGTGCCGAAGGGCCATAACTTCATGATCAACGGGGCGGGGTGGGGCGGGGCGGGGTGGGGCGGGGCGGGGGACAGGGGCGGGGGCGGGGCGGGAGGGTGGGGTTACTGGACTGCGGGGGGGACCGTGAGGGTTTGGGTTTCGGTGTTGAGGGTTGCTTCGGTGCCGATCGGGACCGTCAGTTGGTGGGGGCCGTGGCCGATGGGGAGGCCGCCCAGGACGGGTACGCCCAGGTCGCCGAGGCGGTCGGTGAGGACGTCGACGATCGTGGTGTCCCACCCGTCGCCGCAGTCGGTGAACTGCCCGACCGCCACGCCGGCCAGCCCGTCCAGGGCACCGGCCCGGCGCAGGTGGGTGAGCATCCGGTCGACCTTGTACGGGGGCTCCTGCACGTCCTCGATCAGCAGCACCGCGCCGGTCAGGTCGGGCAGGTCCGGGGTGCCGATAGACGCGGCGATCAGGCACAGGTTGCCGCCGAGCAGGGTGCCGCTGGCCTGGCCCGGGACGCGTACGTCGTAGGTCTCCTCGGTGGGCACCGCGCTGATCGACACCGGTTCGGTGGTCATCAGCGCGTGGTGCAGGGACTCCGCGGAGCGCAGCGGGGTCCGCTCGTCCCGCCAGGCGGCCCCCGGGCCGTGCACCCCGGTCAACCGGGCGCCCCGCCAGAGGGCGAGCTGCAACGCGGTGATGTCGGAGAAGCCGGCCACCACCTTCGGGTCGCGGCGGACGGCGGCCATGTCGATGGCGTCCACGATCCGCTGTGCGCCGTACCCGCCCCGGGTGCAGATGATCCCGCGTACCCCGGGGTCGGCGAACGCGGCGTTCAGGTCGGCGGCGCGCAGCTCGTCGGTGCCGGCGAGGTAGCCGTGCCGGGCGTACGCGTTCGGTGCCGGCACCGGCCGCAGGCCCCACCCGGTGAGCAACTCGATGCCCCGGGCCACCCGTTCCGCCGACGTCGGCCCGGACGGTGACACCAGCATCACCGTGTCACCCGGTCGCAGCACGGGTGGGCGGACGACGGCGGTGTCCTCGCTGATCACAACCGTAGAGCCTAACCACGACGCCCGCGCGGGCGCCCAGCGAGCGGCACGGACCCGTGGCGGGGCGAGGCGGTGTCCGACGCACCGGCTAGCCTCGACCTGTGGCAACCGCGCTGGTGATCGAGAACGACCCGACGGACGACGCGCGCCGGTTGGGTGAGTGGCTGACCGAGGCTGGGCTGGAGCTGTGGGTGGTCCGCCCGCACGCCGGCGATGAACTCCCCGCCGACCTGGAGGGTTACGCGGCGCTCGTGGTGCTCGGTGGTGACCAACAGGCGTACCCGCTGCCGGACGGCTCGCCCGGCGCCCCCTGGTTTCCCGCCGTGGAGGGCCTGCTGCGCAAGGCGGTCCGGCACCGGGTGCCCACCCTGGCCGTCTGCCTGGGCGCGCAGCTGCTCGCCACCGCGCACGCCGGGCTCGTCGAGCGCAGCCCGTCCGGGCCGGAGATCGGCCCCAGCGTCGTCGGCCGGCGCGACGCCGCCGAGCATGATCCGCTGTTCCGGTACGTGCCGCTGATCCCGGACGTCCTCCAGTGGCACGCCGACGAGATCACCGAGCTGCCCCGGGGCGCCACCCTGCTGGCCGCGTCCACCCGCTACCCGCACCAGGCGTTCCGCCTCGGTGACCGGGCCTGGGGTTTGCAGTTCCACATCGAGTGCGACGCCGAGATGATCGCGGGCTGGGCCACCGATTCGGCCCAGCTCGCCGAGCTGGGCTACGACCCGGAGCTGGTGGTGGCGGCCTGCGCCGCGGTGCTGGCCGACGTCGAGGAGGTGTGGCAGCCGTTCGCCGCCCGGTTCGCCGCGCTGGCCCTCGGCGAGTTGGACGACAGCGCCACGCGGCGCGGCCTGCCGTTGCTCGGGCACTGATGAGCCGGCCGACCAGGGCACCGGGCCGGCTCGCCCGGTACGGATTCGGCACCGCCGAGGGCGACGGCGGCGCGCGAGCCGCGGACCTGCTCGGCCCGGACGGGCTGGGGCTGTGGGGGCCGGCCGAGCAGGAGCCGGTCGACGAACCGGCCGCCGAACTGCTCGCCGCGCTGTCCCGGGCCGCCGACCCGGACCTGGCGCTGCGCCAACTGCACCGCATCGTCGAGGCCGAGGGCCGGACGACCGACGGCGGCGGCCGGGCGCCGCTCCTCGCGGAGCTGCATGGCGACCCCGGGCTGCGGCGACGGCTGGTGGCGGTGCTCGGCGCCTCGTCGGCGCTCGGCGACCACCTGGTGGCGCACCCGGAGCACTGTCGGACACTGGCCACCGCGGCCGACGGCCTGCCACCGGCCGCCGAGGGCCGGCTGGAGCCGGTCGACGGCGTCAACCCTGTCGACGGCGTCAACCCGGTGGCGGCGCTGCGGATCGCGTACCGGATGGCGCTGTTGCGGATCGCGGCGGCCGACCTCACCGGCGGGCGCGGCCTGGAGCAGACGATGGCCGCGCTCTCCGCGCTGGCCGACGCGACGCTGACCACCGCGTACGAGATCGCCGTCGGGGAGCTGGCGGAGGGCACCGAGCGGCCCCGGCTCGCCGTCGTCGCGATGGGCAAGTGCGGCGGTGGCGAGCTGAACTACGTCTCCGATGTGGACGTCATCTTCGTGGCCGCCGAGGACGCCGACCTGCCCGCCGCGACGGTGGTGGCCACCCGGCTGATCCAGGTCTGCGGGCTGGTCGCCTGGCCGGTGGACGCCGCGCTGCGTCCCGAGGGCAGCCGGGGCCCGCTGGTCCGGACCCTCGCCAGCCACCTGGCGTACTACCGGAGGTGGGCCCGGACCTGGGAGTTCCAGGCGCTGCTCAAGGCCCGGCCGGCCGCCGGCGACCTGCCGCTGGGCCAGGAGTGGATCGACCAGCTCGCGCCGCTGGTCTGGCGGGCCGCCGAGCGGCCCGAGGCGGTCGAGGACGTCCGCGCGATGCGCCGCCGGATCATCGACAACATCCCGCCGAAGGAGCTGGAGCGCGAGATCAAACGCGGTCCCGGCGGGCTGCGGGACATCGAGTTCGCCGTCCAACTGCTGCAACTCGTGCACGGCCGGGTCGACGAGACGCTGCGACCACCCGGCACGATCCCGGCGCTGCGCGCGCTCGTCGCGGGCGGCTACGTCGGGCGGGCCGACGGCGAGGCGCTGCTGCGCGGCTACCGCTTCCTGCGCACCGTCGAGCACCGGCTCCAGCTCCAGGGCCTGCGGCGCACGCACACGGTGCCCGCCGAGACGGGCGCGCTGCGCTGGCTCGCCGCCGCGCTGGGCTTCACCGCCACGCCGGGGCGCAGCGCCGTGGAGAGCTTCCGGGCCGAGTGGGTCACCCACGCCACCGAGGTACGACGACTGCACGCCAAACTGCTCTACCGGCCGCTGCTGGAGTCGGTGGCCCGGGTGCCGGCGGACGGGCTGCGGCTCACCCCGGAGGCCGCCCGCAACCGGTTGGAGATCCTGGGCTTCGCCGACCCGGCCGGGGCGCTGCGGCACCTCCAGGCGCTGACCGGCGGAGTGAGCCGCACCGCCGCCATCCAGCGCACGTTGCTGCCGGTGCTGCTCGACGAGTTCGCCGACGCGCCGGAGCCGGACCGGGGGCTGCTGAACTACCGCACGGTGTCCGACAAACTCGGCAGCACCCCGTGGTATCTGCGGCTGCTGCGCGACGGCGGCCCGGTAGCCCGCCGGCTCGCCCGCGTCCTCGCGCTGTCCCGGTACGTCGCCGACCTGCTGGCCAGCGACCCGGAGGCGCTGCGGCTGCTGGCCGAGGAGAACGAGCTGGCGCCGCGCCCGCGCGAGGTCCTCCGGGAGGGATTCCTGGCGGCGGCGGCCCGGCACACCGACCCGGTCGAGGCGACCCGCGCGGTGCGGGCGCTGCGCCGCCGCGAACTGTTCCGGGTGGCCTGCGCCGACGTGCTCTGCCGGGCGGGCGCGCTCGCCCCCACCCCCAGCCGTCCGGACGGCACGAGTCGGCCCGCCCCCGGCCTGGCCGACGTCACCGCCGTCGGCACGGCGCTCGCCGACGTCACCGACGCCACACTCGCCGCCGCGCTGCGCGCCGCCCGGGCCAGCCAGCCGGCGCCGGAGGGTCTGCGGTTCGCGGTGATCGGCATGGGCCGGCTCGGCGGGTACGAGTCGAACTACCTCTCCGACGCCGACGTGCTCTTCGTCTACGACCCGCCCGCCGGGGTCAGCGAGAGCGCCGCCAGCGCCGCCGCGCACGCGATCGCGGAGGAGCTGCGCCGGCTGCTCGGCGTACCCGCCGCCGACCCGCCGCTGGGCGTCGACGCCGACCTGCGCCCGGAGGGCCGGCAGGGTCCGCTGGTCCGCAGCCTCGCCGCGTACGCGCAGTACTACGCGCGCTGGTCGCGGGTGTGGGAGGCCCAGGCGCTGCTGCGCGCCCGGTTCGTCTGCGGCGACGCCGACCTGGGTGCCGAGTTCGAGAAGATGATCGAGCCGGTCCGCTACCCGGCCGCCGGGCTGACCCGTGAGCAGATCGTCGAGATCCGACGGATCAAGGCGCGGGTGGAGACCGAGCGGCTGCCCCGGGGCGCCGACCCGGCCACCAACACGAAGCTCGGTCGCGGCCGGCTGGCCGACGTGGAGTGGGCGGTGCAGCTCGTCCAACTGCGGCACGCGGGCGCGATCCCGACGCTGCGCGGCACGCGTACCCTCGATGCCCTCGCGGCGGCCGAGCGGGCCGGCCTGATCGACCCGGCGGACGCCGCGGAGATGGCCGCCGGGTGGTCCCTGGCCGCCCAGGTCCGCAACGCGTTGATGCTGGTCCGGGGCCGGGCCGGCGACCAGTTGCCGCGGCACGGGGTGGAGTTGGCCGGCGTGGTCCGGCTGCTCGGGCGGGACGACCCGGGGGAGTTCCTGGACGAGTTCCTGCGCGTCGGCCGCCGCTCCCGCGCCGCTACCGAACGGGTCCTCGATGCCTAACGCGTCGCCCCGCGTCGCCGGGGCGGCGGCGACCGGGGCGGCGCTGCTGCTCGCCGTCGCGTTCCTGCTCGCGCCGCCGATGGGCACCGACCTCGCCGCCCAGGTTGCCCGCGCCGAATTCACCGAACGGTACGGGGCCGCGCCGATCGACTTCGGCTGGTACGGCGGCGTCAACCAGTACGGCTACAGCCTGTTCACGGCCCGGTGGGGCGCGCTGATCGGGGTGCGGCCGCTGGGGGCGGTCGCCGCCGTCGTCGGCGCGGCGGCGCTGGGGTGGCTGTTCGCCCGCAACCGGGCCCGTCGACCGCTGCTGGCCGGGGTCCTCGGCGCTGTGGTGCTGGTCGGCAACCTGGCCAGCGGTCGCGTCACCTTCGCCGTCGGGCTGGCGTTCGGGCTGCTGGCGCTCTGCGCGGTCAGCGCGGAACGCCCGCCGCGCGGGGTCCGGCTGGCGCTCGCCGCCCTCTGCGCGGCCCTGGCGACGGCGGCGAGCCCGGTCGCCGGCCTGTTCACCGGGCTGGCCGGCGCGGCGGTGCTGCTGTCCGCGCTGCGGACCGGCGACGGGCCGGGTCGCCCGCTGCCCGGCGGATGGCGCGCGGAGCGACCGCTGGGGGAGGGGTTCGTCCTGGCCGTGGCGCCCGCCGTCACGCTGGCCCCGATAGCGGCCCTCTTCGGCAACGGCGGCACCCAGCCGTACTCGGCCGAGTCCATGCGCATCAACGTGGCCCTCGCGGTGCTGGTGGCGGTCGTGCTGCCACGCCGCCGCCGGGTGCTGCGCGTCGGCGCGGCGCTCACCGTGCTGCTCCTGGTCGGGGCGTACTACCTGCCCAGCCCGATCGGGTCCAACGCCTTGCGCCTGCCGCTGCTCTTCGCGCTGCCCGTGCTCGCCGGGTACGCGCCGCTGCCCGCGCCGTGGCTCGCCGGGCTGCTCGCCGCCACCGTCTGGTGGCAGTCCCCGGTGATGACCAGTGACGTGACCCGGGCCGGCTCGCCGGAGAGCGCCGAGACGTTCTACCGGCCGCTCGTCGCGGAACTCGACAGGCTGCCGCCGACCGGCCGGATCGAGGTGGTGCCGCTGCGCGACCACTGGGAGTCCGCGTACCTGCCGCCGACGGTGCCGCTGGCGCGCGGTTGGGAACGCCAGGTCGACAGCGACCGCAACGCGCTGTTCTACGACGGCAGCCTGACCGCGCAGACGTACGAGCGGTGGCTGCGCCGCGAGGCGGTGACCCACGTGGCGCTCGCCCCGGACGCCCCCGCCGACCGGTGGGGGCGCGACGAGGCCGCGCTGATCCGCGCCGGCCTGCCGTACCTGCGGGAGGTCTGGCGGGACCCGACCTGGCGGCTGTACGAGGTGGCCGACCCGACCCCGCTGGTCGGAGCCCCGGGTCGCCTCGTGGCCGCCGACCGGGGCGCGGTCCGGCTCACCGCCGAACCCGGGGACGTGCCGGTCCGGGTGCGCTGGTCCCGCTGGTTGACGCTGAGCGGCCCGGACGGCTGCCTGCGGCCCGACGCGGACGGGTGGACCGAGGCACGCGTCCGCGCCGCCGGCGACTACGCCATCTCCAGCGCCCTGCGACCCGAGGGGCACTGCTGACGGTGCTGCCGTCGGCCCCACGAACGCGTGCTGGCAGCATGTCGGGCGTGCCTTCCCACCTCGCGCGCTGGACCGGCCTGGCCGGCTCGACGCTGCTCGCGCTCTCCGCCTTCCTCGGCGGGGCGTTCCCCGGCGGCCCGTTGCGCAGCACCCCGGTCAGCATCTGGCAGGGACCGCACGGTCCGCTGATCCTGGCCGCCTGGGCGGTCGGCACCGGCCTGCTCGCGTACGCCTGGTGGGCGCTGCGCGACGGCGGACCGTCCACACGCTGGGCGCTGGTCACCGTGGGACTCTGGCTGCTGCCGCTGCTCGTCGCGCCGCCGTTCGGCAGCCGGGACGTCTACGCGTACGCCTGCCAGGGGGCCAGCTTCGTCGGCGGGCTCAGCCCGTACGAGCACGGCGTCTCCGCGCTGCCCTGCCCCTGGCTGGACTCGGTGTCGGTCATCTGGCGGGACACCCCAGCGCCGTACGGGCCGCTGTTCGTGCTGCTGGCGGGCGCGGTGGTCGAGGCGACCGGCTCGCTGACCGCCAGCATCGTGCTGTTCCGGGCGCTGTCGCTGGCCGGCGTGCTCTGCGCCGCGTGGGCCCTGCCGGCGCTGGCGCGCCGGGCCGGTGTGCCGCCGCGCCGGGCGGTGTGGCTGGCGCTCGGCTCCCCGCTCGTCGCCGCGCACCTGATCGGCGGCCCGCACAACGACGTGCTGATGCTCGCCGCGGTGGTCGGCGGGCTGGCCGTGGTGGCGGCCCACCCGGGCCGGCGCGGAATGCTGCTGCTCGGTGGGTTGCTCCTCGGACTCGCGGTGGCGATCAAGGTGACCGCCGTGGTGGTGGTGCCGTTCGCCGCGCTGGCCGCGACCGCCGGCCCGTACCGGATCAGGACGCTGATCCGCGACGGCGGCTGGGTGGTCGGCGGCACCCTCGTCGCCGTCGTCGGGGTGACCGTCGCCGGCGGGCTGGACTTCGGCTGGATCGGCGGGTTGTCCCAGGGCGGGGCGGCCGTCGCCTGGACCTCCCCGTCGACGGCCGTCGGCCAGACCATCGGCTACCTGGCGGCCCCGTTCGGCGCGCACATCGACGCATTGCCGGTGACCCGGGGGATCGCCGTGGTCCTGCTGGCCGTGCTGTTGGTCTGGCTCTGGTGGCGGGCCCGCACCCGCGACCCGCTGTACCACGCCGGTCTGGCGCTCGCCCTCACCGTCGCGCTCGCCCCCGTGGTGCACCCCTGGTACTGGACCTGGCCGTTGTTCGTGCTCGCGGCCACCGCCCAGCGGACCAGATGGTTCATCGTGGTCGCGGTGGTCGCGTCGTTCCTGGTGCTGCCGGACGGGACCGGGCTGCCCCGGTACACCAAGACGGTCGGTGCGCCACTGATGACGCTGTTGGTGATCGTGCTGGTCATCCGGTTGGTACGGTCGGCTCGGGCGACCCGTCAGGCGGTCGCCGCCGACTGAGGGACGGTGCGCCGGTCTTGTGGGGTGGGCTGGCGTTGTTCGGTGGGTCGGGCTGGTCGGTGCGGTCCTGCTCGCCGTGGCCGGGTATCTCGGCGGGGCTCTGCCCGACGCCCCGTTCGGCGCGACACCGCAGTCGATCTGGCGCGCCCCGGGCGGCCCGGCGACGCTGACCTGCTGGCTGGTCGGCACCGCCCTGCTGGTCGGGGCGTGGTGGTCGCTGCGCGACGGCACCCCGTCGACCCGGTGGGCGTACCTCACCGCCGGCCTGTGGGCGCTGCCGCTGCTGGTCGCGCCGCCGCTGGGCAGCCGGGACGTCTACTCGTACGCCTGCCAGGGCTGGACCTACGCGCACGGCGTCGACCCGTACGCGGTGGGGGTGGCGGCGGCGGGCTGCCCGTGGTTGGACACCGTCGCGCCGATCTGGCGGGACACCCCGGCGCCGTACGGACCGGTGTTCGTGCTGCTCGCGGCGCTCGCCGTCACGTTCGGCGGCGGGCTCACCGGCACGCTGGTGCTGCTGCGGGTGATCGCCGTGGCGGGGTTGGTGCTGGCCGCAGCCTGCCTGCCCGCTCTGGCCCGCGCCGCCCGGGTGCCGACCCGGCGAGCCGCCTGGCTGGCGCTGGCCGGGCCGCTGGTCGGCGTACACCTGGTCGCCGGGGCGCACAACGACGCGGTGATGCTGGGCCTGCTGCTGTGCGGGCTGCTGGTGGCGGTCCGCCGACCGGGTCAGCCTCCGGCGTTGCTGCTGGCCGGGGCGCTGCTCGGGCTGGCGGTCACGGTGAAGGCCACCGCCGTGGTGGTGGTGCCGTTCGCCGTGCTGGCCGGGGTGCGACGCGCGTACACGGTGCGGGCACTGGTGTGCGGCGGAGGTTGGCTGGCCGGAGGGCTCGTCGGCGCGGTGCTGGTCACCTCGGCGCTGTCCAGGCTCGGCTTCGGCTGGGTGGGCGCGCTCACCCACAGCGGTGACTCGGAGCAGTGGACGTCGCCACCCACCGCCGTCGGGTTCGTGGTGGACTACGTCGGCGCGCTGGTCGGTCGGGACCCGCAGGCGGTACCGGTGATCCGCGCGGTCGCCCTGCTCCTGCTCGCCGGTGTGCTGGTGGTGCTCTGGTACCGAACGTGGCGGGCACTGCGCCGACTTGACGACGCCCGGGTGGTATTGCGCGGCGCGGCGCTGGCGCTGGTCGCCACCGTCGTCCTGTCCCCGGTCTTCCACCCCTGGTACGCCACCTGGCCCCTCGCGCTGGTCGCGCTGACCGCTCTACGGACGACGTGGTACGCGGTCCCGGCCGCCGTGGCGGCCTTCCTCGCCCTGCCGGACGGCACGAACCTGGCCCGCTTCACCAAGGCCCCCGGCGCGCTGGCGATGACCGCGCTGCTTCTGACCGTCCTCCTCCGCGTCACCCGCCGCCGGCCTCATTGATCATGAGGTTGACGGGGACAACCCGGACGGGAACCTCGCCAACCTCATGATCGTCAGGGTCGTGGGGTCACGCTCGTGCTCGCTCGCGCGCCGCAGGTGGGGCACTGTTGTTCGGAAAGCTGGGGCGTGGAGGTCCGGCGGGAGCGGAACAGAACGGTCAGGAACAGCGCGGCCGGACCGGCGACGGCGACAGCGAGAGAGGTCACGGCCAGTTCTGCGAAGGTGATGGCGCCGTACGCCGGGCCGAAGCTGTCGGCCAGGCCGGGCACCGCCAGGAAGCCGGCGGGGGTGAGCAGGGTGACGAGCGCCCAGCCGCCGCGGGTGTCCCCGCCCAGTGCCAGACCCATGGCCAGCAGAGCCCCGACGACCAGCAACAGTCCGCCGACGGTGGGCAAAAAGATCTCCAGGGTGGCGCCGTAGTAGGTGCCGACCGCATCCAAGCCCACCAGGAATTCCGTCGCCATCACCGCCGACAGTGCGGACAGCGCCGGCGCGAGACGGATCGCCCGGCAGGGTCGGTCGGGCAGGGCGAGCCCCAGCAGGCCCAGGACCATTTGCGGCAGCAGCACCATCAGCGGTGGTCGGAATGCGTCGAGCGCTGCGGCCACCGGTGGCAGCGCCATCGTGAGCAGGAGCGCGAGGGTGATGGCCCACCGGGCGACCCGGCTCGGCGCGACGGCGATCACCATCGCCGTCAGCAGCCATGCCGCCCACGTGACGACACCGATCGAGACGAACGGGCCGACGTGGGGGACGCCCCACTCGGCAGGCGGCGGATGCAGCTCTGCCGTACCCCAGACGCCGGCGAGAGCGCTCGCGGTGACCAGAGCCAGCAGCGCCGCGAGGCGTACCCCCGGGATCAGCCCGGTGACGCCCGCGGCCCGCAGCCGCTGGCGGAGGCCGCCGCGCACCAGGTCCGCGGCGGCCGCCGGCGTCGGCCAACGTTGGTCAGGGGTGGCCAGGTCGAGGTAGGTGCCGACGATTTCTGCGCCGCGGGCGCGCCGGTAGTCGGCGGGGTACGCGCGCAGCAGCCGGAGGTAACGGCGTTCCAGCTCGTTCATGCCAGCCCTCCGGCCGCGCGCGGGATGGTCCGGAGAGTGACACGAGTCCGCTTGGACAACCGGCTCGTGGCGGCTTCGACGTTGCGGCGCAGCCGCTCGGTCTCGCTGCTCAACGTGGTCTCACCGCTGGTGGAGAGGCGGTAGTAGCGGCGCAGTCGGCCGTCCACCACCTCTTCCCGGTCGACCTCGACGAGGCCTGCGTCGACGAGTCGGTCGAGCGCCCCGTAGAGCGTCCCGGGGCGTAGCGACACGCGGTTGTCGGAGAGGGCGGCGACCTCACCGATCAGCCCGTAGCCGTGCATCGGCTGGGCGGCCAGCGCGGTGAGGATCAGGAAGGTCGGTTCGCGTAGAGGTGTGTCCACACGGAGCAATGTATCGGACGCGAAGGTATACCGGGGGGCGGCGCACAGTGAGCCGGGCCGGCTCCGCGATCGCGAAGCCGGCCCGGCCGGTGGTGCGGTGACTGCTCGGCAGTCGTCCTGCGTCTGACTGCTCAGCAGTCGAAGTACATGGCGAACTCGTGCGGGGTCGGACGCAGGCGGACCGGGTCGACCTCGTTGGCGCGCTTCCAGTCGACCCAGGTGGAGATCAGGTCGGGGGTGAAGACGCCGCCGTCGAGCAGGTAGTCGTGGTCGGCCTCGAGGGAGTCGAGCACGGCCGGCAGCGAGCCGGGGACCTGCTTGACGTCGCCCCACTCCTCCGGCGGGAGGTCGTAGAGGTCCTTGTCGATCGGCGTCGGCGGCTCGATCTTGCTCTTGATGCCGTCCAGGCCGGCCATCATCATCGCGGAGAAGGCGAGGTAGACGTTCGCCGACGGGTCGGGCACGCGGAACTCGACGCGCTTGGCCTTCGGGTTGCTGCCGGTGACCGGGATGCGGGTGCACGCGGAGCGGTTGCGCTGCGAGTAGACCAGGTTGACCGGCGCCTCGAAGCCCGGCACCAGGCGGCGGTACGAGTTGACCGTCGGGTTGGTGAAGGCCAGCAGCGACGGCGCGTGGTGCAGCAGGCCACCGATGTACCAGCGGGCGGTGTCGGACAGGCCGGCGTAACCGGTCTCGTCGTAGAACAGCGGCTCGCCGTTGAGCCAGAGGCTCTGGTGGGTGTGCATGCCGGAGCCGTTGTCGCCGAAGAGCGGCTTGGGCATGAACGTGGCGGTCTTGCCGTTGGCCCAGGCCTCGTTCTTCACGATGTACTTGAAGAGCTGGAGCTGGTCGGCGGCGTGCAGCAGCGTGGAGAACTTGTAGTTGATCTCGGACTGGCCGGCGGTGCCCACCTCGTGGTGCGAACGCTCCACGGTGAACCCGGTGTCGACGAGCCGGCGCACGATCGAGTCGCGCAGGTCGGCGTAGTGGTCGACCGGCGGGACCGGGAAGTAGCCGCCCTTGTACGCGGTCTTGTAGCCGCGGTTGCCACCGGCCTCCTCGCGGCCGGTGTTCCAGGCGCCCTCGATCGAGTCGATGTAGTAGAACGACTGGTGCGCGGAGGTCTCGTGGCGGATCGAGTCGAAGATGTAGAACTCCGCCTCGGCGCCGAAGTAGGCGGTGTCGGCGATGCCGCTGGCCGCGAGGTACGCCTCGGCCTTCTTCGCCACGTTGCGCGGGTCGCGGGTGTAGGCCTCACGCGTGAACGGGTCGTGGATGAAGAAGTTGAGCGCGAGGGTCTTCTGCGCGCGGAACGGGTCGATGAACGCGGTGGCGACGTCCGGGAGCAGGAGCATGTCCGACTCGTGGATCGCCTGGAAGCCGCGGATCGACGAGCCGTCGAACGCGAGGCCGTCGGTGAAGAGGTCGTCGTTGACGGACTCGACCGGCAGGTTGAAGTGCTGCATCACGCCGGGCAGGTCACAGAAACGCACGTCGACGAACTTCACGTCCTCGTTCTTGAGGTAGCGCAGCAGTTCCTCGGGATTGGCGAACACACATCCTCCTGGCACGTCCACGGGGTGGCTAGGCTTCTGGCGACGCTATGGCCGGGGGGTTGCCCAGCCGTGTCTCCGTTGTTTCTGCCGTGTTACGTCCCTCGCGGAGCGTCGGCGACGCTCCTGTCCACGCCTCCGGCTCGCCACGAGCGGCGTACCGACTGGGCCAGTCTAATGACATCTGATGCCTTTAGCCTGAATCGGCACACAGCGGCGGTGGTGCCGGACGACCTCTCGCCGCCGCGCGGATACCCTTGACCGCTGTGACCAATCCGTACGCCCCGGCAGCCCCGGCCACCGACCCGACCTTCACCCCGCCGAGCCTCGGCCGGCGGTTCGGAGCGCTGATCGTCGACTGGGTGCTCTGCCTGCTGGTGTCCAACTTCTTCGCCGACCCGGTCCGCGACGGATGGGCGCCGGTGCTGGTGCTGGTCCTGGTGTACGGCGTCTTCCTCGGCCTGTTCGCCCAGACGCCGGGCATGTACATCACCAAGATCCGCTGCCTCAACTGGCACGACGGTGGCCGGATCGGTGTGCTCCGGGGGTTGATCCGGGGCCTGCTGCTGGCCCTCGTCGTCCCCGCGCTGATCATGGACGAGCACCGCCGCGGCCTGCACGACAAGCTCGCCGACTCGGTCATCGTCGACGCGCCCCGAGGCTGAACCGCCCCGCCCGCGCCCGCGCTGCGGAGAGAACCGCGCTGCGGGGAGAACCGCGCTGCGGGGAGAACCGCGCTGCGGGGAGAACCGCGCTGCGGGGAGAACCGCGCCGATCTTGCGGTTTCTGTTGTCGCTATGAGCAGATGCACCCCCTTTGTCGGGACAGAAAGTGCAAGATCGCGGGGGTGCGGCGCAAGATCGCGGGGGTGCGGCGGGGCGCGGCGGGGTGTTACGACGAGAGCCGGACCTGAGGGGTCCGGCTCTCGTGGTCGTACACCTGGGGGGTCAGCGGCCCCGCGACTGGCGGAAGGCGCCTGGCGGCCGCATGTTCTTCGGGATCGCGCCCTTGGGCATCTGCGGACGGGCGGTGAGCGCCTTGAGACGCTTGTCCAACGAGTTGACGTCCTTGCCGGAGAGCGCGCGGGGCAGGCGCAGCAGCGTCGTGCGGAGCTTGCGGATCGGCAGCTCGCCCTCCTCCTGCCCGATCACGTAGTCGTGCAGGGGAGCGGAGCCGATCACCTTCGACAGCCGCCGCTTCTCCTGGCCGAGCAGGCCGCGCACCCGCTGCGGGTTCCCCTCGGCCAGCAGGATCACGCCCGGACGGCCGATCACCAGGTGGACCATGTCCATCTGGGTGGTCGAGCTGACCGCCGGGGTCACCCGCCAGTCACCGCGCATGTTCTCCATGATCTGCGCCGCCGCGCCGGGTTGCCCCTCGGCGGCGTTCATCATCGCCTTGTTGGACCGCAGGTTGAGCACGATCAGCACCGCGAGCAGGGTGAACAGGATGCCCAGCGGCAGCCAGATCCAGCTCCAGAGGATGACCGCGACCACGGTGAGGGCGAGCGGGATGAGCACCGCGCCGGCGAGCAGCGGCGCGAACCACCGGTCCTGCTTGGCGGTGAACTGGAACACCATCCCGATCTGCTTCAGCCGTTGGCCGAACGAGACCTTCTCCTGGGGCTTTGCCATGTCGCAGAGTCTAGTGGTCGTCGCACGCCCCGTTGATCCGCGTCCGGGTGCCGGCCGGCTGAGTACCTTACGCCGCCGCGGGCGTCCGGCCGGCGCGGGTAAGGAGGGTGCCGCCGGGGAAGATGAGGCGCTGTCCCCATGCCCGGTCGGGGCCTTCACGCGAAGAGTCATCAGCAGAAGACGACGACGCGACGAAGGGGCCTGACATGTTCGGCAACGACGCGGAATTCCTGCTCACGCTGCACCGTACCCACGCCGCCGAGCTGCGCGCCGAGGTGGCCGCCGACCGACTCGCCCGGTCGCTGCCCCGCTCCGGTGGCCGCGGCTGGCTGGGTCGGCGCAGGCCGACCGGTCGCACCGGCGACGCCCGCCGGTGACCGCGCCGGCCACGGCAACCGCACGAGCCACCGCCGCGGCGGACGCCGCCCGTACGGCAGCTGCCATGCCGTCGGGTCGGCCCGTGCCGGCCCCGCCGCCCGACCACGGGGCGAGCGGCGGGGCCGGCGGCGGGGCCCGTCATGGCATGCTCGAACACGTGACAGTACGAGCCGCCAGCTCCGTCCTCGTCGGGCGGCACCGCGAGATCGCCGCGCTGCGCGAGGCGCTGGGCCGGGTGCGGGCGGGGGAGCCGACGACGGTGCTGGTCGGCGGCGAGGCGGGCGTGGGCAAGACGCGCCTGCTGGAGGAGTTCGCCGGTGGCGCGACCGGTGGCGGGGCGCGGGTGCTCGTCGGTCAGTGCCTGGAGTTGGGCGAGGCGGGCCTGCCGTTCGCCCCGTTCGCCGCCGCGTTACGGGCGGTGCTGCGCGCCGACGGTCCCGAGGTCTTCGCCGGCTACGAGGCGGAGTTCGCGCCGTTGCTGCCGGAGCTGGGTCGGGCCTCGGCGGCCGTCACCCGTCGTACGGTCCCGCTCAGCGACGCCCCGCGCGGCTACCTGTTCGACCTGGTTGCCGAGCTGTTCCAGCGGTTGGCCGACGCCCGCCCGTTGGTGCTCGTCATCGAGGACCTGCACTGGGCCGACCGGTCCACCCGGGACCTGATCGGGTTCCTGGTGCGGGCGGCGCGGCCGGCGCGGCTGCTGCTGGTCTGCACCTACCGCACCGACGAGTTGCAGCGGGGACACCCGTTGCGCCCGTTCCTCGCCGAGCTGGACCGGGCCCGCGGTGTGCAGCGGGTGGAGCTGGGGCGACTGGACCGCGACGGCACCGGCGCGATCCTCGCCGACCTGTTCGGCGCCGAACCGCCGGCCCGCGCGGTCGACGACGTGCACGAGCGCACCCAGGGCAACCCGTTCTTCATCGAGGAGTTGGCCGCCGCCGGTGACCCGATCGGCTGCGTGGCGATTCCCGAGACGCTGCGCGACCTGTTGCTGGCCCGGGTGGACAAGCTGCCCGAGCCGAGCCAGCGGGTCCTGCGGATCGCGGCCGCCGGCGGCACCCGTTTCGCCCACGACCTGCTCGCCGAGGTGGCCGGCCTGCCCGAGGCCGAGCTGGAGGACGCGTTGCGCGCCGCCGTCGCCGCCCAACTGGTCGTGGCCGACCGGGACGGTGACTACGAGTTCCGGCACGCGCTGGTCCGCGAGGCCGTGCACGACGAGCTGCTGCCCGGCGAGCACGCCCGGCTGCACGCCCGCTTCGCCGCCGCCATCGAGGCCCAGCCGCACCTGGTCGCCGCCGGCCTGGCCCCGACCGAGATCGCCCATCACTGGCACGCCGCGCACGACCACCCCCGGGCCCTCGTCGCCGCCCGGGTCGCGGCCTGCGCCGCCGCCGAGCGGTACGCGTACGCCGAGCAGCGCCGGCTGCTGGAGCGGGCGCTGGAGCTGTGGGAGCTGGTGCCCGACGCCGCCGCCCTGCTCGGCATGGACCACCTGGCGCTGCTGGAGCAGACCCTGGACGCCGCCGTCATCGCCGGCGACTTCAGCCGGGCCATCACCCTGACCCGGGCCGGACTGGCCGAGGTGGACGCCGACGCCGCGCCGCTGCGCGCCGCCCGCCTGCTGGACCAGCGGGGTCGCCTGCTGGCCCTGCTCGGCAAGAGCGACGGCCGGAAGGAGTTGGACGAGGCGTACCGGTTGGCGTCCGGCGGCCCGCCCGGAGTGGAGCGGGTGCGGCTGCTCGCCGACATCGCCACCCACCTGGTCAAGATAGATCCGGCGGAGGCGGCCCGGGTGGCCGCCGAGGCGACGGCGGACGCGGAGGCGATCGGCGAGGAGCTGATCCTGCTGCCGACGCGGATCGCCCTGCTCTGCCACCAGGAGTGGCAGGAGCACGGGCTGGCCGAGCTCGACCGGGCCGAGGCCGTCGCCCGCGCGTCCGGCGACACGTCGGCGCTCGTGCTGGCCAAGGTGTTCCAGTCCGACGTGCTCTGCGAGCTGGGTCGCTACGCCGAGTCCGCGCAGGCCGCCGAGGCCGGCGTCGCGGAGGCGCGGCGGGTGGGCATCAGCCGCTCCACCGGGGCGTACCTGCTCTCCAACCGGGCGGAGGCGCTGATCGCGCTGGGGCGGTGGGACGACGCCGAGGCGGTCCTCGCGGAGGCCGCCCGGATCGACCTGCCCGGCGTCACCGGACTGCACTGGCTCCAACTGGGCGCCGGTCTGCGATTGGCCCGCGGCCACCCGGGCGCGGACGAGCTCGTCGACCGGGCGCTCGCCTTCCTCGGCCGGCCCTACCTGTGGCCGAACCACCGCCTGCCCCTGCGCGAGCTGGCGATCGAGGCGGCGCTGGCCACCGACGACAAGGTCGAGGCGGTCCGCGCGGCCCGCGTCGCGGTGGCCGACGAGCGCCTCCCGCGGTTGCCCCGGGAGGGGTGGCCGGTGCTCAGCGCCGCCGCGCGTACCGCGAACCGGGTGGCCGACCGGGAACTGGCCGGCTCGGTCGCGGCGCTCGCCGCCGACCTGCCCGCCCGGCACCCCGCGGCCCGGGCGCACGCCGCCCAGGTCACCGCGCTGCTCGCGGCCGGCGACCGGGTGCTGTGCACCTGGCGTACGGCGGTCGAGGCGTGGCGGGCCGACGGGCAGCCGTACCCGTTGGGCCGCGCGTTGCTGGCCCTGGCCGAGGCGAGCGCCGCGGCCGGGGAGCGCGACGAGACGGCGGCGGCGGTCACCGAGGCCATTGAGATCGCCCGGCGTCTGGGCGCGGCGCCGCTGCTGGAGGGGGCCCGCACCCTGGCCCGACGCGTCGGCCTGCGCGGCACCGACGGGGGCGGCGCGGGCTCCGATCTGCTGACCGCCCGCGAGCGGGAGGTGCTGCGGTTGGTCGCCGAGGGGCACAGCAACAGCCGGATCGCCGAGCGGCTGTTCATCTCACCGAAGACGGCGAGCGTGCACGTGTCCCGGATCATCGCCAAGCTCGGCGTGACCAACCGGGTGGAGGCCGCCGCCGTGGCCCACCGCCTCGGCCTGCTCGCCGACCCCAGCGGGCCGGGCTGACCGCCGGCTGACGGTGCCGTCGGCCGGGCCGGCGCGCGGCGTGGGGGAGGGACGCGGGGGTCAGCGCGGCAGGTAGATCCGCCAACCGTCGATGGTGACCAGGTCGAGGTCGGCCGGCCCGGGGCCGTGGCGTGCGTCGAGCGCGGCGGCCAGCGGCGAACCGGTCGGCGCGACCCAGGCGGGCGCGGCGGCGCGGTCCACCTCACGGCGGTAGCCGGGGTAGCGGTCGAAACCGGGGCGCAGCCCGTCGTCGACGACGGCGCAGACCACCCGCTCGGCGCTGGCGAAGGTGAGCCGGTTGCAGGTCCAGTAACCCGCGCGCACGTGGCGTACGCCGAGCTGACGCAGGGTGCGCACCAACTCGGCGTGCCGTGCCTCGGCGGCCCGGGTCGCGGGCGCGGTCTCCGCGGCGCGCCAGGTGGCGTGCGCGGCGGTGCCCAGCGTGGCGGCGAGCACCGCCCACGCGGCCGTACGGACCAGCCGGGCCCCGAGGGCGCGCGGTGCGGACGCTGGCCGGGGCAGGGCGGCACGGGCCACCGTCCACACCGGCCAGAGCAGCGCCGGCAGGGAGAGGAGCAGGCAGGACAGGTAGCGGGCACTCTCCACCGGGGTGAGCCCGGCGGAGCTGCTCACCGTGTACGCCCCGAGGGTGCCCACCGCGGCCACCGTCAGCGCCAGCCGGACCGCGCCCGCCACCCGGGGCGACACCCTGCCGACGCCGTCAGCGCCCTCAGCGCCGTCAGGGCCGTCAGGGCCGGCGGGGCTGGCGGGCGCGGCAGGGCCGGCGGGTACGGCGGGGCGGCGCAGCGCCCGCCAGG